>DAIQPL010000038.1:9224-21438 GCA_036787395.1 Flavisolibacter sp. | reverse complement strand
AATTCTCTAACTACTTTTCTATCCATTAGGGAAAAATCGCCTGCATCAACGGGAATTTTTATATAGGAAAGTTTACTGAACACCCTGTAAAAAAACTTATAAAAGAATTCCATAAAAAAGGTCATTTCCCTTTTAACACGTTTTCCATAAACTACGTCATAACCTTCCATCCATTTTTTATACATGGCAGGAATAACCTCGGGAGGATCCTGTAAATCGCCATCCAAAAGAATCACCGCGTCGCCTGTTGCTATTTCCATACCGCTAAGAAAAGCAGATTGAGAACCAAAATTGCGAGAGTGAGAAATGCCAATTACGTTATAGTCATGGCTAACAAGATTTGCTATAGCTTTTTCTGATTCATCAGGTGAACAGTCATTCACAAAAATAATTTCATAACGCAGCTTTGTTTCATTAAACATTTTGACCAACCTTTCATACATAACAGGGATAGCCTGTTCGTCCTTATAACAAGCAATTACAGCTGTGATCTTGGCATTTAAGCGGGGTTTTTGAAAGGCGGGTAGAATATTTTCTGCATAACCTATTTTCTCGTGCCATTCAAATGTGGTGCGCATTCCGGCTGCTAAATCTGTCTTAGCTTTCCACTTTAAATCTTTGTTGGAGTTTTCGGGGTAGCCGTACCAGTCTTTCAGATCCCAGGCCCTGTTTTCCATATTTCCCCAGACAGCCGTTTCAGAAATGCGGAATTCATTCTTTACAAGATTGATCAATTCTTCGAGCGTCGTTTTTTTACCGGTACATATGTTGTATGACTTACCCTTAACATCCAGGCTGATGTTTAAAGCGGCATCAACAAAAGCTTCGACAGCATCGGTAACAAAAACAAAATCTCTACTGATTTCTTTTTGCACTAGGTTTGGAAATGTATGCTGCCTGGCTTTCTCAATGATAACAGGCACTAACCGGTCAGGCTCTTCCCAAGGGCCATAGACAGAATATAAACGCAGGTTTACAGCATTTATATTTTTAAATTGAGCATAGTATTGTATAATGTAAGAAGCAGACACTTTTGAAGCAGCATAGTGGCTATTGGGTTCCAAAGGATCAGTTTCCATAGGGGCAGCAGAGTTAGTACCATATTCAGAACTGCTTCCCGCATGAACATAAGATTTCACATCTGCACAATTTTCAAGAATATTTACTGTTCCATTTACGTTGGTTTCGTAAATCAATCTTACATCTTTTTGCTTGCTATAGGCGCCGTAAGCTGCAAGGTTGAACACGGTCTTTGGCTTGTATTTTTCAAATATGTTTTTAACGGAAATAAAGGAAGTGATATCACAATGAATGATACTGCTAACGGGAGTATTAAGTGCTTTTAAACGCCAGGCATTAATGGCATCATGAGTGATTGCATAGCAATCGTTACGAACAGATAAAATTTGATTGAAAACATTCACCCCTATAAAGCCGCTTGCCCCAAAAACAAAAACGGGGCCTTCAAGTTCTTTTATCTTTTCTTGTAAATTTTTCGAATTGATCATTGGTTTAGAAGTAAGAACTGATTACTGATGAAATATTTTTTTCATCGAGGCCGCTGACTTGCTGATGATAGGATTGGCTTCCGTAAAGACCGGTAGGATATCCTTTTGCATGTAAGCTTGTGAATTTGTTTAGGGCTATTGATTTTTCATTTATCAACAACGAAACAGCGCTACCCAATCCCCCAACGGTTATATGCTCTTCCACCGTTATTACATTCTTACTAGAAACAATACTGTCCTCCAGCTCCTTTGGTAACATTTGCAAGGGCATTTGATTTAAAACAAATATTTCAATTTTGTCTGCAGCTTCGTGCGTTTTAAGAGCAGCAAATAAATTATTAGCTACCGGTCCCTGAACAATAATAGTCAGTTGTGGATCAGGTATTGATGTAGCTGCACCAAACTCTCTATGTATTACATTACCAGGCATGTTTTTACCGACACCAAGTCGCAAATATGCAGGTTGCTTCCTGGTAAAAATCTGATCCATGCATTGGTTCATATCTTCAATAAAGGAAGGTATATAACATTGCATATTAGGCAAGCCGCTAAGACAGGCAATATCTTCGATAGCATGATGAGAAGAACCCATAATCCCGTAGCCGTATCCGCCTCCATTGCCTACAATAAAAACAGGCAAGTTGTGAAAGCATACATCATTCCGTATTTGCTCCAGGCATCTATATACAACAAAGGGAGCAATACTGTAACAAATAACCCGGAAGCCCTGAGAAGCCATGCCGGCTGCCATGCCAACCATATTTTGCTCAGCAACACCAGCATTAATAAACTTATCTCCTAATTTTTGTTGTAGATTTTCTAAGGCGTTATATCCCAAATCGCCCGTAATAAAAATAAGATCATCGTTTTCTTCGATGATTTTTTCAATATAGGCAGAAAAATGTTTTCTCATTATAGCAGTCGGGGGCTTATTACGTACAGTCTAAATTTGGTAATCATTATTTACTTGCGCAATAGCCTCTTCAAATTGCTGCTTGCTCATTGGCAAATAATGCCAATCAAGGGTATTCTCCATGAAGCTAACGCCTTTTCCTTTAACCGTATTTGCAATGATCAATTTAGGCTTTCCGTTTTCTTTTTTTAGAAAACTTTGTTTTGCTTCAATCAATAATTCAATATTGTGTCCATCGGCTTCAATAACATCAAAGCCCATAGCTTCCCATAAATCAGAACGGGCAGTATCTCCCAGAACGTCTACCGTCCTGGCAAAGCCCTGTAACCCGTTTTTATCGATAAAAACCAAAAGGTTGTCCAGTTTATTGGCTACAGCAAAATGCGCGGCCTCCCATGTTGTTCCTTCGTTTGTTTCACCATCGCTCATAACTACATAACTAAACCCTTTGTTTTTCTTAAGCTTCATTGCCTTTGCAATACCAACAGCTAATGGCAAACCATGTCCCAAGGAGCCGGTTGCAAAACTTATGCAGGGGTATTTTAAGGGTGCAGGGTGGGCCGATAATTTCGTTGCCTCTTTATAAAAGGTATCCAGATCTTCTTCCGGAATTTTTCCCAATTCATTTAGTACCACATATAAAGCCGAAGCAGCATGACCTTTGGAAAGAATAAACGAGTCTTCCTCATTCATGTACTGTATAATAAGAATCAACAAATCAATACAGCTTAAAGAGCATCCTATATGTCCTGAATTGGCGCCGAAATGCAATTTCAAGATTGCCGTTCTTAATTTTCCTTGTAACTGTACATGGTTCATGCAAATAAAATACAGATTTTTCCGAAAAAACCGCGTCTTAATCCATTAATTATTCTTTGGCAGGGCTTTATAGTGTTTCTTTTTTATGATCGAATCTGTTTAAACTGAAAGATGGTTATTGATACCAGAGTTTTAATAAAGGCTAATCAAGCTCTTGTATATAGATGGTTTTATTTTAAGGCGGTGTGACATTTTTCTTTTTTGAAGATTTTTTCTCTGCCATGTATTTCGTAAAAATCAATAATAAAAACAGGATTAGAGAAATCACCGAAATAATAGCGCCTAAACTAAATAATCGGGGAGTAAATGTCAGTTCAATCTGGTGTTGTCCTTTTTCAACGACAAGGCCTGTGAACCCTATATTTGCGAGTAAGGGCTTCACTTCCTTATTGTCAATTTTGGCAACCCATCCCTTATCAAAAGGAATGGAAAAGAATAACAGTGTTTGGCTTGCAGGATTTATGCTGCCTCTTATATTGTTTTGGCTAAACTTTTCGATAATAAGCGTGTCTTTTTTTAAAGCTGTTATATCGTTGGCATATTCCTCCCAGCTATAATTGACTGATGTATCAGCGAGCTGATACCTTGGTAAGTTCAGGTTCAATTTGAAAACGCTGTCGTCAAGCACGAAAGCTTTGACAAGGGTAAGTACTTTCTGGTGGTTGGACAAGCTGGTGAAATCCTTTTTGCTGACATATTTGGTATAGCAAAAGCCCAGGGGTAGCGCATACCTGTTTTTTAAGATTTCGACATCGCCAACAGTAGTTAAAGAATCATAATTGACTTGAAATAAAATTGATTTGGGGTTTTTTGTTAAAGCATATTTGATACTGGCAAAAGGATGCAGAAAAGGAAGTCCGGACAGCCCTGGAGCCCACCGAGTTTGAGTTTCGTCTTGGCCATTTATAATAGCCAGCTCCTGAAGGAAGTTGACGTAATTAATTTGATTGAACGAATAATAGGATGCCGTTCCGTAAAATTTTTGAACCTGTGCATCATTCATACTCGTATGCACAGCAACTCCTGAAGAATAGTCTTTGTGTACCCGAAAAAAGCTTTTATCGTTTGCTTTCAGATAGGAGATGGCCTCGTTGGTATAGTCATTATATCCAGCTTTTTGTTTGAATTCCGATGTGGATATAACCGGTCGTTCATTAATAGTGATATTGGAAAAGTTGACCAGTTCCACAACTGTCACAAGCAATAAAATTAACTTACTGAAATTTTTTACTCGTCTAAACGGTAATGCGGCAATAAGGATGGTATAAAAAATCAGAAAGAGGCAGGCCCTGTTTCTAATGTCTTCATTAATAACGTCTTCATCTGGGAAATAAGGTCGAAATAAAAGGATGAGAAAAACTACAATGGATATGATGAGAACAATATAATTTATTTTAAAATTCCTGTCGATATAACTTAAAGCATGCATACTGCAGAATAAAAGGCTGGTAACAACAAAGAAAGAAAACACCCGATAATAATTACCTGTGAAAAGCCAAAAAGCATATCTGAAAAAAGGAAAAATTACAGGTAGCAAAAAAGCAGCGATGAAAATCGAAAAAATTATCTTTCTTTTCTTATCCAGAAATTGAAATACTTGTGGTATGAGGAGAAGATTTACTAAGCCAAAATAAAATAAAGGAGCTTCCAGGTAATTGTTCCAACCTTTATAATCGCTTCCAGTTCCCAGGATATCGCTTGAAAAAAGGCGGAGTAAGGCTGTTACATTATGGACTTCTCCTTCTGTACCAAAAACAGGCGCTGCCATTAACTTTGAAAAATAAGAGGATTCGCCACTCACCCGCGGACTTTCTAACATTTGAAGAATATTCGAAAACAGAAAAAAAGAACTAATCGAAACGCCCAGAAGGCCGAGCCCTGCTGTTTTCAAAACTAAAACTCCTAATTTTTTCGCATCAAAATCATTTTCATAAAAAAAGCGAAAGAGAATATAAATCAGTAAGAATAAACCAATGATGAACAAGTCAAATGGTTGGTTGATACCAATGAGGCAAACCGCAATTGGAAATAGGATTATATTATTATCCTGATAAAATTTTTCAAAAGCATAAAGCAATAACGCTATATAAACTGCCTCGGTCGAAAAAATATTCCAGCAACTTCCAAGAATTATAAATGATGAATAGGAATATACCACTCCTCCAAGTATGGCAGCAAAAGGCTTGATATTGACTTTTTTTAGAAAAAGGTAAAAGAAAATAGCAGCACTGAAAATTTTCGCTATTTCCATTAAAGCTATTCCCTGGGCCAGATTATCAGGACCACAAAGCGTTAAAACGAAATAATAAGGATCTGGAATCGATAAAGGAAATATGTTTTGCCCCATGCCCTGGTAAAACGACCATTTTGGAATAAGGCCTTCATGTTGCATATAATATGCCACCTGGAAACCATGAGGGTAATTGGCATTTATGGAATCACTGCCGATGTCTTTGAACAGGTATAATTTTTCTTGAAAAATGAAGTCTTTAAAAACTATAAAAGTGACAGATGTCACTAATAAAAGCAGGCAATAAATGCCATATTTGTCAAAATATTTATCCAGGCTCAACAGGGTTTCATTGTTTATACTATTCTTTTTTAGAAGAGGTTGAGCAAGGCTCTTTATTGTACTTTTTTGCCTTAATTTATCCCTTTGCTTCATAAATTCAAACCCGTTTTATTGACATAAAATATGGAAAATAATTCTATCATTTTTGAATAATTATTTAATCGTGTAGAAGCTTACTTCGTTTTTTCGATTCTTTTTACTTTTCACCTAACATTCTATAACCATTTGCGCAAAAAACCTCTTTAATTACAGTCTGATAAAAACTGGCGCAAGATTTTTATAGGTTATTTCAATGGATGAAACAATTTATGCGACTGTCGTATTAAAAAATTGGCAGGAGTTTAAAAGCTTTATTAGTGAATTTAGCGAGAACTGGGCCTTTAGAGGCCAGGCCAATTCTACGTGGGTATTAAACAATGCCATAGAAAGAACGGAGTTTATAAACTTTCATTCCGGTATTGAAGCTGAGTTTGTAGCAGAATTTCAAAGGGGTGCCAGAAATTATTTGAGTAAGGATGAAACCCCCGGGCATCTTATCGAGTGGCTAGCGCTTATGCAACATCATGGAGCACCCACGCGGCTTCTTGACCTCAGCAAATCGCCTTTTATCGGTGCCTATTTTGCTTTTGAACATTGTTCTATAGAAGAAGGACATTCGGTGGGCATCTGGGGTATTAATATTACCCACTTAAAAAACAGGGCTATTGAAATGTTGTCAAAAGAATTTGGAGAAGCACTGGAACAAAATAAAAACCTCATCAATGAAAGGCTTTTTGAAAAACTCTTTTATGAAAATAATAAAGCCCTTGTGTTTCCCGTAGAGCCGTTCAGGATGAATAGGCGATACTCCTTACAGCAATCGATTTTTTTAAGCACTGGAACTTCTGCGCAACCATTTATGGACCAGCTGCTTTTTTTGGGAACGGACCTTAATAAATCTGTTGTGAAAATTGAAGTTCCCGGTTGTTATCGTAAAGAAGCTATGCGCGAATTGTTGCAAATGAATTTACATAGGGCCAGCTTATTCCCCGATTTGGATGGTTATGCCCTTTCTTTAAAACTTCGTTATGATAGTTTGAAAACGCCTGATGAGATTGAGAAGGAAACTAAAGAAAAGCTGAAGGACCAACAATATCCGTTTATTCCTTAGCCTGATGAGGTTATGGCCATGTAGGTGATTTTACTAAGTAAAAATCTTTTTCAACTTCGGTTATTGCTTTTCAGGCGATAATAGATTGACATTTAATGATCAATTACTTATGTTTGTCGGGTTACTTAACAGAGCATTTTAAAACCTGACAAATAAATTAAAGTCCAATAACCCTAAAATCCTCATGATGAATAGTTATTTACGTATCCTATTTGTTTACTTTGAAGCTGTTCTGCATCCTGCAAGCGGCTGGTCCGACAGCAATAATGAAAAAAAGAAAAGAAAGGCGCAAAAGCCTGATACTTCTATTCAGCCTTCCCCTGATTGTTTTAATATGAGAGCCGTGGCAAAAAAACAGGACAAGGTCCGCCGTAACCCTGCACCATAACTCTTTTCAAATGAACCTTTTGTGATAGTAAACTGTATCTTTATGATACAGTTTTTTTATGGGTATACTAAAGCAAATCTCGGAATACTTATACCTGAGCAAACCAGATCCCAACAGGCCAAAAACAAAGTTTGTCAAATACATGCATGGCATTAACCGGCTCAGTTTGTTGCTCTTTATAGTAGCATTGATTATACTGGCTATAAAGCTTTTTATAAGGAAGTAGCTTGTAAAAAGCCCACGATCTCCTGCGCGGCTCTCGCTGAGGCATTTTTCTGTTGTTGCAACAAATCTTTTAGTTCCCTGTAATCTTTTCTTATTTGTTCTAATTGCAAAGGATCGTGAAGGACGGCTTCTAATTCCCTCCGGACATTTGCTGTAGTTAGATCATTTTGAATTAATTCTATTACTACTTTTTTGTTCATAATCAGATTCACAAGTGATATATACTTAATCTTAACCAAACGCTTTGCAATATGGTAGGAGATGGGAGATCCTTTATAACATACTACCTGGGGAACGCCAAATAAAGCAGTTTCCAATGTAGCCGTACCAGACGTAACCAAAGCTGCAGTAGCTTGTGATAAAAGACCGTACGTATTGTTCCTTATCGTTTGTGTGTCGGGATATTGTTTGAGTAATTCTTCATAGAAACCATCATCCAGAGAAGGGGCTTTGGCTACCACAAACTGGTATTGGGGAAAATCTTTGACCACAGACAACATGATAGGAAGTTTTGTTGCTACTTCCTGTTTCCTGCTTCCGGGTAATACAGCTATTATCGGTCTAGAGGATATGGAATGGCCGGGAGCCTCTCTCAAGAAATCATTTATAACCTGTGCTAAAGGGTGGCCTACGTACTCTACTTTGTAATCCCACTTCGCATAGAATTCTTTTTCAAATGGAAGAATGACCAACATTTTATCTACTACTTCTTTAATAGTTTTAATACGGCTTGCTTTCCAGGCCCAAACTTGCGGGGAGATGTAATAGATAACTTTAAAATTTTTCTCTTTGGCCCATTTTGCAATACGCAGGTTAAACCCTGGGTAGTCAATCATAACCAATACATCAGGCTGGAAACTTTCAATATCTTTTTTGCAAAACTTTAAATTGGTTAGAATAGCTGGCAGGTTTTTTATCACTTCTATAAAACCCATGAACGCAAGATCCCTGTAATGCTTTACTAATTCAGCACCTGCATTTTGCATTAGGTCACCTCCCCAGCAACGAATATTGGCATCTGCATCCAGCTTTTTCAATTCTTTTATGAGATTGCTTCCGTGCAGATCACCTGAGGCTTCGCCTGCGATAATGTAATACTTCATGCTGTTGGAAAATAAAGATACCAAACGAACTGAACACAGTTCTAAATCGTGTAGAGGCTAAGGTGAACGACAAAGAGGGTGGAGATGGAGGGAAAATTAAACGTGTTATTTGTTAAGAAGTTTCAGAAGCAGCACACCCACTCCATAAATAAGGGTTACTGCAAAAATGCCCTTCGCAGTTTTATCTCTTCTTGTATTAATGTAATACGTGAATAAAGCAATATTTCCCACCAGGCACCACACACCAAAGAAAGTGATCAGGCTATTCTCACGGAAAAAAACTCTTGTAAATTCATCAAAGCCGTAACTGGAAAACCGCGCCAGGTAAATAAGAAAAAAAACAATAAAAGGTGTAAACAAGCCTAATATCAGTCCCATTTTCACATTATCCCTTTTAAGAAAGAATGTTCCAGCTTTTTTCAAGTTGTTCTTTTTGTTTGTAGTGGGTTAAATCAAATTGTACGGGTACAATACTAATATATTTATTGGCTAAAGCCCAAACGTCGGTGTCAGTACCCTCATCAAAATTAACAAACTCACCCGTGAGCCAATAATATTTGCGGCCATGCGGGTCGTCCCTTTCTATAAAGTCTTCCTCATATTTTGCATAGGCCTGGCGACAAATTTTAACACCCTTAATTTCATTAACAGTGGCAATAGGAATGTTTACATTTAAAACACAATGCTTGTCAGGGGTGGAATTCAGCATTTGCTCTACAATAATGCGGGCATATTTACGGGCTGCTGAAAAATCAGCCTCCAGGCTATAATCGAGCAACGAAAATCCAATAGAAGGTATACTTTCAATAGCTGCTTCTACAGCTGCAGACATGGTTCCGGAATAAATAACATTTATGCTATGATTGGCGCCATGGTTAATACCACTGATACAGATATCTGGTTTATGGTGTAAAACCTTATCCACAGCTAGTTTAACACAATCCACAGGAGTTCCCGTACACTGGTACGCTTCAATTCCTTCAAATAAATTGACTTTATGTAAACGCAGAGGAACGCCAATGGTGATGGCGTGCCCCATTCCTGATTGGGGTTTATCGGGAGCTACCACTACTACTTTTCCAAGATCTTTTACGGCTTCGATCAGATTTTTAATTCCAGGTGCTGTAATACCATCGTCGTTTGTAATTAAAATAACGGGCTTCTTCTTATCGTTTTCCATTCCACAGAATTTGGTTTGGCGCAAAATTGTTGACTTTTTATTGATAACCAAAATTTACACCATAGTTCGATCTAAATTAATTAGTATTTTGCAGCTAAATAAATTAGCCGTTATGTCAATTGCGAACAAAAATCTAAAGTACCTGAGAAAATTACGCGGTTGGACACAGGAAGAATTTGCTCAAAAGCTGCGCATCAAACGATCGTTATTAGGAGCGTATGAAGAAGAAAGAGCCGATCCCCGTATTGATATTCTGGAAGTAGTGGCTGATATGTTCAAGCTTACTTTGGATGACCTACTTAGAAAGGACGTCAGCGATACAAAAACTAACTACATTGCAAAACGCCGTGCTCAAAAAATGACAAACGGAAGAACAGATATTCCCTTTGTTCCCGTAAAAGCGGCTGCAGGTTATTTAGCAGGCTATGCTGACCCTGAATTCGTAGACGAACTAAACACGTTTACTCTTCCCATGTTGGCGGGTGGCGACTACCGGGCTTTTGAAATTGTGGGTGATTCGATGATGCCGACGCCTAGTGGGTCGGTGATTGTGGGAGAAAGGGTGCAGGCCCTGGACGATGTAAAAGCAAATCAAACCTATATTGTTGTGTCTAAAACGGATGGCATCGTTTATAAGCGAATGATGAAAAACAACCGGCAAAAAAATAAATTTACCCTGGTCAGTGATAACCCTTCTTACCAGCCTTATATAGTGAACGCAGAAGATATTTTAGAAGTATGGCAGGCTCAGATGATCCTTGTAAGAGCCAATACTCAACAAAGGTGGGATGTGGGCCAACTGGCAAGCCTGGTAAACAATTTACAGCAGCAAGTAAGTTCTATAAAGAAACGGATGAATTAATTATGCACAATATAGCGGTATAAAAATTATCTATTATATTTACCTCAGCCAAAGTAATTGCATGCTGAGATTTCTGCTGCTATGGGTACCCTTGCTTTTAGGCTTTGTTTCATTTAGTCAGCCTAAGACGTTACAATCTGTCAAAACAGTGCAAATGCCACGTATTGACGGCGTCCTGGACGATGTGGCCTGGCGGCAAGCTCCTATAGCCACTGATTTTATTCAAAATTTTCCTATATATGGTCAACCAGCTTCTGTTAAAACTGAAGTGAGGATACTGTATGATAATTCTGCCATTTATATTTCTGCTCATTTATTTGACGATCCTTCTTTTATCCGAAAGCAATTAACGGCCAGAGATGGCGAGCAACAACAGGATGCAGATTTTTTCTCCGTTTTTTTTGATACTTATAATGATCAACAAAACGGTTTCCAGTTTTTGGTGACCCCCGCCAACGTGCAAACCGATGCCAAGCTTAATGTCGCCGCCGCAACAGGGGTAAGAGAATATGGAGACAAAACCTGGGACGCCGTTTGGCAAAGTGCTACAGCCATAACTGGTGACGGATGGATTGTTGAAATGAAGATTCCCTATATTTCTTTGAGATTTGCTAAAAAAGAAGTTCAAAGCTGGGGTCTACAATTTATGAGGTTTACAAGAAACAATAATGAAACGTCATTTTGGAACCCCGTAGATCCTAATGTTAATGGCTTCGTCAATCAATTTGGGAAGTACGTTGATCTCCGCGACATACGCCCGCCCTTGCGTTTAAGTTTTTCGCCCTATGTGTCAGGAGGAGTACGTTTTAATCCTGAAAGCAGCCGAATCCCAACAGAATGGCTGCGCAGTGGTGGCATGGACGTTAAGTATGGCATAAATGAGAGCTTTACTCTGGACGCTACGCTGATTCCCGATTTTGGGCAGGTGATCTCTGATAATATAGTCAACAATCTGACGCCTTATGAAGTACGTTTTCAGGAAAACAGGCAGTTTTTTACTGAAGGAACTGAGTTGTTCAATAAAGCAGGTCTGTTCTATTCGAGGAGAGTGGGAGCTATCCCATCAGGATATAATGTTATTGAAGCAGAAGCGAAAAATGACCCTGAGCTCCAGATTATAAAAAACCCCGCAACAACACAGCTTTACAATGCTATCAAATTTTCCGGCCGCACCAGGAAAAAACTGGGCATCGGTATTTTTAATGCGGTTACTGCTCCCATGCATGCTCTTGTACGGAATAAAGTAACCGGTGAAGAAACGCGTTATGAAACAGAAGCTATGGCCAATTATAATATTATTGTGCTTGACCAGGCGCTGAAAGGACGGTCTTCAATAACATTCACTAATACAAATGTAATAAGGGGCAATAACGGACAGGACGCTAATGTAACCGCACTTGATTTTAGTCTTTATGACAATTCAAACACTTATAATGTGAAAGGTACGGGCCGGTATAGTAAAGTGTTCGCCAAAAAGTCTTTTGATGGTTTTAA
>DAIQPL010000038.1:0-9124 GCA_036787395.1 Flavisolibacter sp. | reverse complement strand
GGATATTTACCAGACCAGCATGATTATTTTTTGTTGGGCGCTCCATTCAGCCATTTTGCCCGCAGGCCGGCATACGGCTATGCGTCCCTGCAAGGAAGCTCTGATAGTCGTAAGCGTTTATTCTTTAGCTATGAATACCTGCTGGCAGATTTTTTTAATACACCGGATAAAAAATACCATGTTATTGATATGGGGTTGCGTTACCGCTTCAGCAATCAATTCACGCTTGAATTTTCTAACCGCCATGAATCTGAAACCGATTATATTGTTTATGCTGGAAAAGAAATGAGTGGTGAGCCTATTATTGGATTTGTCGATTTCAAGGACGTTACTTCTGTGCTTTCAGGTATTTATAATTTCAGCCCACGCACCAATTTAACCCTTCGGACAAGGCACTACTGGAGCAATGTACCTTATAAAAGATTTGCCAATGTAGATGCTGAAGGAAATGAAGTAGCTCGTGACCCCTCACTTCCCGCCCCTGATGTGGACGCGAACATCAATATTTTCAATATGGATGCATTTTTTACCTGGGATTTCCGTTTGGGAAGCCGCTTAATATTGGGATGGAAAAACTGGCTCGGTGATGAAAATAGCGTTAATGGAACGAGCTATAAATACTATCTCGGAAATTTCGGGAAAACGTTTGCCGCTTCTCATGGCAATGAGTTTACGCTACGGCTTGTGTACTTTATCGATTATAACCAGCTAAAAGGCCGGCGGTAATCCAGGCAAATTATTTAAATCATCAAAAACATTGCATCAAGCTTTCAGAGAATATTCATTGCATCTGAATCAATCTGCTTTCTACAATGGCAAAAACATTTTCGTTACCTAATGGTTCAATCAAAGCTGTGCCGGTAAACTTACTAAACGCGGGTAGAATACAATGAGCTTTTCCAAAATAAAAACAGGGCAGACGTAAAGATTGCTTACCCATGCCCTGCAAATAAATTCCCGGATGGATATGCCCGCAAAAGGTATAAAGGTCTTTTCGCTCTTCACATTTATCATGTATAAAAAGGAATGGGCCAACTGTTAGTTCATTGTCAATCACCTGTATATTTGTTTCCCTGTACCAGCCATCTTTCAAAATGTCATGGTTCCCTTTTACAAGTGAAATTTCCAAAAGGGGAAAATCACTTCGCCATTTTTTAAACCAGTCTAATTCAATATTGGCGTGACTATGAAAAAAGTCGCCTACCACAATCAATTTTTTGGGATCAAAAAATCTTAGTAAACTAACAAGGCGTTGAAGGTCTTCCTTGTAAACATTTTGGGGGACAGCAATGCCGGATTTGCGAAAGTGACCGGTCTTTCCAAAATGTAAATCAGAAACAATCAACGCTTTTTCTTCTTCCCAAAAAATAGAGCGTTGAGCTGTAAGCCATAGATTCTGGTTTCGGATTGTATGTAGAATTGGTGCTTGCATCTAAAGCTGCAAATATACTTGAAGGGCTGTCTTTAAAAGCTTTAACCAATAAATAGAATGATAAATGTTGCTACCATTTTTCCAACTGTTGCTGCATCCTCTTCACACGGTCTTCTAATTTTTCCGAAGTAAGGTTTTCTCTCATGCTGTCTACCTTGATTGGAAAGCAAAAAGGGGTTAACTGTTTTGGGAATGTGATGACAATTTTTGAATGTTGAATGCGTTGTAACATTTCTCTGAGGCGCAGTTCTTCCATCTGTTGGTCAAACACCTCCTGGTATGCTTGTCTTATTAAAACATTATGGGGCTCATATTCATTAAACACATTGAATAATAGTCCGGCAGACGCTTGCAAATGTCTTGTTTTTTTGTGTTCGCCCGGGTATCCCTGGAAGATCAATCCTCCAATGACTGCTATATCCCTGAATTTTCTTTTGGCCATTTCTGTAGCATTCACACTGCGTTGGATATCCTGAATCAGGTTATCTAAAGAAAATAGTTCATACACATTTGTATCATCAACAGGAATGGGCTGATCGCTCAATAATTCAAAGCCATAATCATTCATAGCTATAGAAAAGGTAATGGGAGTAATCTTACTGATGCGATAAGCCAAAACGGCTGCCATCGCCTCATGAAC
Source organism: Flavisolibacter sp. (assembly GCA_036787395.1). Taxonomy (GTDB): domain Bacteria; phylum Bacteroidota; class Bacteroidia; order Chitinophagales; family Chitinophagaceae; genus Flavisolibacter. The sequence goes on along the minus strand of DAIQPL010000038.1, from coordinate 7,052 downwards.
TAATCTGCCCTCGAATGGATAAACAAATAAGTGAAAGCCATCCCTTGTTTCAATTTGCTCAATTAATAACTCGTTTGCTTTTGGCACATGTGATGTCCTGTATTGTAAATCAAACAATGGTTTTAAGGCTTTGATCTCAATATCCTTCACCTTTGTTTTGTCTGCAATTAAATGATGTGCTTCATCAAATTTTTCACGCAATACTTTTCCAAGACTTGCTGACAAAGGCAGACGGCCACCCATCCAGCTTGGCACTATCGATTTTTTTACATTCGACTTTTTGACAATCACTGTCATGTCTTTGATCATCACCAGTTCTAATTGTCTGCCGGCAAGAGTAAAATTGTCACCAGGCTCAAGTCTTGAAATAAACCATTCTTCAATAATGCCCACATAACCTCCCGACAAAAATTTTACTTTCAGCATGGCATCACTCACTATTGTCCCAATATGCAGGCGATGACGCATAGCAATGCGTCGGCTTTTTATTTTGTAAACACCGTCTTCAACCTCTACCTTTTTATATTCATCATATTGCTGTAAAGCAGTTCCTCCAACTGTAATGAAGTATAAGATAGCCTGCCATTCATCTTCTGTCAGTTCGCTATAGCAATGCGTTGCATTAACCTCTTTCCAGATAATGTCAGGGATAAAGCCATCGGACACTGCCAGCGTACCCAAGTATTGCACCAATACATCATAACACAATAACATTGGCTCGCGGCTTTCAATATATTGTTCAGCGATAGCTGATTTCAATGCCGCAGCTTCTATTAGCTCTAAGGAATGTGTTGGAAGAAAATAAATTTTGCTTACCGCATCAGGGCTATGGCCACTTCGTCCTGCTCTTTGTAAAAACCGGGCAACACCTTTTGGCGACCCAACTTGTATAACCGTTTCTACTGGGCGGAAATCAACGCCTAAATCAAGGCTTGCCGTACAAACAACGGCTTTTAATTTGCCTTCGTGCAAAGCTTCTTCGACCCATGTGCGTAATTCCATTTCAATGCTTCCATGATGTAAGGCGATAACACCAGCTAGCTCGGGAGCAATGTTGAGCAATGTTTGATACCACATTTCACTCATTCCTCTTGTATTGATAAAAATGAGCGTGGTTTTACTTTCGTTTAGAATGGGTAATACTTTTTCGGCCAGCTTTATGCCGAGATGACCCGCCCATGGAAACTTTTCAATTTCATCAGGAAGAATGGACTGCACTTCAATTTTCTTTTGAAGGTTAGCCCGCACAATGACCCAATCTTCTTTTTTTTGTTGGAGCAATTGCAATGACGAAAGCAAGACTTCCATTGCCTGGTTTAAATTGCCAATGGTAGCGCTGATGCCCCAAACGCTTAAGGTTTCCCTCCAGCTTTCTCCCGTGGGAGGAGATGGCTGTTCACTCACCTTTTTTTCTGAAGAAACATTATCCATGAAAGTACTCATAGTTTGGGTAGAGCGGTAACTTTTAATCCCCGCAATCCTGCTAATTGCTAATTCCACTTGTACGCCTCTTTTACTTCCAATTAATTCATGCCATTCATCAACGGCAATAGTCCTGAGGGTTTTAAAAATTTCAGAGTAATGTTTTTGAGCCAGTAACAAGTGTAAACTTTCTGGGGTAATAATCAACACTTCAGGCATTTGGCGTTTTTGCTTTTGCCTGTCACTCATGGAAGTATCACCATTACGGATACCTACTTTCCATTGCATGCCGAATTCCGTAATGACTTCTTCCATAGCACGGCCAATATCTTTGGCAAGGGCACGAAGTGGAGTAATCCATATCAATTGTAATCCATTCCTTGATTTGGTTTGATAGGTGGAAGAATGTTGGTTAATGAATTGAATGATGCTTCCCAAAAAAACGGAAAAAGTTTTGCCGGTACCTGTTGGCGCATTTACTAAACCGCTTTTGCTGTTGATAATATGTTGCCATGTTTGTTCCTGGTAAGTAAAAGGTTGAAACCCTTTTGATGTAAGCCAGCTCGTCACAATGCCATAGCCTATCGTATCTTCTAACTTCAAGATGTTTATAAAGTTTTTAAATATTCAATCACTGCCTTTCTCTCTATATCACTTAAAGCATCGCCAAAATAATGGCCATAATTACCATATCCCGGCAGATCTGTATTATACACTTTGGAGCCATTGGGTTTTTGTTCAACAGAAAATTTCCACCCGATCTTTTCATAATCATATTCCTGTTTATCAAAATTGCGCGACCAGTATTGTGGCCTGAGTTTACTGTTTAACAAGAGTTCCAATGTAGGTACCGAACCATTATGTAAATAAGGTGCAGTAATCCAGATGCCATCAAGGGGCGGAGCAATGTATCCTTTAAAAGGTTGCAGTTGCGCAGGATGATCGCCTGAAGTAAACCAGCTTTTATTAAACCAGTCTACAAACTGTGGATTGGAATAGTTGCTTTTGTACAAAAATGAATCGGTTAATATAAGGGATTCAGGGATCAACAAATTTGGATAAGTACTTTCTTGTCCATACTTACCATGGCAGGAAGAGCACTTCTTTTCAAATACTCCTTTACCTTTTTGAGACAGCGGTTCATTAATAGTGGCAGGGTATTTTGGTGGTTTCAAAGAGTAGAGGTAAGCTAATACATCAGGCATGTGTTCATCTACTGATCTTGATTCAGACGTATCATTCACCGTTAATAGATTTGAAGCCATCAAAAACCTTCCAAAATCCCCACGGCCAAAGCCATTATAGAACATAGCATTTTTCTTTTTCAATAACCACCATGCTGGTGTATCTGTAGGAATTATTTCCTCCGGAATGTCTAATAGTGCTTCGTTGCTCCATTCAAATGTTGCTGCACCACGGTGTGCTGCCAGGACTGTTGCTAGCCGGTCTGCTGTATTAACACCTCTCACCTGTGGTGCCAGGAAAGGGCTAATGGTTTTAGCTACCTTTAAGAAGGGTGCGGCAGCTTCATATTGTTTTGGTGAATTAAGTTTCAACATCTTTTCCAGCATTTGAAAATTGCCGGCACTTAGCTTTTGCCCTTTTGTAAAATCAATTAAGGAGTTGCCCAATCCAATCACCAATTGATCATTAAAAACCTGCGCATGACATTGTAAACAATTAGGCGCTACCAACACTTCTCCGTTCAATGCTGTAACAGACGTATAATCATGAGGAAGTTTTTTGTTGAAGCCTTCTCTTTGTAAAAAAATCTTTTGATTGCCGGCACCAAACAAGAAAATGTTATACGGGATACCTCCTTTTACATAGTCGCCTGTTGTCAGGTATTCGTACCCTTTTTTAGCATCACCTGTCCGCTGTTTACTGGGAGGGATGGGTACAGGCTCGTCTTCCTGAAAAAAGGGGAGGAAAGCGCAAAAAGCTATCAAACTCACTGCCAGCAAAGAAAGAGTTAGCATCTTTCTCATATCACATGTTTTTATAAAGATAATCGGCGCAAGACTATTTGCCGTAGACCTCAAGCATTTTTTTAAGGTCTTGCAATGTATTGATCTCTTCCACGGTTTTATCTTTTCTCCACCGGCTGATCCTTGGGAAGCGAAGAGCCACTCCTGATTTATGACGGTTAGAAGCCGCAATTCCTTCAAATGCTATTTCAAAAATCAATTCGGGTTTTACAGTTCTTACAGGCCCAAATTTTTCCAGCGAATTTCTTTTTACAAATGCATCCACTTGTGCAAACTCCTTATCGGTTAAACCTGAATATGCCTTTGTAAAAGCAATCAATTTATCACCATCCTTCACAGCAAAAGTATAATCAGTATAAAGGTTACTTCTTCTACCTGCACCTTTTTGCGCATAGATCATCACCGCATCGATCACTAAAGGATCAATTTTCCATTTCCACCAGTCTCCCCGTTTTCTTCCTACCTGGTAAGCAGAGGTTTTCTTTTTCAACATAAAACCTTCAGCGCCTAATTCCCTTGATGTTTCTCTTAATCTCGCCAGTTCATCCCAACTCTGATAAGGAATAACAGGAGAGATAAGTATGGTTGGATGATTTGCAGAAGCTACAATCTCTTCAAGTTTTGTTCTTCTCTCTTCTAAAGTTCTGTTCCGCCAGTCTTCTCCGTTGTACTCCAAAAGATCATAGGCAAAAAAGGCAATAGGCGCCTCCTGTAATTGCTTTTTAGTAATATTTTTCCTTCCAATCCTTGTCTGAAGCAAGGCAAATGGCAAGGGTTTTTCATCTACAGAAGGAATAATCTCTCCATCTATAGCAACTCCGTCAGGCAAAACATGTTGAAGGGAGTGATACTCGGGGAATTTTTCCGTCATCAGTTCCTCTCCACGACTCCACACAAATAACTCGTTATTGCGTTTGATGATTTGTCCGCGTATGCCGTCCCATTTCCATTCGGCCTGCCATTCTTTTGGATCGCCTAATACTTCAACGTTGTCTTCAATAGCATAAGCTAAATAAAACGGATAAGGTTTTGACCAATCGGTGGTGGCGGAATGCTCACTTAATAATTGATCAAAGAAAACGGTAGAAGGATCCCAATTGCCACTAATGCGATGCGCAATAATTGAAGGCTCAAGACTTATCGTTTTGGCTAGTGCATTTACCATCAGTTTTTGTGACACACCAATACGGAAGCCACCAGTAATAAGTTTATTGAAAACAAACCTTTCTCCATGGTTCATCTCCATCCACGAATCAATGATGAATTGTTTGCGTACTTCCTCTGCTTCTTTTTCAATTCTTTTTAATTCTTCGATGTAATAGTGAAGCGGTTTCGTGGTTTCTCCAATGCTTGTTTTTTCAGGTAACAGCAATGTTATCGTTTCAGCAAGATCACCTACCGTGTGATAGGATTCTTCAAACAACCAAAAAGGCAGGTTCATAAGTTCAACAGCATAGGTAGCCAGTTGTGTAGTATTTACCGCTCGTTTTGGCCTTCTACCGCTGAAGATGGCAATCACCCAAACCTTATCCTTGTCGTCAGCAACAGAAAAATAGTGCACCAACGCTTCTAATTTATCATTGGTTTTGGTGCTGGTGCCCAATTTCATTACCAGGTCTGAAAATCCGGTAAACCCGCTGTAGGCTTTATCAAGGTTACTATATTCGATTGCCTCATTCATTGCTAATCTTCAAATTCTCCTTCGGAATTTAAAGGTGTTTCTTCAATTTCATCATCGCCATATTCTGTTTTTACTTCTTTTGAATGCCACCCTTGCTCGTTAAGATAACGGGTGAATACAGATTGAAAGCCATGGGTTGTGTAAATACATTCGGCATCAGTAGCTTTGCAGGCTTTAATTAATCCATTCCAGTCCGCATGATCGCTTATTGCAAAGCCTGCATCGGCATTTTTTCTTCGTACACTGCCACGCACTTGCATCCAGCCACTGCATATACCAATTTCATAGGGTGCAAAACGCTTTAGCCAGGGTGAGCCTTCTGCACCTGAAGGTGCAATCACTACAGAGCCTTTCAGTTCTTCTTTGGGTACGTTAAACACTTTTCTAACGGTAGGCAGTTTCCAACCGGAGTTCACCAACGCCATGTGAATATTGTACACGGCGCCGTGCACAAAAATTTTGTCGGTCACTTCTGAGGCAGGCAGTAATACCCGTTGGGCTTTTCCTAAACTATAGGCAATGAGTATGGAAGTTTTTCCTGCAGTTTGATTATTTCTTATCCAACTTTGCATGCCCTCATAAATTTCTTTTTGTGGCTTCCAGTTATAGATAGGTAAACCAAAGGTTGACTCGGTGATAAAGTTGTGGCATTTCACTGGCTCAAATTCTCCGCTCAATCCATCATTTTCTAATTTGTAATCCCCGCTGATTACCCAGATTTCTCCATTATGCTCCACTCTTATTTGTGAAGAACCAATAATATGCCCTGCGGGAAATAAACTGATGCGAACTCCATTGATATAAACCGGTTCATTCCATCCAACGCTCTCGTAAGGATTAGGTCCCAGTCGTTGTTGTAATATCGGTTTGGTAAAATGATGACAGAGATACGATTTGCTCCCCCACCTTGCATGATCACTGTGTGCATGCGTGATGACAGCTTTTTCAACCGGCCGCCAGGGATCAATATAAAAATCGCCGGCACGGCAATACAAACCTTTGTCAGAAAATTCAATCAGGGACATATCACTAAGTTACTTATGAAGTAACCATAAACCCTGCCATTTGTTGAATGCACCGAGCGTTACCTGTGACTTGTTTTCACTAATTAATAGAGAATATTTTTTACGCCTCCAAAGACCTTAATAAAATACAAATGCCTGTTCTCAAAATAATCCAGGGTCATTGAGGATTTGTCTTTAAACACAGGTTGAATATCAAATTGGGTAAAAACGGTATTTCCTTTTCTTGTAAGATTAGAAGCCACATCTTTTTTAGTATCTAAAAGAAGCATAGCGAAACGCAGAGTTGCTTCGTAGCCCCTAAAGAACATATCGGTTGGCTTATTACTGACTGTAGTGGAAAATTCTTCTGCCAGTTTATTTTCAAGAGGGGAGATACGGTTGTAATAAAATGGGGTACTGTAGATGATTTCCAGGTTCTGAAATTTGTTGAAATTCAATCTATCCCAGGTGGGCATACCAATTACTCTTGTGGGATAAGTGCTATTAATAGCTGCTAAGTGAGTTGCCAGTCTTTCCGCAAAGGTTTCGTCCAGAGTTCCGGCAATACATACATTTCTTTTTGTGCTATCTAAATGGGCAGCCAATATTTGCGGAGTAAAATTTGAACCAATGTTTACGTACTTAATGGTAAGCGGTGTGCCCGGTGCGCTTTTGGCAAAATCAGCAAAGTGTTCTTTAATCTGGTCTTCCTGTGCACCTGGCTTTGTAAACACAATAATTCTATCTTGTTTATGATACTTTTGAATGAACTGGTAAATACTTTCTACATGCGCCTGCAAGGTTGAATTTAACACAACGAAGTAAGGGTTATTTGAAACATTAGCATCATTAGGCAAAGTAGCCGATATAAAAGGAATCTTTCTTTGCTGGGCTGCTTCTGCCAGAGCTTTTGTTTCAGGTACATTAGATTGGGCAATAATCATTTCCACATCTGTT
>DAIQPL010000037.1:0-21528 GCA_036787395.1 Flavisolibacter sp. | reverse complement strand
AATAATCACCCACAAAATGGTCTCCTTTTATACCAGTGCTTTGTGGTGTATCTCCATTGCCAAACAATTGCCAGGCAATCATGCTTTTGCAAATATGTATCCCACGATCGTTTACAATGCAGGTTTTCATTACCTCATTGCCATTGGCCTTTAAAATTTCAGCCACACTCCAGCCCAGGAAATTATTTCTTAAATGACCAAGGTGCAGGGGCTTGTTGGTATTAGGAGAGGAATACTCTACCATCATTTTTTTGTGGGATGCAGATGGTTTCATCAGCTCCGGACTTGAGAAATTCCTTGCAAGAAAGTCTGTGAAATAAAAGTCATTCACCGACAGGTTCAGGAATCCTTTTATAACATTATAACCGGTAAATAGATCCTGGTTGTTTCTAACCACGTACTCGCCCATCTCGTTTCCTAACTGTTCAGGAGATTTTCGTAATTGTTTTACCAACGCAAACAAAACCACCGTATACTCACCTTCAAACTCGGGTTTGGTTTGGTTTACAGCCATATCATTTGCCGGGATGGAGATAGTATAAAGATTATTTATTGCCGTTGCCGATGCTTCTTTGATTTGTTGGACTAAACTCATTCTGTTCCTTGTGATTTGCGCCGCAATTTAACTAATCATTGCCAGAGCAATAAAAGCACTTCTGTACCCTTAACGAATTGTATACACAAACTCGCTAAATAGCTATTATTTTCGCAGCTTTCATGCGAAGGGTCCACTATAAAGTAAGATCGGTCATTTTTGAAGTATTGGATTTTTTTTATCCTTTATTCCGGAAGTTCATGCCCTTGCAAACCTATCATTATGCAGCTTGCGGGGGCGTCAATACGCTATTAAGTCTCTTTACCTATTTTGTTTCTTATAACTTCATTGTTAAAAAGCAAATACTCCAATTGGGGTTTATAGCTTTTCAGCCCCACATTGCCGCCTTATTTCTTTCTTTTTTGGTGAGTTTCCCGGTGGGTTTTTATTTAAGCATGTATGTGATTTTCCAGGGATCGTATCTGAAAAGAAGGGTTCAGCTTTTCCGTTATTTTTTGGTCATCGTAGGATGCATGATCATTAATTACATCTTCCTGAAAATATTTGTAGAAGTGATTGGGTGGTATCCTACACCGTCACAACTTATTACGACAGGTATTGTTATCCTGTTTAATTATTTTTCGCAGCGCCATTTTTCATTCAAATCAGAAAAGGCAGCTTCGCAGAAGCAAGGCATGCAAGCTTAACGTTTTAAATCAAGTTCAGAAACAAGGACACTCAATTTTCCTGCACAATTACTTCTTATTAATAAATGTTGGGGCAGTGCATAAACAGCAGTAAGTTTTAAATCGTTTACAGCGCCTGAACCTTTGATGCCTTTTGTCCATTCTTTATTTAACCATGTGTTCAAAGCAGCAGAAGCGGTATTATAATAATCGGTTAGTTCAAAAGAAGTATAGCTTTTTAGTTCTTCAACAATGCGGTTACTGAATAACCATTTTGCTGTTTTTAGCAACAAGTTTTTTGTTTTAAGATCGTAATCCATATTCTGTACTTCAATCGCTTTTTTCTCTGCATTATAAACCGGTTTGCCTGTAAAGAAAACAGTTCCGTTAAATGAACCTTTAAAATCAACCTTTACCAAAAGGTCGCCGTTTTCATTTCCTGCAACAGAGGTTTGCTCAATGATAATATGTTTTTTGAAAAGACCCTCCGTTAGGTCAAACCGTTTATTGGCAAGGTAACCGTTCAATACTTTACTTAACGAATCATATTGCAAGGCAGCTTCCAGATAAATATTAAAACCACCTGGATTGCCAGCTATGGTTAAATCGGGAACAGTAGTGACAGTTGCGTCCGGCTTTGCAAAACTCACCACCGGCGTTGCAGAAATACCGATGTTGATATTTAAAAGGTCATTTTTAGCGTTGATATTTTCCATACGCAACTTTTTTGGATGTAAACTAAAGTAACCAATATTGGGAAGGGTGTATACATCGTTCATCATATTCCATGCCTGCTGCAGGTAAGGCCTTAGGTTCATAGCCCCAAAAGAATCTTCCATTGCTTTTTTAGAAAGATCCAGTTCTGCTTTCAAACCGTTCATTACACTGGTAGTTACATCCTGGCCCCAAAAACACACGGAACATTTGTCCAAGGGTTGCGGCTCGCTCCGCGTAATTTTTGTACTTAAAACCTGGTTGGGTAAGAGGTGGAAGGAGGTGGTAAACCCAATATTTACTTTCCGTTCCGGTTCATCAAACCCGCAGCGACAGGCAGGCGTCCATGGCGATAGGACGGTACCATTTACACAAGCCCTGGAAGAACCAATGATCTGGTAATAACCTATAAACGCAAGATTCATGGTGGTACCGGTCATGCTCATTTTTAATGGAGAACGACGGAAATGATATTTATACCTTGTAGCACAATCTGATTGTACCCAGTCCACAGGATAATGAGGAGAAGTGAAGACAGTATCTACGTTGTTCTCTGCCAGCGCATATATAGCTTTCAGGTTTATTTGAATCGGAATATCAATCTGTGATTCGGGCAATGAATCGATAGTAATGTTAGACGATGTTTTTTGCGCAATGGCAAAGGAGTTACAAGCAAAAGCAAGAAATAAAAAAATAATTCTCATGGTGGACGCGTTCATCAAATATAAAACGCAAACCATAAGAATTGATTGCGGAAAAGTTAAACGCCTCAGCCCGACCCTCTCCACAAGAAGAGGGAGCAAATTGTGAGAGGGGATTTACATTCCGTCTTTTGGTTGGGTCATACTGAACCAGTTGCCGCAACCATCAGTAACGATGCATTCAATACCATAGAACTGTTCTTTGGGCTCTGATTTAAATTGAACTCCTTTGGCTTTTAGTTCTTCATAGGTGGCTCTTACGTCTGGAGTGTACAAGACACCGGCGCCCATGACACCTTTGTCCAACAGTAATTTCAAAGCATTTTTCACATCGTCATCGAAAGATCCATCACCATTGGCAGGAAACAAAATAATTTCGAGTTCCGGCTGTTCGGGCGGGTTTACCGTTAACCAGCGAAATCCACTGTCCATAGTGGCATCAGTATTTACTTTAAAACCCAACTTATTTACGTAAAAGTCATAAGCTTTTTCCTGGTCGTTTACAAAGAAGGAGGTGTGGGAAAGTTTGGTTACCATAACAATTTTGTTTGTAACAAAACTAAAAATTCAAAAAGCAAGGGGCTTATTGAATCTTGCTAATTCAGACGCTATTTGTCTATTTTATAGGACTCAATAAAACAATGCGGAATAACCGTCTTCGGTTGCTCTTTGGCTTTTTGTTTTTTAAGCCAGGCCATGTTACGGTAGTATTGTGGAGCAAAACCAATTTCTTTTTTAAAGAGCACACTAAAGGAACCCAGGCTTTCAAAGCCAACTTCATTGCATACTTCGGTTACCTGCTTGTTTTCTCCCAGTAAGTCTTTAGCTTTTTCTATTCTTTTTAGAGTGAGATATTGATGTGGTGTTTTTTTATACACCTGGGAAAACAACCTATGGAAATGAAAACGGGAGAGAAATGCTTTTTGCGAAATCTCTTCAAGGTTCAAAGCTTCACCATAGTTTTCATCAATGAATACTTTGGCAGCAACAATCCTTTCATATAATTCGCGGGCAATAGCCATAATCAAATTTACCGATTTGCCGGATTTTTCCATTCCCTACCCAATCGCTCAATAGACTCAATTACTCTTGCTGTCCTGGTTTCTTCCCGCTTAGCAGAGACAATCCATTCCACATATTCTTTTTTATTAGTAAAAGATAAAGAGTTGAAAAAAGCTTCTTGCTTTTTCGATTTCTTCAGGGCGGCAGAAAAATCATCTGGCAGGTAAATGAGTTTTTTCTGTGCGTCTATATATTTAAATATTTCTCTTTCTTTTGGCTTAGAATCTTTTTTTATATCCTTTTCTGTTTTCAACCGCATACCAAATGCGGACCAGGTATCGTCAAAAGAAATAAGGTTGATCCACTGCATTTCATTATGTTTCAATAATTCGTCCCAGCCTTTGTCCCTTGTCAAATCCGTCTGAACTTTGGAGGTGCCCTTTGGGTAATATATCCAGCAAACCACATCGTTTTTAATTAAGGAGAGCACCTTTTTCAGGTCCTGATTCATTTGCGCTTTATCTTTTACAAACCAGTGCACCTGGTTGTATGCCCTGGCAGTATCTGAGATTTTCACGCCGGTTGGTAAAGCCCCGAGGTTTTTCTTAAAATCGCCTGGTGCATTTAGAGTAAGTAAGGTATAACCATTATTAATCTTTAATTTCTTTGCAGTGGTGGTTGAAGGCATATGGTTGTTTAATGCAAATTAAAATGTTGAAGACAGGTTTGTTTCTTTATTCTTGCTATACAACCAAAGAAACTGAGATTTTCAAACGCCAATTGCTGAAAAAACGGCTAAGGTACAAGAGTGCGACGCAAGCAAAGCTTAATAGCAATTATATGGTTGGCTACATAATGCCTGCTAACTATTTCCCATTTTTCTTTCTGACAAAATTGCACTTTGCCGCCCACGGCATAATCATTGATAACCAATAGTGAACTATTAAAATTCTTTAATCAATGGGAAAAATAATTGGAATTGACTTAGGTACAACCAATAGTTGCGTGGCCGTAATGGAAGGTAATGAGCCCGTAGTGATTGCAAATGACGAAGGTAGGCGTACAACCCCTTCGGTAGTGGCATTTTTGAAAAACGGGGAGCGCAAAGTAGGTGATCCGGCCAAACGCCAGGCGATTACTAACCCTCAGAATACCATCATGAGCGTGAAGCGCTTTATGGGTCGCCGTTTTGATGAGGTGACAGAAGAGATCAGCCATTGGAGCTATAAAGTGGCAAAAGGTGACAATAATACGGTTCGTATTGATATAGATGGCAGGTTATACACTCCGCAGGAGTTATCCGCTATGATTCTCCAAAAAATGAAAAAAACTGCTGAGGATTACCTCGGACAGGAAGTAACAGATGCAGTAATTACCGTGCCTGCTTATTTCAATGATGCGCAGCGTCAAGCTACAAAAGAAGCCGGCGAGATAGCAGGTTTGAACGTTCGTCGTATAGTAAATGAGCCTACAGCCGCCGCCCTGGCTTATGGATTGGATAAAGGTGGCAAAGACCATCATATTGCTGTTTTTGACCTTGGTGGTGGAACATTTGATATTTCCGTGCTGGAATTGGGCGATGGTGTGTTTGAAGTAAAATCAACCAATGGTGATACGCACCTGGGGGGTGATGACTTTGATAAGGTGGTAATGGACTGGCTGGCAGAAGAATTCAGAAAGGAGGAGAATGTTGATTTAAGAAAAGACCCAATGGCTTTACAACGTTTGAAAGAAGCAGCGGAAAAAGCTAAAATAGAATTGTCTTCTTCTTCAGAGACGGAGATCAACCTTCCCTATATCACTGCCATTGACGGGGTACCTAAACACCTTGTAAAAAAGTTAAGCCGTGCAAAGTTTGAGCAGTTGGCAGACGCGTTGTTTGCACGTTGCTTAAAACCTTGTGAGCAGGCTTTGAAAGATGCTGGCTTGAGTACTACACAGATTGACGAAGTTATTTTGGTTGGTGGTTCTACCCGTATTCCAAAAGTGGGTGAGATTGTTGAAAAATTCTTTGGTAAAAAGCCAAACAGGGGCGTGAACCCAGATGAAGTGGTTGCAGTAGGCGCCGCCATCCAGGGTGCGGTATTAACAGGTGAAGTAAAGGACGTGTTATTGTTAGACGTTACTCCATTAACCCTTGGAATTGAAACTTATGGTGGTGTATTAACTCCAATGATCCCATCTAACACAACCATACCAACTAAAAAATCAGAAACCTTCTCAACGGCTTCTGACAATCAGCCCGGCGTACAAATACATGTATTGCAAGGCGAACGCCCAATGGCCAATCAGAACAAGAGCCTTGGTATATTCAACCTTGATGGAATTCCGCCAGCACCAAGAGGTATGCCTCAAATTGAAGTAATCTTTGATATTGATGCAAATGGCATTTTACATGTAACTGCAAAAGACAAAGGCACGGGTAAAGAACAGAAGATTCGTATTGAAGCCGGTAGTGGTTTAAATAAGGAAGAAGTGGAAAGGATGAAGGCAGAAGCAAAAGCCAATGAGGCCACTGATAAAGCACAACGTGAAAAAGTTGAAAAACTAAACCAGGCGGATAGTTTAATCTTCCAGACAGAAAAACAATTAAAGGAATATGGAGATAAAATTCCTGCCGATAAGAAAGGAACTATTGAAACAGCACTGAACCGGTTGAAAGAAGCACACAAAACACAGGACGTAGCTCAAATTGATCCTGCTGTGACAGAATTAAATAATGCATGGACTGCTGCCAGTGAAGAATTGTATAAAGCCACACAAGCTGCTGGTGGACAACCGGGTGCTGATGGCGGTACAACAGGACAACAAAGTGCAGGAAATGCAGGAGAGAGCGTAACGGATGCAGAGTATGAAGAAGTGAAATAAGTTTTTGGTTTGCTAATAATATAAGAGCCCACAAATCTGTGGGCTTTTTTGTTCATAGAAGCAATAGAATTTATTTACCGGATGTCAGTATGCTTTTTTTGATTTTATTGAAACGTGTTATTTCTTCTTCCATTCTCCAACCTGGTGCATTAACCTGTTATGCGTTATGGAATGACCCTGCTCGTGCTCTTCTTCTCCACCTAAAAAAGATTCCTTGTCTTCCTCATCTAATTCATCCCAAAATTCTTTTCCGGATGCGTCAGATTCCAAAACAGCTTTTGCTTCTTCCAGCAAAAATTCATCACTGCAGTTGTCCACCAAGGTGTGTAGTTTTTGTTTTAAATCGGGGTTCATAAAAAAAGGGTTTCTCTAAGTTACTTATTAAGTACAGAGTGCACCGGAAAAATGAAAATTTTTATTTGATAGAAAAAGCTTATTTTCTATTGGCTCATCTTCAAAAAAGGTTTAACACCAAAAAGATGCAGTTCTTTATGTAAAAGTTTAGATTTAGCATCCTAAGCCAAATTGCTTTATGAGCAAAAAATATTCGCCCTTTGCTGTGCTTACCGTTTTGTTGGTTCTTTTTCTCGCAGCCTTTACTGCACCGTCGAAATCATTTAATACAACACACCCAAAAAACGATACGCTGCCTGCCGTGCTAACGAAAGCAAAAGATCATAAAGGCAAAAGCGTAGTTTCAACAAGCGGTATAATAAGTTTTACAACGGGATTGGACAATGACTATTATTACCTGGACTCAATCAACAGAGAGGGCTATTTATATATAGAAACAAAGCTTGGAAAATTTCTTAACGACAACATTAAAAGAGTTCCGCTTAACATTTCTGTTGTAATTGACAGGAGTGGCTCGATGCAAGGTGAAAAAATGGAATTTGCCAGGAAGGCTGCTAAAGACATTATTGATAAACTAAAAGAAGAAGATTTTGTAAGTATTGTTGTTTATGACAACGATGTTGAAGTAATACAAGCTGCTATTCATCCTGTGAACAAGGAGGCCATAAAAATAAAGATTGACCAAATAACCCCCAGGGGCTCTACTAATTTATGGGGTGGCTCCGAGGTGGGTTACTACCAGGTGCAGGGCAAATACAAGCCAGGTTTTATTAACCGTGTTTTATTGATCAGTGATGGTTTAGTAAACCAGGGGATAACCAGCGCCAAAGCCATAAAAATGAATGTGCAAAGATTCAAGGATGAAAACGGCATAACCATATCAACTTTTGGTGTTGGACTGGATTATAATGAAGTATTAATGACAGACATGGCGGAAGCAGGCGCCGGCAATTATTATTTTATTGACGCTGCGGACAAGATGGCTTTGATGTTTGATAAAGAACTGAACGGGCTGCTAAGTGTAGCTGCTCAAAATGCAGAGCTAATTATAAAACTTCCAAAGGGAATAAAAATTGAAAAAGCATATCCATTGAAATATGAAGAGAAGGGAGAGGAAGTGAGTATAAAATTCAGAGATCTTTTTTCTGAAGAAACAAAAGGCATTCTTTTAAAATTCACAATGAAGGACGATGTAAAATCGGTACTGAAATTTATTTGTACTATCAGCTATATCGACGTTTCCACCGGTCAAAAAAAATCGCTGATTAATGAAAACACCTTGAGCCCTGTTAAAAACGTGGATGCCTATGTTACTCATTTTAATAAAGCTGTGCTGGAGCAAACGGTACTTTTTACTGCTAATGAAAACATGGAGAAGGCGATGATGGAAGCGGACATGGGAAATTATGACAAGGCATTTGAAGTTTTAAAAGCTAACCGTTTTTACCTGGAAAGAAATGCAACTTATGTAAGTGGCTATGCCCCTTTGAAGCAAATGGATTCGGCAAACACCAGTTATTCCTCAAAACTTGTTCAGGTTAGGGAAATGGGCAAAGACTCCGTGAAGAAGTTACAGAAGTCCAGCCGTTCTGATTCTTACCAGATCCGCAATAAAAAGCAATAACGTATTCAAATGCAAATGGCGACACGGGCCGGCATGCTATAGTTATTTTTTTTGCCTTTAAATAATGTCCATTGCCAAAACAAAGAAAGTGGTGACAAAGGGAAGGATTAGTGTCAGCCATGGCCAATGTGTGGCAATAGCAAACCCTAGTGCAGCAATTGAAATGAAGAACAAGATCCAGTATAAACCTTTTGAACTTCTTTTAACTTCCATGAGCAAGAATTTTGCGCAAAAATAGGGTAGAGAAAATAAAATAGTCCGACATTTTCAAAACTAATCCTCTCCGGACACCAAACTTTAAAAGCTTTTGCTAATTTCGTCGCCCGATAATGTCCTTCATACACGACTCTTTTAAATAGGCTAAATTTTATAGATGAGAATAGATTTTTATTTGCGTTTTCATACACAATTCGGTCAATTGCTTTCGGTTGTTGGTAACATACCGGCATTAGGTCTAAACGAACTGGACAAACCCCTGTCGTTACGTTTTTTTAATGAAGAGTTTTGGCATGGTACAATAGAAATTGATCCTTCTGAACATAATTCACTTCATTACCGTTATGTGTTTACCAATGAACTCGGTGAGGTAAAAAAAGAAGCAGAGAAAGAACGGGTTATTGATCTGCGTAAGAATGCTGCCGATGTTGTGGTAATAGATACCTGGAACGATGAAAGCTCTTATGAAAATGCGTTTTTTACGGCTCCATTTACTGATGTATTTTTTAAAGTAGGGAAATCAAAACCCAAAAAAACTGCTTCTTCTACGCACCAATTTAAGGTTAAAGCGCCGCTGCTTTCTTCAAATGAATGTGTTTTTATAGCTGGAAACGTGGAGGAGTTGAACAACTGGAGCACTGAGAAATATTTAATGCTGCAAAAAAAAGGAGACTGGTGGGTTTTGGATATAGACCTTTCTCAGACTGCGTTTCCAATAACCTATAAATACGGAATTTACAATTCAAAAAAAGAGGAGTTTGTTCGTTTCGAGGATGGAGACAATCGCACCCTTCACTATGATATTCCGGCCAACAAAAGAACCATTATACATGATGGCTTTATTCGTTTGCCTAATACGGTATGGAAGGGCGCTGGTATAGCTATTCCAGTTTTTAGCCTACGCAGTAACAATAGTTTTGGCGTTGGTGAGTTTGCTGATATTAAATTGCTGGTGGACTGGTCAAAAGAAGCAGGACTTAAGCTAATACAGATTCTTCCTATCAATGATACTTCTGCTACCTATTCATGGAAAGATTCTTATCCTTATGCGGCCATCTCTGCTTTTGCTTTGCATCCCATCTATGTTAATCTTCAAAAAGTAGCAGGGAAAAAACACGGTCAAACCATAAAATCGCTAAATAGAAAACAAAAACAATTAAATGGTTTAGCTGAGGTTGACTATGAGCAGGTCATACAGTTCAAAATAAATGTGCTTCGTGAATTGTATGAAGCAGACAACCTGGCTTTCACCGAAGAAAAAGAGTATGAAGAGTTTTTTGAAGACAATAAAAACTGGTTGGTGCCTTATGCAGCTTTTTGTTTCCTGCGTGACAAATACGGTACTTCTGATTACTCAAAATGGAAAACAAATTCAGCCTATAATAAAGACGAAATAGAAAAACTTAGCTCTCATAAGTCAAAGCAATTTAAGTTTATTGCTTTCTTTTATTTTGTTCAGTATCATTTGCATCTCCAATTAAAAGAAGCTACAGAGTATGCCCACAAAAAAGGTATTGCAATGAAAGGCGATATCCCTATCGGTATTTACCGCTATGGTTGTGACGCATGGACGGCTCCTGAATTACACAACATGAACATGCAGGCGGGTGCACCGCCAGATGATTTTACCATAAAAGGCCAGAACTGGGGTTTCCCAACCTATAACTGGAGGAAGATGGAAGAAGATCATTTTGAGTGGTGGCGTCAGCGCTTTCATCAAATGAGTAACTATTTCGACGCTTTTCGGATTGATCATATTCTTGGATTTTTCCGCATCTGGAGTATACCCGTTGACGCTGTAGAAGGCATCCTTGGTCGATTCATTCCAGCGCTACCAGTTAGTGTTGCAGAATTTGGAGAAAGGGGACTTTGGTTTGATTATAATCGCTTTTGTAAACCCTATATAAATGATGCTATTTTACAGCAGGTATTTGGAGAACATGCTTCATTTGTAAAAACCCATTTTGTTCAAACTAATGAACGCAATGGATATGATCTTAAGGAAGATTTTGATACACAAAAAAAAGTACAAGACTATTTTGCAGGGCAGGATGAATCTGAAAGCAATGCTGTTATTAAGCAGGGTTTGTTTGATCTTATTACCAACGTTCTGCTGTATGAGGAGCCGGGTTCTAACAAACAAAAATTCCATTTCCGTATTTTAATAGAATCCACCCCTTCTTTTCAACACCTTGATGAAGTTGTCCAGTATAAGCTCCGGGAGCTTTATGTTGATTATTTCTATCACCGCCAGGATGAATTTTGGAAGCATGAAGCCATGAAGAAACTTCCTGCTTTAAAAGAAGCTACTCATATGCTCATCTGCGGTGAAGATCTGGGAATGGTACCGCATTCCGTTCCGGAAGTAATGCAGCAGCTTGGTATCCTAAGCCTCGAGATTCAAAGAATGCCCAAAAACCCGCAAACCGAATTCTTTCATCCAAAAGATGGCCCTTACTTGTCCGTTATTACTCCTTCCTCGCATGATATGAGTACCGTTCGGGGCTGGTGGGAAGAAAACCGTGAAAAAACACAGCGCTTCTTTAATGCTATTTTAGGAGAGTACGGGACAGCACCTTATTTCTGTGAACCCTGGATCAATCGTGCCATAGTGCTGCAGCATTTATATTCACCCGCTATGTGGAGTATTTTCCAGTTGCAGGATATTTTGGGAATGAGTGAAACCTTGCGGAGAGAAAATCCCCATGAAGAAAGAATCAACAATCCTGCAAATCCATGTCATTACTGGAACTACAGGATACATATAAACCTTGAACAACTTATTAAAGAAAAAGAGTTCAATAAGGAGTTGGGCGATTATATTACAAACAGCGGAAGGCGCTCCCAGTCCTCATAGGTTTTGCATTGCATTTTTGTATTGCAGCAGCCTGATAAGCATAATTATCCTTCAGTAAAAAGATGAAGATTTACAGAATTGCATAATGAAAGTATCATACAGACCATACAACCTTAAATTCAAATACCCATTTGGCATTTCAAGAGGAACAAAGACGCATCAGCCTACTTTGATTGTGGAACTGGAACATTTTGGACATATAGGATATGGTGAAGCTCCGGCCATTACCTATTACCATATACCAATTGAAAAAATGATTGAAGACCTGGAAAGAAAAAAGGTCTTTGCAGAAAAATTTGCATTTACAGAGCCGGAACGTTACTGGCATTACCTTCATCATTTATTTCCTGCTAACTCATTTCTTGTTTGCGCTTTAGATATTGCGGGGTGGGATTTATATGGTAAGATGAAGAATAAACCTCTTAAAGATTTTTGGTCCGCAATAAATCCTCTGCAACCCCAAACAGATTACACAATTGGCATTGATACCATTGAAAAAATGGTTGAGAAATTAAAAGAAAAGCCCTGGCCCATTTATAAAATTAAGCTTGGGACTGATAAAGACATCGAGATCATGGAGCAATTGCGCAAGCATACTGATTCTGTTTTTCGTATAGATGCCAATGCGGCCTGGAAGGTGGAAGAGGCTTTAGAAAAAATAAATGCTTTTAGCAACTTAGGAGTTGAGTTTATTGAACAGCCCTTAGCCAGGGACGATTGGGAAGGAATGAAATTGCTGTTTGACAAATCGCCATTGCCATTGATTGCAGATGAGAGCTGTGTATTGGAACACGATGTAGATAAATGCCATAATCATTTTCATGGCATCAATATTAAGCTAACAAAATGCAGTGGGATTACGCCTGCTTTACGTATGATAAAAAGAGCAAGAGAACTGCATATGAAGGTAATGGTGGGGAGTATGAATGAATCTTCTATTGGTTCTGCTGCTATTGCACACCTGATGCCACAAATTGATTATGTGGATGCTGACGGCCCTTTGTTACTCGATGAAGATTTAGCAACAGGATTAACCTACCAAAATGACGGCCATGTTCTAACTTCCAGCCAACCAGGTCTGGGTATCCGATTTACAGACCTCTATAAAAAAACCTCCGCAAGCTCCTAAAGGAGGGGTTAAGCCGACACACAAACCTTGGAAAAGAAATCCTGCGAAGGGCTTACAGCCATGTCCATATTGACAGCTAAAACATCACCTTTATTTTTTGTAGAATCAGATTGTTCAGCAGAACTTTTGACCATGTTGCTATCATTGCAACTTGCCACTGTGAGAGCAATTGAAAAACCAAGAAAGAAGATTCGCATTGTAGCTTGTTTTAAATTTAAATATAACAATTACACGTTTCGTTCAAATAAAATTCTATAACTGGTTACTTCGTATTGCAGCTGTTAGTTAAAAAGATTTAAAACCTGAATAGAATTATGGGACGATGAAGTGAGTGACACAACAGGCGCTGATAAAAACGCTATTGCTAAGCAAAAAATAAATTGTCCTCGGCGATAGCTAAAGTAAAAGCCTTCCCGTAGGGAAGGCTTTAAATATGTGCTTGGTAAAAGATGTTTATTGATCCAGGTTTACGGGATATGAGTATGGCATATCATTTCCCGGATATACTCCTTCTACTTTAACTGTTCCGGACAAATTGGACACCAGTTCTGTTAGTTCTTCTACACTGGAAACTTCTTGTCCTGCAACACTAATAATTATAAAACCAGGTTGTATGCGGGCACGCCCCAAGGGACTATCTTCAAAAATCTTATTTATCACCACACCGCCATCAATGCCATATTTAGCAGCCTTATCGGTGCCCAAGGTAGAAAGATCGGCTTTTAACCTTGTTCCAAGGTTATTATTGATTACATCTGTTTTTTTCTTTAATCCTACCGTAACTGTAACCTCTTTACCACTACGTATAAAAGTTACCGGTACTTTATCACCTGGACGGAAACCAGCTATTTGTGCGCTCATTTGCAAACCGGAAGTAACCTTTGCATTATTCACTTTGGTAATAACGTCACCTTTTTTGATTCCTGCAGCGGCTGCGCCACCATCAGGCGTTACCGCGTTGACATACACACCTTCCACATTTGTAGGAATACCATAGGCTTTCAACTGCTCTTCAGATGCATCGTCAGTAGGAATATAGCTCACACCTAAATAACCTCTCTGTACGTCACCATATTGAATAATGTCGTTAACAATTTTCTTTATGATGTTAACAGGAATGGCAAATGAATAACCGGCGTATGTTCCGGATGGAGCAAGAATGGCTGAGTTTACACCAATTAGTTCTCCATTGGTATTAATTAAGGCACCGCCACTGTTACCCTGGTTTACTGCAGCATCCGTTTGAATAAATGACTCTACAGGTGTATCGCCTCGTTTGGTTTGACGGCTGTTGATGCCGATGCTACGGCCAGTTGCAGAAACAATACCGGCTGTAACAGTTGCATCAAGCGTTAACGGATAACCGATAGCAAGAACCCACTGTCCCAACATTATGTTTTCAGAATTTCCATAAACCAGGAAAGGCAGTTTGGTTCCATCAATTTTTAGAACCGCAAGGTCGCTGCTTGGATCACGACCTATAAGCCTTGCCTTATAATTTTTTCGATTAGAGAGCGTTACATTAATCTCAGGAGCCACACCGCCTGATTGATCAGATACCACGTGATTATTGGTAACTATATATCCGTCTTCACTGATGATTACACCGCTGCCAGAAGCCCTTTGCTCTGGAATGATGTTGGGACCGAAACCTTCGCCAAAGAACTGGTCAAAGAAATCGTCCATGTTTCTACTACGGGAAGAAAGATTATTGGTTCTTTTTTGTGCGGGTATCTTTGTTTTTATATGCACTACCGCCGGCACAGCGCTACTGGCAGCTTTTGTAAAATCTAAGCCCTCTGCCGGACTGCCAGTTTTACCGTCAAAAAATCCTGCATAATTTGCAGGCAACCCTTTTTCAGCAGAGCCCACTACTGCGCTCCCGGAGTCGAAATATTTATTGTATACAGCAACGCTGCCAACTGCAGAAACAGCGCTGATGGCTACAATCAAAAAAACTTGTTTCAATTTCATGGTTATTCAGTTTGAATGATAAACTATAGTGTCAAATTGCGTGCCTTTGCCTATCAAAGTAACTACTCTGCAACACGAATTTAAAACCATTAAACCAGTTTAACACATATTTTACTAAGGTCTTCGTAGTTTATTAACAGTTCAATTTATTATTTGCGGTTAAGATCCAGTAAGAATTGCATGGTATCTACCCCATCTGCATAATCGCAAAGCTGAGGGCACTGAGCGCCTCCGAAACCAATATTATTTTGGCCGATCACACATTGAACATTCTCATCCAGTAATAATTTCATTCTTGTTTCGGCTTCATTTACATAGTACTCGTAATGTAACTGGCTAATAGGAGAGAAGGGCAAAGTATTTTCTATCAGCAAAATACTTCCATTGGTCATATAATAATGATTGTTGAGCAGATGAACTGCCAGATTATAATCATAGTTATTTTTATACTTGTTGTGTTTAGCGAGATGATCATATTTTTTAAAAGCTTCCAGTAGGGGAAAAAAGTCATACCCTTTCGGAACAAATATTTTTGTTACGTTGCGGCAACCTAAACCAAAGTACTGGTAGACATCATCTGCCAATGCCTCCAGGTCTTCCTTGGACTCAGTGCCTTGTAAAATAGAAACTGACGTTCTGTTCTTTCTTATAATACTTGGAAATTTTCTAAAATAATATTCGAAGTACCGGGAAGAG
The DNA here is from genome assembly GCA_036787395.1 of Flavisolibacter sp. Taxonomy (GTDB): domain Bacteria; phylum Bacteroidota; class Bacteroidia; order Chitinophagales; family Chitinophagaceae; genus Flavisolibacter. Next base: position 6,172 of record DAIQPL010000037.1, on the reverse strand, counting down.
TTATTGCTGCCCGTTGCAATATAAGCATCGCAATTTTTTAGCATCAAACTAATAGTAAGGAATGGAGCAGCTTCTTCATTCCATTCAATCATCTTATCTATAATGTGTTTGATTAAAACTTCATCTTTGGAAGAGGGTTTGACTATTGCATAATGCCCCGCCAGGAAAACACAAAGCAGATCATGAAATCCAACCAGCGGGATATTGCCCGCCATAACAATTCCTACTTTTTTTGGCGAAAGGTTTTCCTCAGGAATATTATATTGATCGATCAATTGTTGAAGCTGGCCCGGTTGCAAAAACTGTTTGGCAATACTATTTATCGAAAGTTCAATAAATTCAGGGATAAACCAGTTATTATTCAAAAAAGCTCTTTGTTTTACCAGCTGCCATTGTTCGTCGCTACCAGCTAAGTAGCTGCTTAGCCGGGCCAATAACTCTTTTCTTTGTTGTAATTTCATCCCTGAACTTTAAATTTGTGCAGCAAAATTAATTCCCTACTAACTAAACCCATACTATGGCTATAAAGATTACTGAAGAATGTATTAATTGCGGAGCTTGTGAACCGGAATGTCCGAACAACGCCATTTATGAAGGTGGTGTGGAGTGGGCAATTGCGGACGGCACTACCGTTAAAGGACAACATACCCTTGTAGACGGTACGGTTGTTAATTCCGACCAGCGCAATGCACCTATTGCAGTAGATACTTATTATATCGTTCCCAGCAAATGCACCGAGTGCCAGGGATTTCACGAAGAACCTCAATGTGCAGCGGTATGCCCTGTAGATTGTTGTATACCTGATGAGATGTATCGTGAAACTGTAGAAGAACTATTAAGCAAAAAAGAGAGATTGCACATATAATTGATGTAACTTGGAAGTATCCGTAAAAGGTGCGGCTTCGGCTGCTAATTAAACAGGTGATATTTCCTGTGTAAAAGGTGAAGAAGTAAAGATTTCTTCACCTTTCTTGTAAGACAATGGAACGTCTAATAAACTTGTTTTTTTGACACCTCAGGCACTTCACTTCATACTTTTTTGAAGCTGTTATTTTGATACTGGCTATTGAATCACTATAAAGCGTCCGTTGTGTCACTCCCTTCATCGTCTGTAATTCTATTGGACATTTTTAATTTCTACTACTAATAGTCGTTGTGTGCAAGTGGCTTAATCTGTCCTATTCCAAAATAATTTTTTACTTTCCCACTTTAATTGTTCTGTTTCATGAAGAAAAAAATTGCATTAGTTACGGGTGGCTATTCGGGAGAAGCTACTATATCCTACCGGTCGGCTACGACTATCTACAATCATCTCAACAAAGACAAATACGACGTTTATAAAATTGATGTAAATCCCAAAGGTTGGTTTTATGAAGATGGGACGGGGTCTAAAATCGAAGTGAATAAAGATGATTTTACGCTGCCATTAAATGGCCATAAAATAAATTTTGATGCGGTTTTTATCGGCATGCATGGAACCCCCGGTGAAGATGGGAAACTGCAAGGATATTTTGACATGTTAAACCTGCCTTATACTTCCTGCAATGCTGCCACATCAGCCATCACTTTTAATAAAAGGTACACCGTAGCAGTCGCAGCCATGGCAGGCATTCCCGTTGCTAAATCAGTTCATTTGTTTAATCACACAAAATACAACCTGGATGACATTGCTTCGTCGCTTACACCGCCGCTTTTTGTTAAGCCCAATAATGGTGGTTCCAGTATAGGCATGAGCAAGGTAACTGAGCCTGTCCAATTAGAAGAAGCACTGGAAAAAGCCTTTAAAGAAGATGACCAGGTGTTAATAGAACAAATGATAAAAGGCAGAGAATTCACTGTGGGTGTTTTTAAGTCAAGGGGTGAAATCAGGGTTCTGCCAATTACCGAAGTGGTGGCAAATAAAGAAAAGGATTTTTTCGATTTTGAAGCCAAGTATGGTGGCAAGTCAACCGAAATTACGCCTGCAGAAATAACTGAAGTTTGGAAATCGCAACTGGAAACCAATGCGAAAAAGATCTACCAGGTTTTTAACTGCAGGGGGGTAGTACGCATTGATTTTATTTACAATGCCGAAGAAAATAAACCCTATATGCTGGAAATAAATACCATTCCTGGTCAAAGCGATGCAAGTGTAATTCCACAACAGGTAAGGGCCAGCGGAGAAAACCTGGAAGACTTTTATTCCAAACTTTTAGAAGAGGCTTTAGAAACTCAATAGTAGATGGATTATCGTCCTGTCTCTTATGTACTCTTTTAATATGTTACTACCTCTGCAAAAATATTGTTAAGCCGCCATTGAATATAGACTTTCAACCATTGAGCCTTTTAACATTCACTATCCGTCAATTTTATATCTTGCAACCCGAAACAGAAAAACCTGCATGATCAAATACATAACTACCCGGCCGCTTTGGGTACATATTGCTTTCGCTCTTGGTGCGGTAATTATCCTTATCCTAATTTTCCTTCTCTCTTTAAACTGGATCACTAATCATGGTGAGTCGCGAACCGTTCCTGCAGTGGTTGGAAAAAATATCAATGATGTAGAGAAGCTTTTAGATTCGAAGGGATTTGAAGTAGTAGTACAGGACTCGGTATATTATGATTCTCTGCCTCCCGGGTTTGTTATTAGACAGGTTCCCGAAGCAGACGACGTAGTAAAGATCAACCGTACGGTTTACGTGACGATCAATCGTTTTGTGGCGCCCGATATTGAAATGCCAAACCTTTTAGGTTCCAGTTACAGAAATGCTCAAATGGTTTTACGGAACCTGGGTCTTCGCGTTGGTGATACTTCATACAAATTTGACTTCGCTAAAAACTCTGTGTTGGAGCAACTATATAAGGGTTCTCCTATAAAGGCGGGTACAAAAGTCCGCATGGGAAGTACCATTGCCCTGGTATTGGGCAGTGGGCTTGGCGAGGAGGATATGAAAGTGCCTGACCTGATAGGAATGAGTTATGAAGAAGCGAGGGCTATGTTGGATGCTCAAGGACTTTCAGGCCTTGTGATTGTTGATCCTAATGTCAGAGATACATCCAGTTCATTTGTCTATAAACAAACTCCAATGCCCGTAACGGAAGATGGTGCAAGGATACGCATCCGTTCGGGGCAAATGATCGATATCTGGCTAGGTTCGGAAAGGCCCGCAGTTGACTCATCGAAACATCCGCAGCAATCTCCTTCACCTCAATAAACCGGCAAAATGAAAAACATAACAGTCGAAGAATTAAAGCAAAAAATAGACAGCGGCCAAAAAGTTAATCTTATTGATTGCCGTGAGCCACACGAGTATGCAGAAGCCAATTTAGGTGGCAAGCTGGTGCCGCTTGGTAAAATCCAAACGATGCAGGTGGAAGACATTGAAGACCTAAAAGAAGAAGAGGTTATTATTCATTGTCGTAGTGGTAAACGCAGCATGATGGCATGTATGGTTTTGGACCAGCTTGGATTTCAAAACACCTATAATGTAGAGGGAGGGTTACTTGCATGGCAGGAAAAGTTTGGCGAGACAAAATAAAGCTTCCTTACTAATTAATACCTATAGTAAGTAATTATCGATTGTATTTACCATAGGCTTCCTAAATTAATATCACTGTGAACATGAACACTGTCAGGTCAACCATTTATAACCTGATATTGATGCCCCCCATCCAATTGGTTCCAGCCATAGGAAAATAATAATTTTCAGTTGCCAGTTCATTGTTATAATAATAGCTAAACGTATAACCGTTTGGTTCATATTTCTTATTGAATATGTTATTGACCTGGAACGTCAGGTCTACGTTCTTTAACCACCGGTGTCCAAAAGAATAAACCGCTCTTATGTCCTGGGTATAATAAGGATTGAGTTTACGTTGTTCATTACTTGTATTATCTAAATATTGTTTTCCGACATACTTACTTAACAGGTCAATCGATAATTTATTCAAAGGTGTAATGGTTATTGTAGCAGCACTAACAATAGCAGGTGAATAAGCGATATCAGTTTCCCCATAAACAGTTGTTTTCTGTCCCCCATTGTCATAGTCATCTAAGTATTCTGTAAAATTGGTGATCCTATTTCTGCTAACAGCAAGGTTAGCGCCGGCTTTAATCCATTTGGTAACAATTACAGAACCTTCCAATTCTACTCCAAGGCGATAGCTTTTATCAATATTTGTTCTTGTATAAGCGCCTACATCATTAATCTCTCCTGTCAATGCCAGTTGATTTTTGTACCTCATATAATACAAGCCGGCAGTAAATGTTCGTTTGCTATTCTTATTTTCGATTCCCAATTCCACATCGTTTAATCGCTCCGGCTTAGGCTGACGTTCCTGACTTGCTTCAAAATCATCGCGGTTAGGTTCTTTGTTGGCAACACTGTATGAGCCATACAGGAGCCAATTCTTTTTATGAAAACTTAATCCAATTTTAGGGTTGAAAAAATTATAACTGTTCTGCACGTCCAACGCTGGATTATCCCGAAAACCATTTATAACATGGCTCACTTTCCTATATTGAAGGTCGGTGTAAAACTGAACAGCATTTGATAAGTTCTGCTGCCATTTTCCGTAAATATTGAAGTCGTTCTTTTGTGCATCCAAATCATACCAATTATGGTTTGTAAGTTCTTTTTCTGTCCAGACAACCCTTCCAAAATGATCCCCATTATAGCGGGTGAAGGCACCTCCCAAAATGAACTGCGTTGTGGGCAGTTGATACTGCAATGAAAAAATGTTGCCATAAAAATCATTATCTAACCAAAGCTGGCGTACAAGATCAGTAGTGGTTGCGCCGTTTGCAGGGTATGCAATATTGTAGTCCTTATAATCCTGACCTGCTTTATACTGCTCGTAATATCCTTTTCCTCTAGTCAAAAAAAAGGCAGTATTAAAACTTAACCGTGAGCCAAACCTTTGAGTAAAGAACAATTGATAGTGATCTTGTTTATAGTTATCTGTTTCGTTATCGTAAGGCTCTCCCGGTTTTTCTGTTCCCGCATAGTTGATGGTACGGTTTGTATTTAAATCAGCTTCAGATACACCATACCATGCCTGGTATGTTTTTTCTTTTCCTGAAAAGACATTTAGCCTGACATCTGTATTAACTGATATATAGGCCGTAGAAAAATAAATGGATTTGAGATTGCTATTTGCCCTGTCAATATAGCCATCACTGCTTATTCTGGACAGCCTTACATCAGTTACGAAATGATTATTCAATAAACCTGTGCCTGCGCTTAGAGTATTTTTCCATGTATTAAAAGAACCATAACTATTATTGGATTGAGCATAGGCCTTTTTGTTGACTTCATTGGTGCTTAAGTTGATAGTGGCTCCAAAAGCCCCGGCTCCATTGGATGACGTTCCAACCCCTCTTTGAATTTGAATGCTGTTAACCGAAGAAGCAAAATCAGGCAAGTCAACAAAAAACGTTCCCTGGCTTTCTGCATCGTTATACGGAATACCATTAATCGTTACATTTATTCGTGTGGCGTCTGTACCGCGTATGCGGATTCCTGTATAACCAACTCCATTGCCGGCATCTGAATTCACTACCACGGAGGGCGTTTGGTTTAAAAGAAAGGGCAAGTCCTGGCCCAGGTTTTGGCGCTGGATCTGCGATTTACTAAGGTTGGTTTTGGCAAATGGCGCCGTAGAATTGGCTCTTACTGCTCTTACTTCTACAGGTAAAAGATCGACGGTGTCTCTTTGTTGCGCCCGGGCCGTCAAAAAAGAATAAAAAATGATAAAAAATGCAATCCTTTTCATTTTGATTTTTTTAAAATGAAAGGGAAATGCTGTGAGGAGTTTGAAATTTTCGTTGGCAGACAGTTTTTAATAAGGGTTTAATTGCGAACCGTAAACTGCCAACCTATTAAAGCTCCCTGCGCAGGCATTACCCTGATCAGGTTCTGCGGGTCTGATCTCAGCCTTTTGCGTTAGCAAAAAGCACCCCGGGAATCTGAAATTAACACTGTAAAATTATAGGAGAATTCTTGAATTTCGTGTAACCTTTCTTTAACTCTTCCGTTTCACTTTAAAACCGGTGTATGAAAAATTTTTTGCTGGCTCTTGTTTTTGTTAGTATTTCCGGCCTCGTTGGGGCCCAAAAAGTGGTAAATGATCCCAATGCCGAGATTCGAAACGTTTCTTCTTTTCATGCTGTGCACATTTCTAATTCTTT
>DAIQPL010000227.1:0-7074 GCA_036787395.1 Flavisolibacter sp. | reverse complement strand
TTCATATAGCAAGCAATCGTTAGCGTCCGCTGTTTCTACAGTGGACTTTTTCTTTAACAAGTATAAGCCTTTTTTGAAAATTTATAAAATTAAGATGGCTATACATGGAATTTATCAGGGATCTGTTTATCGAAAATCTTCTCTATCGTTTATCCTATAGTCTGGCTTGTATTGGTATCGTATTTGTCTTTTCTAATAAAACGGGCATATGGAAGGTGACGTAAGACAAATGGCTACCCGGGAAATTGAACAACGGGTTACTGAGTTGGAAGCCTCTTATGCCGAAGCTTTAAACAAGGGCGCCGATATACATACATTAAGTAACATATGGCGGAGAATAAAAGAGCTCCAGAATGAATTGAAGAACAGGGCAGAGGATTAATGAAATTATTTCAAGGACTAAATGAGGACGACACGAGCTAAGGTAATTGCCCAAGATTAACCGGCAGGTAAACTTTAAATGTTGAGCCTTTGCCAGGATCACTTTCTGCTTTTATAGCCCCATGGTGATTTTGTACTACTTTTCGTGCTATAGAAAGTCCAACTCCCGTCCCTTTGTATTCCGAATTGCCATGAAGGCGCTGAAACATCTGGAAAATGCGTTCGGCATGCATTTGTTCAAAGCCAATTCCGTTGTCCTTTACCTCAATGAGGTGATAGTCTGTGTTGCTGTCCTGCATTAATAAATTTTCGGGCACCCCCATTCCATTGGTTAGTTGCGAGGTGATACTGATTTCCGGAGCGATGCCCGGTTTACTGTACTTTAAGGCATTTGAAACCAGATTTTGAAATAATTGCTGAATCTGTCTTTTATATCCTTTTATAACAGGAAGCTTGCCCACAGTAATTTTTGCGCCCTTTTCCTTTATAACGAGTTCAAGGTCGTCCAGTACCTTTTGTATTTTTTCATCAAGTTTGATTTCTTCAAACTCACGGGGCAACATACTCACGTGCGAGTACTCTAACAGGTCGTCCACTAATAAACGCATCCGTTCTGAAGCCACTTGCAGGCGCTCAAAGGTTTTTGCACCTTCCTCGTCCAGAAGAGCTTCAAATTGGTGTTTTAGTCGTTCCGAAAAATAATTGATCTTGCGAATGGGCTCTTTAAGGTCATGTGATGCTGCATGGGCAAAGTCCTCCAGGTTGGCGTTAGACCTCTTTAGTTCTTCTATAGTTTTTTCGAGTTGATACTGTGCTTTTTTTGCAACAGTATGATCGGTAAAGGTGACCAGGACGTCATCTCCAATCCTGATACATTGAAGGTCAAGATAAATATCAAGTCCATCAACATTGTAGTGCACTTCCTTTCTTTGGGCTTGGCCGGTTAGGTAAGTCTGTTTATACATGTCAAAAACACCATTGGTAAGATAGCCCGGGAAAAACCTGCTGCCTAATTCACCTTCAAGGTCTTCGGCTTTTTGGCCTATATAAGCTGCCAAACTGGGATTCACCAGGGAAAATCTGAAATCCACGATCTCACCTTTTTTATCTCTTTCGGGTTGAAAAATAAACATGCCGGCCTGCGCTGCATTAAAGATGGTTTTTAAGTTAGTACTTCCTTTGTCTAATTTTAGCTGGGCTTCTTTGGTACTGGATATGTCGGTAAAAACATTGATTAGGTGATTATCATCCATTTTAGATACAGAGAGTTCCAACCATCGTTTTGACGACTCTAAATAATATTGAGTATGAAAGGGCTTTCCTGATTCCAGTGTCGACAATGCCATCTGGTACAATGGGCTGTCTAAAATTCCGGGTTCAATCTCATGAACAGTTTTAGTCAAGTAAGTATCCATTGGAATACCTGTGAACTCCACTGCTTTGTCATTTGCAAGTAAAGTGATTGCATCTTTTATTTTTCCTGTTTCATCCCGTACAACCTCCGTTACAGAAATACCACTGGGAGAATGTTTCAGAATATTGTCAAGAAGGGCATTCTTTTTTTCCAGGTCGTTTATGGTGTTGTATTCTAAAGTACGGTCCTGTAAAACCGTTAAAACGCCGTCCTGTACTTTACTGCGCAGGTAAGTATAATACTTGTTGAGGCGGGGATTGTATACGCTATCCTCCAGCGTTTTGCCTGATTGATAAACCTCCAGGATTTGTGAGAAAAATCTTTCGTGTAGTTGGGCATCCAGGGCAGGATTAGCGCTAAGTGCTTTGCCCAAAAGTTGTTCTTTAGATAACCTGCTAAAGCGGTAAAGTTCAGCATTGCAGTAGCGATACTCAAAATCTATGATCTGATTTTTATCTTTGTTCCAAATGGGTTTTACCCAAAACACTGGCTGCGGCTGTGCCCCAAAAAGACCGGCCAATAGTTCATCGTCATACTTGATTTCGTTCATAGCTGCAAAGGGTATTTACAAAGTAAGCAGTTTTAGGCTTGTTGAACAAAACACCAGAGTATTTTATGAAAGCATAAACTATTGAAAGCGGAAGATGATTTTCATTGCGTACAACCGTTATCCTGTTCACTGTTTGCATGCTGAGGATAATATGATAGAACTGTAAATTACTTACGTTTTCGTTTGCATTATTTCTATCGATCTTCCAAATTGATTAGCATACTTCTTTTTAAATTGTTTCTGTTTGCAAAAAAATCTCTATTTTGGAGTCCCAAATGGTAGTATCTGCATTGCATATTGATTCATTCTTCCAGCGGTCGTTGACTGCCGGCACTTCTACTATTACCATTACAACAACAACCCGCAAGGGTTGTATGTGATTATATTGCCCATTGGCTTTTTAAGCGCTTACCTTCAACAAGAATTATTAATTAAAGGACGTACCCTTTAAACCTCCCTGTATGCAAGTATTAAAGTTTGGCGGCTCCTCGGTTGCCAATGAAAAAAATATAAAACAAGTTTCTTCTATTATTTCCAAAGCAGTAGCGCAGGATAAAACTGTGGTAGTGGTTTCTGCACTAGGCGGCGTTACCGACCTGCTGCTTCAAAGTGGCGCACAGGCCGCTGCTAATGATCTTTCTTACAAAAAAACCCTGGAGGAACTCCGGCAAAGACACCTGGAAACAGTAAAACTTTTATTACCGATTACACATCAAAGCTCCATTTTAAGTGCGGTGATACAACATTGTAACGAACTGGAAGAAATCTGTAACGGAATTTACCTCTTAAACGAATTATCTGACAGGATAAAGGATCGCATTGCCGGTTACGGTGAAATTATTTCTTCACAAATCTTATCTGCTTATTTGGCTGTAACTGGTTTAAATAATGAATGGACAGATAGCCGTAGTTTAATCAGTACAGATAGTAATTATACCAGGGCAGCCGTACAGTTCAGTATCACTTACCAACATATCAAAGAATATTTTGAACAAGCGCAAGGCAAACTTTTTATTGTACCTGGATTTATTGCCAGCAATGAACAGGGGCACATTACTACTTTAGGCAGGGGTGGCTCTGATTATACGGCCGCATTGATTGGTGCCGCTACCAATGCCACGCTGGTTCAAATATGGACAGACGTGCCAGGTATGATGACAGCAGATCCAAGGTTAGTGCCTCATGCCAAAACCATTGAGGTTATTTCTTTCCAGGAAGCCATGGAGTTATCACATTTCGGAGCTAAGGTTATTTATCCTCCTACCATTCAGCCATTGCTTAGTAAAAATTTATCAGTGTGGGTGAAAAATACATTCTCGCCTGACCATCATGGTACGCTTATTCAATCGAAAAGCGGTGCCTCCGGGAATATGATTCGAGGCATATCAAGTATCAGTAAAGTCTCTCTTATAAGTTTAGAAGGAAGCGGCATGGTGGGCATACCAGGGTTTTCCAAGCGTTTGTTCGAATCATTGGCCAGGCAATCTATCAATGTCATCTTTATTACGCAGGCTTCGTCCGAACACACAATATGTGTCGGTATTGAAGAAGGAAATATTCGTACAGCAAAGACAGCAGTTGACGAAGAGTTTAGAAACGAAATAAAAGAAGGCAAAGTAAATCCATTGGATATTGAAACCGGGTTAGCTATTGTGGCATTGGTAGGAGATAATATGAAAAGCCATACCGGGATAAGTGGAAGAATGTTCAGTGCGCTCGGTCGTAATGGTATTAACGTCAGGGCCATTGCACAAGGTTCTTCTGAAAGAAATATATCAGCAGTGATCAATGCTACCGATGTACGGAAAGCCATCAACGTATTGCACGAAGATTTTTTCGAAACAGCGTATAAGCAAATCAATCTTTTTATTGTAGGCACAGGAAACGTTGGGAAGAAATTGTTGAATCAACTGGAGCAACAGCTTTTATACCTGCAAAAACAACTGCGTTTACAGATAAGAATAATTGGTTTAGCAAACAGCCGCAAAATGGCGTTCGATGATAAGGGTATAAAACTGGGAAACTGGCAGGAAGCCATGGATAACGGCGATGCGATGAACCTCCAAAGCTTTATTCAAACGGTTCAATCAAAGAACCTTCGGAATTCCATTTTTGTAGATGTTACGGCCAACGCGGAAGTGTCGAAAACGTACGCACCTTTATTCAGGAAAAGCATTTCAGTTGTGGCCTGTAACAAAATTGCCCCGTCTTCTTCCTTTGCTAATTATCAACAACTAAAAGACCTTGCAAGAGAGTACAATGCCTTGTTCTTATTTGAAACCAATGTAGGTGCAGGGCTTCCTATTATTAATACATTGAACGATCTGGTAAGCAGTGGCGACAGTGTTACAAAAATACAGGCGGTACTTAGTGGCACTTTAAATTTTGTATTTAATAATTACAATGGTGAAAAATCATTTGCATCTGTGGTAAAGCAGGCACAGGAAGAAGGTTATACTGAACCTGATCCCAGGCTCGACTTAAGCGGTACTGATGTGATGCGCAAAATTTTAATCTTAGCCAGGGAAACAGGTCAGGAGTTAGAAATGGATGCTATCGCCAATGCTGCCTTCCTGCCTTCTTCGTGCATGGAAGGAAGTGTTGAAGATTTTTACGAGGAAATGGAAAAGCACGAGGCACATTTCAAAGAAATTTATTGCGAGGCAGTAAAAAGCGGGAAGAAATTAAAATATGTAGCATCGTACCAAAATGGAAAAGCTTCTGTAGGATTACAACATATAGATCCTTCCCATGATCTTTACCACTTGTATGGAAAAGATAACGTGGTGCTATTTTATACTAATCGCTACGTGGAGCAACCGCTGGTAGTAAAGGGTGCGGGTGCTGGTGCTGAAGTAACTGCCTCAGGCGTGTTTGCAGATATTGTAAGAGCTGCAAGGATATAGTAGGGAGTAATGTGGTAGAGGGTTATGGGTAAAGGGTAAGGGGTAATGGGTAGACGGTAGTGGGGTAGCGGTAATAGGTTTATTCAGCTTTCCTTTTTTATTCTCGAAGATGTAAGTTAATTGAATGGTAAACAGACTAATGAAAACAGTTACAGTACGATCGCCGGGAACTATTGCCAATCTTGTTTGTGGATTTGATGTATTGGGGCTTGCTTTGCAGGATCCCTCTGATTCAATTACAGTTCGTTTAATAGATAAGCCTGAAGTCAGTATCATCAACAAAGACAACTACGGCCTGCCAACCGATCCTCAAAAAAACGTATCAGGTGTTGTCTTGCTTTCCATAATGGAAAAATTAAACAACGGCTACGGGTTCGAACTTGTTTCTGAAAAAAATATCAAACCGGGAAGTGGGATTGGTTCAAGCGCTGCCAGTGCAGCAGGTGCGGCGGTTGCAGCTAATGAATTGTTAGGTGGCATCTTCAGCAAAGAGGAGATGGTGCAATTTGCCATGAATGGGGAGAAACTGGCATCGGGTGTAAAGCATGCCGACAATATAGCTCCCTGTATTTATGGCGGTATAACGTTGGTACGATGTATCCATCCGCTCGATATAATTGCACTTCCTTCTCCGCCTTTGTTTGTTACTGTTGTACATCCGCAAATTGAAGTAAAAACGGCTGATGCCAGGCAGATTCTTAAAAAAGAAATTCAACTAAAAGATGCCATTAAACAGTGGGGGAATGTGGCAGGATTGGTAAGCGGATTTTTCAAACAGGATTATGAATTGATCAGCCGCTCTTTGGAGGATGTAGTGATTGAACCTTTGCGAAGCATACTGATACCCGGTTTTGATGAAGTAAAGAAAGGCAGTAAAGAAGCAGGAGCTTTGGGTGGCGGCATTTCAGGTTCAGGCCCTTCTATTTTTATGCTAAGCAAAGAAGAAAAAACTTCAAAGGAAGTAGCTTCAGTAATGCAACAAGTGTATGACAAATTAGGTATTGCTTATCATGTTTATGTAACTACCATTAACCCGCAAGGTGCCATCATTAGCACCTGACTCAATAAATGAAATATTACAGTTTAAATAAAAAATCACCGCTGGCGGATTTTAAGGAAGCTACCATTCGCGGACAGGCCCCGGACAAAGGCTTGTATTTTCCTCAAACCATTCCTCAATTATCACGGTCGATGGTTGAAAAAATAGAGCAGTATTCCAATGAAGAAATTGCCTACCAGATAATAAAGCCTTACGTAGGTGAAACAATGGGAGAGGAGGAACTAAAAGAGATTGTGCGGGAGACAATTAATTTTCCTATTCCGCTTGTTTCCATATCAGATGACATTTATGCTCTCGAATTATTTCATGGTCCTACCCTGGCCTTTAAAGATGTAGGTGCTCGTTTTATGAGCCGCTGTTTGTCTCATTTCGCAAAAGACAATAACCAGCGGGTGATTGTTTTAGTAGCTACATCGGGAGATACAGGAGGAGCTGTAGCACATAGTTTTTATGGCGTTGAGAACGTGGATGTAGTTATCTTGTATCCATCAGGAAAAGTAAGTCCTTTGCAGGAAAAACAGTTGACCACCCTGGGAAGAAACATTCATGCGTTGGAGGTGGAAGGTAATTTTGATGACTGCCAAACCATGGTGAAGCAGGCTTTTGCTGACACTTCTTTAACCGAAAAACTTTTTCTCACGTCTGCAAATTCCATAAACGTTGCCCGGTGGTTGCCACAACAATTTTATTATGCACTGGCGTGGAAGCAGTGGCCCCTTAAAGAACAGCCTCCCGTTATTTGCGTGCCCAGTGGTAATTTTGG
>DAIQPL010000226.1:0-7075 GCA_036787395.1 Flavisolibacter sp. | reverse complement strand
GAGGCTTGTTTAAAATATTTCCATTAATGCTTTTATGCATGGCCAACAATGAATTCCTACTATATATCTCAGGACAGATTTCAAAATGGGAAAAAAATTAGCTCGCTAAACGTTTATGCCCAAGTAACATTAGCATCCAGGACAATACGCTTATTGAGATAATTTTTTTACTTGCTCAAACATTTGTCTAAAACAATTTTCCTGCGTATTTACATTAGCAGTGTTTTGCGGTATAGATTTTTTTCGGTAATAATCATTGAAGAATGAACTTGCTCCCGACCAAATCGTTTCCATTACGCCATAAAAGCGGTTTTTCATCTGCGGGGTAGATTGTTGCCTGAATATATACATATCGTTTACTTGTGCAACAGCTACAACAGCATTTCTCCATGAACAGGTAACTACTTTAAAGCCTTTCATAGCAAAATATACAGCGGTTTTATCAGGACGTTCATAATGCCAGTCGCATAGCACTATATCTTTTGGTATTATATCAATAGCACGATGAGTGTTATTAAAGCTGGCTTCCCACATTCCTAAACCCGTGGCTTTTCCATCTAGTAAACGGTCAGCCCATATCCAAAGTTCTCTCTTTTGTTCTGCAAGATGGTCGCGCACTTTTCTTACTTCTCCCGCAAACAGTTCGGCCTTGTCCATTCCTCCACACCGCGGGCACTTATCATCACCGATATAAAAAACTTCGTCCATGCCTGCATGGAATGCGTCTGCTTCAAATACAGTACAGATCTCATCCACCACATCAAATGCAATTTTATGAACGTCTGGGTGAAGCGGACAATAACTTTTGCAATATAGGTTGTCTGCATTGGGCCACTTATATGTCTCAGGCATTTTTACATGAGGCGTTTCATCAAACTGCGGATAAGCTTCCAATAGCTTTCCTGTTTGACTTGCCCAGGATTGGTGACCTAATAAATTGATTTGTGGAATTATGCGGATGTTATTTTGCCTGCATGCTTTTACGATCTTTTTTACTTCCGGTTCTGAAAGAGCAGGGCTAGCTATTAATTCAGGGTGAGTTTTATACTGATAATTATAATCAACGCGTAAAATAAGTGTGTTGACTTTACGAGGGGCTAATTCCTGGTTAATGAATGTAATAAAGGAGTCCAATAGTTTAGGTGCTGGAGCTGCAATGGCAAAGCCCCTTACCGGAAACAGGCTGTCTGCTTTTGGCTGCGCGGTTGAATAAAGGCATACAAATAAAAAAAAGGAACTTAGGCAAGCTTTCAAAAACTGGTTCATAGCAAGGGATGTTTACAAAATATGAATTGTTTAGAATTGCATTCGTAATCAGCAATTTTATATTAAGCAGTTTACCTAATCTACTGAAATTTTTCTAAACATGAACCACCTTTTCTTCTTCTGCTATCCTATTCTTTCTTCTTCTTTTAAACTGTTCGTACATCAGTAAGGCCAACAGCGCAGAAGCCATTCCAACGATGATACCCGCAAAAACATCCGTTACAAAATGTTGTGCTAAATACACCCTTGAATATCCAACAAAGAAAGCAACCAACGGGAAAAAGAAGGTCCAAAAATTTCTCTTAAGTAGGAAGGCCATTAATAATGCATAAGTAAATGCTATACTTGTATGGCCGGATGGAAAACTGCTGGTGCTATGCACTTCTACGCCGGGTACCATTCTTACCTGGTTCTTCAGCAAACCTAATGGTCTGAGTGCATCAGCAAAAACAACCCATTTGGAAAATTGGGTAAGCAAGGTACATATAGCAAATGCAGCAATTATAGTGAACAGGAAATCTCTTTTATAAAGAAAAACATAAACCAGCAAGGGTATCCATATCATTCCATCACCCAGGTAGGTAAAATATTCAAAAAAATAATCAAAAGAGGGGCTGTTGAATTTGTTGATGATCAAAAATGAATCATTCTTTCCATAGATGGCAGCAAAGGCGGCTACCAAAACCGCCAATAGTATACTATAAGCAGCGGCAATTCTAAAATGCCAGTAGGCTTTACTTCTCAACAAGGCAGTAGGCTTTTGGTAAACAAAGATATACGCGTAAAAATAGTATGAAATAAAAAACCGCTTTCATTGAAAGCGGTTTTCGAAAATAGAATGGATGGTTGTCCGTTTTAAAAACGATACCCTAGCGATGCACCAAAACCTGTATTTCTCCACCGTGTTTTATCGGCAGTTATGCCTTCGTTTTCCTTATTGATGTTAACCAAACCTAATTGTGCATTTAGTTGAAATGACACTTTGTTAGCAAACTCATAACCAGCTAATAAATTACCGCCGGCGTCAAAGCTATTAAAATATGTTGCAGGGTTAGCTGCATTATAACTGCTTCCAAAATCAATGTCGGTTTCCGATCCGCCTGATTTTATTTTTCCACCTATACCAAAACCAGCATATGGACCAAAGCCCAGGAGCATATTTCCTGACCCTAATATTGGCTTATAAACAAAATTGATGGGAACTTCGATATAAGAGAGCTTTACTTTTGCGTTATTGTTAAACTCTGCACCTTTTATACTATATAAAACACCTGGTTGAAAATAAAACCCGGTTCCTAACGGCACTTCAGCATTCAAGCCGGCATGAAACCCGGTAGTTAAATCATTTTCTAAATTGTTTTCGGCAGCGTCTTTACCATTGATGTTTTGAAAGTTTACACCTGCTCTTATTCCAAAAGTTGTTTTGTTGACTGTCTTTACCATGCTTTGGGCATAAATCGACGTGGCAAAAATTACGGCAACTGCTGCGCATATAAATTCCTTTTTCATATTCTATAGTTTAAGAATTAATTATTGGCCTGCTTCACGCTTAGCGTCTGCTTTCATTTTTTCATTTGCAGTAATTACAAACTCCACACGACGGTTTTGTGTTCGGCCTTCTTCTGTATCGTTAGAAGCAACCGGGTCAGCTTCGCCCATTCCTTTTGTCGCCAGCCGCGAACTGCTAACACCCTGTGCTCTTAGGTAACTTGCTACAGAACTGGCACGACGCTGAGAAAGTCCCTGGTTATAATCATCGGTCCCCTTACTATCAGTGTGTCCAATAACTTCAATATTCGTATCAGGATATTTTTGAAGAACGTTTACCAGCTTAGTCAGGTTTGTTTCTGCGCTGGTATTAAGATCCGAGCGATCATATCCGAACAATACTTTTTCTTTAAAAAGGATAACTATACCTTCTCCCTCCCGCCGTACTTCAGCATCACCCAAAACTTTTTCCATTTCTTCGGCCTGTTTGTCCATTTTTCGTCCAATGATAGCACCTGTTGCCCCGCCAACAGCGGCTCCAATAATGGCGCCCATAGCTGTGTTACCGGCAGCGCGGCCTATAACAGCACCGACGGCACCACCACCGGCCGCTCCAATAACGGCGCCTTTTTGCGTCTTGTTCATAGATTTACATCCTGTAAGGACGCCAAATAATACAATAATCAGTGTAAAGTGTCTAACTGTCTTCATAGTTTCTATTTGGTTATAAAATTTTCAAACACCGTACCCATCTTATTTGAAAGCTAAGAAAGCTTTAATATGAAGTCATTTTTTAGAAATCTTTAAGAAAAGATTTGAGCCTACTATAATAAAAGAGGCTGCAAAAAATTGCAGCCTCTTTTATTATCCTTGAGAGAGACTATTATTGTTGAATAGTTCCTGTAGAAGAAGTATTCTGGTTGGCTTTTGTAGCTGAGTAGAATACAACTCTTGATTTTGTCTTCGAATCTTTTGTTTTTGTTTTCACTTTTACTTCAGTTCCTGCTGTTGTTGCATCAGCGGTATTTGCAGTATTTAAAGTAAAGATCTCTGAAGGATTAGCATCGTTGTAGGCTTTACCTAAAGCAACATTCAATGTGTTGGTAGAAGGATCAAAGATCAAAGTGCCTTCAGGTACCTGAGTTCCGCTTTCTGATTTTTGAGCTACCACTCTGTAAGTAGCTGGAGATTGCTTTAAATAAGCTTTGATTCTTCCTTGCGGTAATCCTTCAACCCAGATGATCCCCTTGCTGGCAGAATCCATACTAACCGTTATTGTTTTGGTAGAATCGGAACCTGTTAGTTGATAGCTTCCAATTACTGGAAATGCTTTATCTAAGGTCAGGGCTTCAGGCATTGGTTGAAGCGTGTACTTTGATTTAATAGAGTCTGCTGTTGTTTGTGCATTTGAAGTTGCGCTAAGAAAAAATGCTGCAAGTAAAAGAAAAATAGCGTTTTTCATACGTGAGTTATTTTAATTTGCGAAAGGTTTTTGCCCTACTTACGTAATACTGTGCCAAACTTTGATTTTATTAAAAATTCCCAATTTATAAGGGAGAATGTTAAATTTTTTAGCAAAGCAAAGGCCTTCGTATCTTCGTTTTCCAGCCTGGAAAAGAATTATGAAAAAAGAATTGTTGCCTACCAATGGGCATTCGCACGAGGAGTTTATAGAAGTTTTTGGTGCCAGGGAGCATAATCTCAAAAATATCGATATCTCTATCCCTAAAAATAAGCTTGTAGTCATTACAGGTATTAGCGGCAGTGGTAAATCGTCCCTTGCCTTCGATACCATTTATGCAGAAGGACAGCGGCGCTACATGGAAACGTTTGGGGCTTATGCCCGCCAGTTCATTGGCGAAATGGAACGCCCCGACGTAGATAAGATTACCGGTCTTTCTCCGGTTATTTCTATTGAGCAAAAAACAACCAATAAAAATCCACGATCAACTGTTGGTACTGTTACTGAGGTGTATGATTTTCTTCGTTTGCTTTTTGCAAGAGCCAGCGAAGCGCATTCTTATAATACAGGCAAAAAAATGGTTCGCTGGAGCGAGGATGAAATCGTAAATAATATTTATAAGCGTTTCGATGGATACAAGATCAGTTTGTTAGCTCCGTTGGTAAGAGGAAGAAAGGGCCATTACCGGGAACTGTTTGAAGAGGTGAGGAAAAAGGGCTTTTTGAAAGTAAGAGTAGATGGAGAAGTAAAAGATCTGAGTCCGAAAATGCAGGTAGACCGGTATAAGATACATGATATTGAATTAGTAGTGGACCGGATGAAGGTAACAAAGGACATGAGAACACGTATTAGTCAAAGTGTACAACAATCCCTGAAGCTTGGTAAGGATTTGATGTTCGTTATGTTTGAAGCCGATGGCGAAAAGTCCTCTTTGTCAAAATATGGTGAAGCAGCTTACAGCCGTCAATTAATGTGTGAGGATACAGGTATCAGTTACGAAGAACCATCTCCTAATTCATTTTCATTTAACTCACCTTACGGGGCATGTCCTACATGCAAAGGATTAGGCCAGGTGTATACAGTTGATATGGATGCCATTATTCCTGATAATGGTTTAAGCATTAATGAAGGTGCTATTGCACCGTTGGGCGGCGAAAGAGAAGCTTATGTTTTTCGCCAGGTGCAAGCACTTTCGCGAAAGAACAAATTCAGTCTTGATAAACCTATAAAAGATCTGCCTGAAAAGGCGTTGAATCTTGTATTATATGGAAAAGAGGAGGGAATAACAGGAGAAGACCTTGAGTTTGATGATGAGAAGATGGACTCTAATGTTTACAGTGGCGAATTTGAAGGCATAGTGAACCAGGTAAAGCGTTGGTTTGCCACCAGTACCAGTGAGGTTATTCAGCGTTGGGCTGAGGGTTTTATGGAATTGACTATCTGTAAAACCTGCAATGGCACGAGGTTAAAAAAAGAAAGTCTTTGGTTTAAGGTCGATGAAAAAAATATTTCAGAACTAAGCAATTTGGATTTAGTACAATTGATTGACTGGTTCGGTGGAATTGAAAAGAGATTAAGCCCAAAGCAGAATATAATTGCAAAAGAGCTTATTAAAGAAATACGTGAGCGACTGCAATTCTTATTGGATGTGGGTTTAACTTATCTCACATTAAACCGGCCTACCAGAACTTTGAGCGGAGGCGAATCGCAACGAATCCGTCTGGCTACCCAGATAGGTTCACAACTGCAAGGAATTACTTATGTTTTGGATGAGCCTTCTATTGGTTTGCACCAAAGAGATAATCATCGTTTGATCACAGCATTGCAAAACCTTCGTGATATTGGCAACAGCATCATTGTTGTTGAACATGATAAAGACATTATGTTGGCTGCTGACCACCTGATTGATGTAGGTCCTAAAGCTGGTTACCATGGGGGGCGCATTATGGCGCAGGGAACACCACAGGCTGTACTACAAAAAGATACGCTAACGGCACATTTCCTCAATAGAGAAAGGGAGATTGCAGTACCTAAAGAAAGAAGACAAGGCAATGGAAAATGTATTGAAATAAAAGGCGCCAGTGGAAATAATCTTCAAAGTGTTTCTGTAAAATTTCCTTTAGGTAAAATGATTGTTGTTACTGGTGTTAGTGGGAGCGGAAAGTCAACACTTATTAATGAAACATTATACCCTTTGCTATCAAAGCATTGCTATAATTCAAAGATGACTCCCCTGGAATATAAAAAAATAACCGGCTTAGAAAATATTGACAAAGTAATTGAAATAGACCAGTCGCCCATTGGGCGCACACCAAGAAGCAACCCGGCAACTTATTGCGGATTTTTCACTGAAATAAGAACCCTCTATTCTTCGATACCGGAAGCGAAGATCAGGGGCTATAACGCTGGCCGGTTTTCATTCAATGTCAAAAGTGGTCGTTGTGAGGTTTGTGAGGGTAGTGGCCTCAGAACTATCGAAATGAACTTTCTGCCGGATGTGTATGTGCACTGTGAAAAATGTAATGGCAAACGCTATAACCGTGAAACGCTTGAGATCCGTTATAAAGGAAAGTCAATAGCTGATGTATTAAATATGACTGTAGAAGAGGCCGTTGAGTTCTTTCAAAACATTCCTTTTTTATACAGAAAAATAAAAGTATTGGAAGATGTTGGCCTTGGTTATATTACGCTGGGTCAATCTGCAGTAACACTAAGTGGAGGGGAGGCGCAACGGGTAAAGCTGGCTACTGAACTGGCAAAAAGAGATACGGGTAAAACTTTTTATATTCTTGATGAACCTACCACTGGTTTGCATTTTGAAGATATTCATCATTTACTGGAAGTAGTGAATAAACTTGT
>DAIQPL010000456.1:0-2353 GCA_036787395.1 Flavisolibacter sp. | reverse complement strand
ATCGAACCAACGACCTACTGATTACAAATCAGTTGCTCTACCAGCTGAGCTAAAGTGGCACTTCATAACAGATGTGGCAATATACCATTGAAATAAACAACCGCAGATCTTCTACCCGTTGGCTTATTAACTTATTGGCTTACTGGCATATCAAAAGAACTACCCCTTTTTTTGGGAAGGCAAAGGTAAAGGAAAATGATAATTGAAAAAATAGCGAAGAATAAAAAAGATAAGCCTGAAAATAAAAAGACCCCTGCGAGTGAGGGGTCTTATAAAATAAATTAAGCAGCCTGCTTTTGTTTTTTCCTTTTAATCTGTTGAACCATGGCTTCCAAAGCTTCTTCAAATGAGGCTTCAAAAGATTTGCTCGTGGCTTTTACAAAGAAATCTGACTTGGGCACATGAACCCTGATTTCCGCGATCTTGTCCTTAATTGTATGTACCACGTTATCTAATACAAGAAAGACATCCACTTTGATGATACGGTCATGATACTGTTGTAACTTTTCAACTTTTTTTTGCACGTAATCCATCAACCTGCTGTCTGCATCAAAATGAATTGCTTGAACATGAACAATCATAGAATTTGATTTAAGCTGTAAAAAAAATGATTCAAAGAACTAAGCTCTTTTTGGCTCAAAGGTGTACCATGAAGTTAAACCATAACGGATTTTTCACCAAGAAAGAAAAGCAAATTTTTATTATTACCCTCTAATTATTCTACGCCTTCGGATGAGCTTTCTTATAAATATTTTTAAGCTTATCTATAGTATTGTGTGTGTATACCTGAGTAGCAGCCAAACTACTGTGTCCCAATAATTCTTTGACTGCGTTCAAATCTGCTCCATTGTTCATAAGATGCGTTGCAAAGGTATGTCTTAATACATGCGGGCTACGCCTTTCAATAGTAGTCACGAGGCTTAAATATTTTTTTACAGAAGAGTAAACCTTTCTGGGAGAAAGTGGTTTTCCATTCTGATCTACCAGCAGTAAGTCATTATTCAATTGAGGGAACTCTGTTTGCTGCTGCTCAAGATATGTTTTAATGTTGCTGACAACTTCCGGGCTTAGGGGTATGATCCGCTCCTTATTTCCTTTCCCTAATACTTTTAAGGAGTGGTTCGAATAGTTAATTCCCGTTTTTTTTAAATTAATCAATTCGTTTAAACGCATGCCAGTATTATAAAAAAGATTGATCAGCAGTCGTTCTGTTTTGCCTTGCCAGTTTTCAGGAAATTCCACATGACTTAACAAGGTTTGAATATCCTTATGTTCCACAAAACTGGGAAGCCGTTTTTCATTTTTTGGAGCTACCACCTTTGTCATGGGGCTTTGAGTTATAGCCGCCACCTTCAATTGATATTTAAAGAAGGATTTTAGCGTAGAAATTTTTCGGTTGATCGTTTTTGAAGTTAATGCTCCATCTTTTAAAGAAGCCAGCCAGCTTCTAATATAAATATGGGAAATCTGGTTTAAAGGTGTTTCACCGTACTGAATAACCATATAATCGAAAAAAGAAACCAGGTCGGTTTCATAAGAAATAATTGTGTGACGGGAGTATCTTTTTTCGAACTTAAGGTAGTTGATGAATGGCTGGATGATTGGATGTGGCTGCTGCATAAAAAAATAGCTGCAAAGTACTAAAAACCTTGCAGCTATACTATCTTGAAGAGGTAAGAGCTTTACTTTGGAAGATTATATTTCAATCTTGCCGCTTGCTATCTTTTGCTTGTAAACAGCTTTCAACACCTGGCTTCTGCGTTGTACAGAAGGCTTAGTGAAAGACTGCCTTTCACGCAACTGCAACAAGATCTTAGCTTTTTCGAATTTCTTTTTATACTTCTTTAAAGCTTTATCTATGTTCTCGCAGTCTTTTGAATCAATGATTAGCATGCTATATACCTCCTTTAAATTGTTTAGGGTGAACAAAGATAAGGTTCTCATTGGCTTTAAACCAAAAGAAAATGCAAAAAAACCCGAATTTTACGTCCATGTTTACTGGCATTATTGAGGGCATCGGAATTGTAAAAGAAATTTCATCAAACGGTACCAACAAAAGCTTTTGGATTGAATCTCTCCTGTCGCCTTCCTTTAAAATCGACCAAAGTATTGCTCATAACGGCGTTTGTCTTACTATTGAGCAGGTTCAAGATAATCTCCATAAGGTCACAGCAGTTCAGGAAACCCTTGAAAAAACAGAACTAAGGTCGTGGAGGCCGGACTCTCATGTTAATCTTGAAAGAAGTTTACTGCCCTCTGACCGGCTTGATGGTCATTTTGTACAGGGTCATGTAGATGCCACCAGCATTTGCAAAAAAATAAAAGATAAAAAAGGAAGCCACGAATTGGAATT
>DAIQPL010000455.1:0-2355 GCA_036787395.1 Flavisolibacter sp. | reverse complement strand
CGCCTGCTGCGCCACAGGCAGCAAGAAAAGCTCAGGTTATATTCAAAGCACGGTCACAAAATTCTTTTCAAAATAAATGAAGCGAATAAAAAACCCGGGACAAACCCGGGTTAAAAGAATTACTTATACTCTATCTACGCTTTACCAAACTGCTTACGAATTAAATTCAACGCACTACCTGCTTTGAACCATTCGATCTGCTGCTCGTTATACGTATGGTTTACTTTTATCTTATCGGTTTTTCCATCCTTATGATTTAATACAACCGTTAACTGTCGGGCGGGCGCAAAATCACTAACACCCATAATGTCAATTACATCATCTTCCAGCACCTTTTCATAATCATCTTTATTAACAAAAGTCAATCCCAGCATTCCCTGCTTCTTTAAATTAGTTTCGTGAATACGGGCAAAGCTTTTTACAAGAATAGCACGAACGCCCAAATGACGCGGCTCCATTGCAGCATGCTCACGTGACGAACCTTCTCCATAATTTTCATCCCCTACTACTACAGAACCAAAACCTGCAGCTTTGTAAGCCCTTTGAGTAGCCGGTACAGGGCCATACCCGCCTGTTATCTGGTTCTTTACACTATCGGTTTGGTTATTGAAATAATTCACAGCACCAATCAGCATGTTGTTTGAAATATTATCGAGATGACCGCGATATTTCAACCAGGGTCCAGCCATAGAAATATGATCAGTTGTACATTTTCCTTTTGCTTTGATCAGCAATTTTAAACCGGTAATATCTTTACCATCCCAGGCAGGGAACGGACTTAATAATTGAAGGCGTTGCGAAGTGGGGCTTACTACTACCTGAACTTCCCTGCCATTGGCTGCAGGTGCCTGGTATCCAGGGTCATCAACAGAAAAACCATGCGGAGGTAATTCAAAACCTTTTGGCTCATCCAACATTACCTTGTCGCCTTTTTCATTCAACAGCGCATCCTTTAACGGGTTAAAAGAAAGACGCCCGGCAATTGCATAAGCAGTAACAATTTCAGGAGAAGCTACAAATGCATGCGTGGAAGCCAAGCCATCATTACGTTTGGCAAAATTTCTATTGAAAGAAGTTACAATGGTGTTTTTTCTTGCAGGATCATCAATATGCCGTGCCCATTGACCAATACAGGGGCCACAGGCATTGGCTAAAATGACACCGCCTATTTCATCAAAAGTTCCCAGGTATCCGTCTTTATCAATGGTATGTCTAATAAGTTCAGAACCCGGAGTTACTGTAAATTCACTTCTTGCTTTCAAACCTTTTGTTTTGGCTTGTGCCGCAATAGAAGCTGAACGGCTGATGTCTTCATAAGAAGAATTCGTACAGGAACCGATCAGTGCTACTTCAATATCATCGGGCCAGCCGTTAGCGGCAACAGCTTCTGCCATTTTAGAAATGGGTGTGGCCAGGTCAGGCGTGAAAGGGCCATTTACATGTGGCTCTAATTCACTAAGATTAATTTCAATTAGCTGGTCGTAATATTTTGCAGGATTAGCATATACTTCAGCATCCGGGCGCAATTGTTCCCTGATAGTGTCAGCAAGTTGCGCTACCGCTTCACGGCCCGTAGCTCTTAAATAATTCGCCATTTTATCGTCGTATCCAAACAAGGAGCAGGTTGCACCAATCTCGGCACCCATATTACAAATGGTCGACTTACCGGAACAACTTAAACTATCAGCTCCCTCGCCAAAATATTCTACTACTGCACCCGTACCGCCCTTAACAGTAAGGATACCGGCCACTTTTAAAATCACATCTTTAGGAGCCGTCCAGCCACTGAGTTTTCCTGTAAGTTTTACTCCAATAAGCTTGGGCATTTTTAATTCCCATGGCAATCCTGCCATTACATCTACAGCATCTGCACCACCAACACCTATTGCTATCATTCCTACGCCGCCTGCATTGGGCGTATGTGAATCCGTACCAATCATCATTCCACCAGGGAAAGCATAATTTTCCTGCACTACAGAGTGGATAATGCCAGCGCCTGGCTTCCAGAAATCAATGCCATACCGGTTAGAAATGGAGGCCAGGAAATCATATACTTCCCTGTTTGTATCAATAGCAGTGGAAAGGTCTTCTTTAGCGCCCATCTTGGCTTGTATCAGGTGATCGCAGTGAACGGAGGAAGGTACAGCTACCCTGTCGCGTCCACAGGTATCAAATTGTAAAAGAGCCATTTGGGCTGTAGCATCTTGCATAGCTACACGGTCAGGCGCAAAATCAACATAGTCCTTTCCTCTTTCATATGTTTTTTTGGCAGGTAAAAAAGTGTGGGAGTAAAGAATTTTTTCCGCCAGCGTCAGGGGACGTCCTAAAAGGTTGCGGGCTGTTCCAATCCTTGTG
>DAIQPL010000225.1:0-7103 GCA_036787395.1 Flavisolibacter sp. | reverse complement strand
CTGAATGCAACCGATCAACTACTCAACTTAGTCAACTAATATTTCAAAGTATTCCATCACAGGATTAGCTAATAATTTCTTACTGGCGTCTTCTGCCAGTTGTTTTGCTTCTTCTTTAGAATTGGCTTCCACCTGTAGTGAAATATTTTTGCCGATACGAACGTCTTCTATTTTTTTCAAGCCTAAATTTCCCAGCCCGGTCATAACTGCTTTCCCCTGGGGATCCAGCAATTCTTTTAAGGGCATTACTTTAACCTGAACGGAGAACTTCATTTTTTGAAATTTATGCGCAAACCTAAGGAAAAGTTAGAGGTTTAAAGTTTGAAGTTTGACGTTGCCTCATGGGTTGACGAACTTGTACACAAAAGTTTGGCTAATTGAATTAATGGTGACTGATCACCCCTTTCAAACAGTTACGTCTAACGTTTCCCTGCCCGTTTCAGTAACCATAGGCGATGGGTCTCTTGAAAACATTGAAAAAATGAGATATAAAAGAAAAATGATTGGCACGGCCAGCCATCTGAAATACGCTATGCATACCAGCGAGATCAATAGAAGTACATATTTAAGCAGGTTGTTTTTAAAAGAAAAGTCCGAAAATTTAATAGCCATAAATACTCTGTTGCTTACCATAAGGTAGCTAACTGCAATAATTACAGCATACAGTAACCACACATTAATAAAATACTGCTGCATTCCAAAACATTGGTAAAATATGATGAGGGGAAAGGAAGCTATCAACAATCCAGCTGCAGGACAGGGCACACCCCTGAAACTATATGATTGGTTAGTGCTGACATTAAACTTTGCCAGTCTCCAGGCTACCGCAGCCGAGTAAATAAACGCAGGTAGCAACGCCAACATGGATACATCCAAACCACCTTCTTCTCTTGCATGGCCAATACGGAGTAATTGGTAAAGGATCATACCCGGGGCTACGCCAAAGCTTACTACATCACATAAAGAATCGAGTTGCTTACCTTTTTCTGAATTGGCTTTTAGCAGGCGTGCCAGAAACCCGTCAAGAAAGTCAATAACAGCAGCGCCAATAATAAACAAGGACCCCTGCCATATTTTTTCTGGTAAGGTAACCTGCGATGCACCCATCTGGTCCATTACAACAATGGTTTCGCCTGTTTGAAGGATAAGCACAATTGCAATACAGCCGAAAATGAGATTGATGAGAGTAAAAATGTTAGGTATTTGTTTCATCATATTTTTTTGGTCCAGAGCCCCACTGTTCTCCATCCTTTATTCATACAGTTTCCTAATGTTTCATTTTTGATCATTAACGAATCTAAGGAATCATATAGTTCCTTAAAAATAAATTCGTTCATATACTTTGAGCCTTTTGTGAAAATTTCCAAAACAAGAAGTTTGTAATGAAAATCAAATGAAAGAAAGTTAGTTTTGTTGATACCGGTTGGCGAAGTAAACGGGTCGCTGCAGTCGACAATGAGTCGTTGGTACTTATTTCTTCATAACCGCTTCTATCTCCTCAACTTTAATGGGTATGCCTTCAAACAAATCGATGTTACCATTGTCTGTAATCCATACGTTGTTTTCTATACGAATACCCATTGACTCTTCCTCTATATAAATGCCGGGTTCCACGGTAAACAACATTCCCGGTTTTATAGGTTCTGTTCTTGTTCCCAGGTCATGCACATCAATACCAAGGTGGTGTGAAATACCGTGATATAAATACTTTCGGTAAGCTCTGTTTTCGGGATCTTCATTCTTCACATCTTCTTCCTTCAACAAACCAATTTTTATAAATTGCTTTGTAGCTTCATCGCCCACTTTCTCGGTGTAATCAATAATAGAAATTCCAGGCTTTAATAAGCTTTTGGCATAATTGTGCAGATCTAAACAAGCATTGTAAACTTCTTTTTGCCTCGGAGTGAACTTTCCATTTACAGGTACAGTACGGGTCATGTCAGCGTTGTATCCGCCATAGGCAGCGCCAAAGTCCATCAATATCAAATCCCCATCTTTGCATTCCTGGTTGTTAGAAACATAGTGAAGCGTTCTGGCCCTGTCGCCGCTGGCTATTATACTACCATAGGCCTCCCCACTCGAACGTTGGGATAAGAAGGAATGAATAATTTCGGCTTCAATCTCGTATTCCATTACGCCCGGCCTGATAAACTTAAGTATACGAACAAAGGCATTATGGGTGATTTCAATAGCTTTTTTTGTTACATCAATTTCATATTCTGTCTTAATGCTCCTCAGTTCCTTTAAAATCTTTGCAGCTCTCTCATACTGATGCAAAGGATAACGGCTTTTCATCTCATCAACAAAGCGGTACTCTCTTGTACGGATCAAACTTGCCTTACGGTCATTTTCATTCGTGTCTAAATAAATAGTATCGGCCAAATGCACCCACATTTGCAAAAGAGCATCAATAGCATCAAGCCAAACAATGGATTGAATGCCGCTCATAGCCGTTGCTTCTTCCCTGCGTAAACGCTTCCCGTCCCATTTTTCCTTTAATTCATTGGGGCGTACCAATACTAACACCTCCCGGTATTTGGGATCCGGGTTATCAGGAAATAAAATAACCATTGAATCTTCTTGTGTTATGCCACTTAACCAATAGAGGTCGCTGTTTTGTTTGAAAGTATGTAAAGCATCAGCATTGCTTGGTACCTCGTCATTGCTTACAAAAATAGCAATAGAAGATGGCGTCATTTTTTCAATAAAACGCCTTCTGTTCGTAACAAACAATTCCTGACTTAATGGAAGATTCTTCATGTTTATCTTTTATTGATGGGCAAAGTAACTGAAATGATAAAATTTTTTAGCCTGTATTTTTGACTGCTGATTAATGATTTATTGAAACCAAATAGTATCATTAAGTAAATCGGGAATTACAAACACGATTTTGCAATTGTTTCGTCAATCACCATGGAAACAGACTGCTAAACAATGTGTAAGTAAGACACTTGACGCGGGCACGAATTTATTATAACTTACCTTTGTTCCCTAATAAAAACGATTGCTTTGTATGTCAGTACCTACTATTTCTATCTCTAAACAAGAGCTGTTGAAGCTTGGCTTGAAGAAAAATGAAAGCGTTCACTACCAATCCACACCGGAAGAATTGTTGAAGGATACGTTACGAATTGGCGAAGGTATTTTAACTAATACCGGTGCGTTATCTATTAACACGGGGGAATTTACAGGCCGTTGTCCAAACGACAAGTTTACGGTGAAAGATGAAATAACCGCAGACACCGTTCATTGGAACAATTTCAACATCCCTATTGAAGAAAAGTATTTTCACATCATCCATAAAAAAATTATGGATTACCTGGGTGGGAAACCTGAAATATGGGTTCGTGATTGCTATGCCTGCGCTGATCCCAGGTATCGGTTGAGCATCCGCATCATTACAGAAAAACCCTGGACTAATTTGTTTGCCTACAATATGTTTCTACGTCCTGATGAAGAAGAACTGGACGAATTTAAACCCGATTGGCATGTAATCTGTGCGCCCGGATTAAGATTAGATGCAAAAGAATGTGGTACCCGCCAGCACAATGCAGCGGTGATTTCGTTTAAGCACAAAACCATTTTAATTGCAGGCTCCGGCTATACCGGTGAAACCAAAAAAGGCATCTTCACCATATTAAACTACATTTTGCCCTACGAAAAAGATGTACTGAATATGCACTGTTCTGCCAATGTAGGCGAAGGTGGGGATACAGCAATTTTCTTTGGTTTAAGCGGTACAGGTAAAACAACCTTGAGCGCCGATGCCAACCGGAAACTGATAGGTGATGATGAACACGGCTGGACGGATGATGGTGTATTTAATTTTGAAGGCGGCTGTTATGCTAAATTGATCAACTTATCAGAAGAAAAAGAACCCGAGATCTATCAAGCGATCCGTCGTGGGGCACTGGTAGAAAATGTAAAGTTTTTTGAAGGTACAAACAAGATTAATTTCGATGATGGTTCTATTACAGAAAACACACGAGTATCTTATCCTCTGGATTTTATAAGCAACGCATTGCAGCCTTCTATTGGAGGAACGCCTAAAAATATTTTCTTTTTAACGTGCGACGCCTATGGTGTATTACCACCTATTGCCAGGTTGACCAAGAGACAGGCCATGTATCAATATGTTTCAGGCTACACTGCTAAAGTTGCCGGTACTGAGGCTGGTGTTACAGAACCCAAACCAACATTCAGTGCTTGTTTTGGTGCCCCTTTCTTGCCACTACATCCCGGGTTCTATGCTGAAATGCTGGGCAAAAAAATGGAAGAACATAATGTCAATGTGTGGCTCATTAATACCGGTTGGACAGGCGGGCCATACGGTAAGGGCCATAGGATAAAATTATCATTTACCAGGGCTATGATCAGCGCTGCCCTGGACGGTAAGTTGAACAATGTAGAGACAACGGTAGATCCTGTATTTAGGTTTGCTGTTCCCAGCGAAGTGCCTGGAGTTCCTAAAGAGATATTGATTCCAAGAAATACATGGACAGATAAAGAAGCTTATGATGAAAAGGCCAGGTATTTAGCCGGTTTATTTGTAAGCAATTTTGAAAAATATGCCTCCGGTGCTTCGGCTGAAACCATGGCTGCTGCACCAAAAGTTTAAACCTGATGCAAAATTATTAGAATAAAAAAGCCCTCGGTATGGAGGGTTTTTTATTTAGTTTTAAAACTTCCCTGCTGATTTGGATTTACATCTGCCGCACTTTTTACATAGCACCTGACTCATTCAGTATTTTTTATCCTGATTCATCTACAAAAAAACCTCTTATATCGAAAATGTACTGGTTATTGGGCTTCAAATAGGGAAATTCCCATTGCTGTGTTTTATTTTTATTTTAACCAATACCTGCAAAGCCAGATATAATTTTTTGATCTGATAACCGTTAGAAAGAACACTATGAACCACATCCACCTATTCTACCTTTTGTTCCTTGCCTTGAACTTTTCAGGAAAACCATTCCCCAAAAAAACTGAACCTTCTATTACTGCTGATGCAAAAACAAAAATTCATTCTGTATACGAAGACGATGAATTTATTCCCTGGACATTTACCAGGCGCCTTGATTGGGATGATTTTTTATGCGAACCCAAAAGAAATTCGGACGCGGTAGCTTCAACCAGTACTTCCCTGGGTATAGCTTACCAGGTAGAACATGGACAGTTAACATTTACTATTACTTGCAACTTTTCCAAACACAAATCATGGGGCCTTCTGAAAACCGATTATATACTCGCCCACGAACAAGGCCATTTCGATATCACAGAGATATATGCCCGCAAACTATACCAGGCTTTAAGTCAATATGAGTTCAGCAGGAAAACGTACCGAAAAGACGTGAATGAAATTTATAGAAGCATTGTACAAGAGAAGGAAAACATGCAGGCTGCTTATGATAGCGAATCTGATCATAGCCGCAACCGAAGACTGCAATATGAATGGCTGGAAAAGATCGATCTTTTACTTGATGAGACAACTCCTTACGCCGAGTATCCTTAATCTACATTTTTAATACCCGTTTATTAGCGGCAATCCGTAATTTCAGGCAAATGAAAAGAAATTATATTCTTGCATTTGTTGCTGCGGCTTTGTTCGCAATTGCCTGTGTTATTAGTTTTATAGGAGGTTCAACCGCAAGAGGAGCAATTAGTCTTATCGGGGCTATCAGTTTTTTACTTTCCGGTATCCATTACAGAAGAAGGAGTCGCAATGGAAACTTATAAGTTTAAAACAATCCATAAAGTTGTGCATCAATTTTACCCATGATCTTTCCAAGATCTTCTTCTTTTTCACCAAATTTATTTTCATCGACGTTTATAATCATAAGAGGACCTTCTTTGTAGCTCTCGATCCATTTATTATAATATTCATTAAGGCGCTTCAGGTAATCCAAACGAATGTTCTCCTCATATTCTCTTCCTCTTTTTTGAATTTGACCTACCAGGGTGGGCACAGAAGCTTGCAGGTAGATCAACAAGTCCGGAGGTTGAACCATTGATTTTAACGTTTGAAAAAAGCCGTAATAATTTTCAAAATCCCTTTTGGCCATTAGTCCCATTTCATGAAGGTTGGGAGCAAAAATGTTGGCATCTTCATAAATGGTCCTGTCCTGTATAATGGTTTCTGTGCCGCGATGAATTTCTAATAATTGATTAATACGGCTATTTAAAAAGTAAATCTGCAACTGGAAACTCCACCGGGGCATGTCGTCATAAAAATCGTTCAGGTAAGGGTTATGATCTACGTCTTCAAAATGAGGAATCCATTTATAGTGTTTGCTCAATAATTCAGTCAATGTTGTTTTACCGGCTCCAATGTTTCCGGCAACGGCTATGTGCTTTGGTTTTTTTGATTTTGCCATAATGAAATACAATCGAAGTCTAAGTTCTGAGGGACAAGGCGCACAAAATAGAATTTAGTCGCGATATTTATCAGTATATGATTTAGAAATTTTTATTAGTAGTACTTCAACCCTGTCATTTGTCTTGCAGATTCAATGGTTTTGTAAGCACTTTCTCTTGATCTTTCAGCCCCTTCGCTGATTACCTTCTTCAAAAAATTTTCATTGTTCCTGATATCATTAGCTTTTTCTCTAATAGGAGCAATAAATTTCACCATATCTTCTGCCAGTTGTTTTTTCATATCGCCATAACGAATGCTAACCTTATTAAAATCATCGCGGAATTTTTGTAGAGTGCTTTCTTCGCTTACAAGGCTCATAAGGCCAAAAATATTGCGTATATAATCAGGCATTTCAGAATGAGGTTCGGTAGGACCGCTATCTGTTTTTGCCTTCATTACTTTTTTACGGATCAAATCATCATCATCGGCCAGGTATAAGGTGGCCAACTGGTTTTCACTTTTACTCATTTTAC
This sequence comes from Flavisolibacter sp., assembly GCA_036787395.1. Classification (GTDB taxonomy): domain Bacteria; phylum Bacteroidota; class Bacteroidia; order Chitinophagales; family Chitinophagaceae; genus Flavisolibacter. Next base: position 215 of record DAIQPL010000225.1, on the reverse strand, counting down.
CGGCGCCGTCCAGGCTTGGCACTTTTACCAGCTCAGCTCCAAAATTAAATGCAAGTGGCTCGGGGAATAATTCTCCATACCGATGATTGAAGCGTTGGGCAAAGTTCCGTGCCATCTCCAGGTGCTGCTCCTGGTCTTTGCCTACAGGAACATATTTTGCCCGGTGAATTAAAATATCTGCTGTTTGCAAAACAGGATAGGTAAGCAACCCGGCA
>DAIQPL010000224.1:2947-7109 GCA_036787395.1 Flavisolibacter sp. | reverse complement strand
GGGTTTCAACAATATAGAGCTGATTTCCGACCGTCCTTTGGATTTAAACCTCCAAGAGATTGCAGAGTGTATCCGACTTTTTCCTGATCGTGCTATGATTGTTTCATTAATGGCAGATAATACAAGGGAAAAATGGCATGAATTAATTCAGCAGGTCGAAGATACCGGCGCGCATGGACTGGAATTAAACTTTGGTTGTCCACATGGCATGACGGAAAGAGGTATGGGCGCTGCGGTTGGCCAGGATCCTGAAATTGCACGTATGGTGGTAGAATGGGTGATGGAAAAAGCAACTATCCCGGTTATTACCAAGCTAACGCCAAATGTACATTCTGTTGTACCCACCGGCAAAGCTTCAGTAGAAGCAGGCACCAACGCACTATCGTTGATCAATACTATTCAGTCAGTAACAGGTATAGACCTTGATACATTTGTGCCCAATCCTTATGTGGCAGGTAAATCTGTTTTTGGTGGATATTGCGGACCGGCAGTAAAACCCATTGCTTTAAAATTTTTGGCTACTATCAGCCAGGATGATACTACACGCAAAGTGCCTGTGTCCGGCATTGGTGGCATCAGCACCTGGAAAGATGCTGTAGAATTTATGTTACTCGGCGCTACTACGGTGCAGGTATGTACCGCTGCTATGAAACATGGCTTCCGTATTGTGGAAGATATGTGTGAGGGCTTAAATAACTGGATGGATGAAAAAGGTTTTAAAACCATTAATGATTTTATAGGTAAATCGGTACCTGCTTTAACACACTGGGAAGACCTGGACATTAACTATCATCATGTGGCTGTCATCAACCAGGACAAATGTATTCATTGCGGTCTTTGCTATATTGCCTGCGAAGATGCATCACACCAGTCTATCAGTTTAACTTATGGCAAGCCATATAACACTTATGCCATAAAGGAAGAAGAATGTGTGGGTTGCAATCTTTGCCAGTTAATTTGTCCTGTGGAGAATTGTATTACCATGGTGGAACAAAGAAAAGGTGATGAATACCTGAATTGGAAAGAGTTTCAAAGAAGAGGAATTCCGTTGAATGACCATTAAATTGTGGTTCCCAATTCAGCTTACTGCAATCAAATCCTTTAGGGAATTTACTTACCCTTTTTGTTTGGCCTATTATTGCTTAATAAATAATGAACAATGACTCAGACATGGCGTAGCCACAACTGGTTTGGACGAAAGGGTAAAGATGGATTTATTTATCGTGCCTGGATGAAGAAGCAGGGAATTCCTGCATATGAATTGAATGGCAAACCAATTATCGGTATTTGCAATACATGGTCGGAACTAACGCCATGCAATTCTCATTTTCGGGATCTCGCTGAATCTGTGAAGAGAGGCGTGTTAGAGGCCGGTGGTTATCCCGTAGAATTTCCCGTCATGTCTTTGGGTGAAACGCTCATAAAACCAACGGCCATGCTGTATCGAAATCTCGTGAGCATGGATGTGGAAGAATCAATACGGGCAAATCCTTTAGATGGTGTAGTGCTACTATGTGGATGTGATAAAACCACACCAGCATTAGTAATGGGCGCTTGTAGTGTGAACCTTCCATCCATTGTAGTTTCAGGTGGACCTATGCTTACGGGTAAACACCTGGGACGGAGTATTAGTACCAGTGATGTGTGGCGTTTTAACGATGACTATCGTTCAGGTAAAATGACAGAGGAAGAAATGACTCTCGCTGAAGCAGGTATGTGTCGCAGTGAGGGACATTGTGCAGTAATGGGTACCGCATCCACCATGGCTTGTATGGTAGAATCACTTGGATTATCACTTCCCCAAAATGCAGCCATACCCGCACCTGATGCCGCCCGTAAAGTATTGGCACAATTGTCCGGATTGGAGATTGTGAATATGGTGAAAGAAGACAGGCGACTTTCGCATATATTGACACGAGAAGCTTTCGAAAATGCTATTAAAGTAAATGCAGCGGTTGGAGGCTCTACCAATTTTGTCATTCACTTACTTGCTATTGCCGGGAGAATAGGAGTGGATTTAACTTTGGACGACTTTGATCGCCTCTCTTCCAACATCCCACTGATAGCCAACCTGCAACCCTCGGGAATTCATTTTATGGAAGACCTGTATTATGCAGGCGGACTTCCTGCAGTTATAAAAGAATTATTGCCGCATTTACATACCGGTTGCATTACAGCTAACGGAAGAACCATTTCAGAAAATTACCAGGACGCCGCATGTTGTAACCCCGAAGTGATTGCCTCATTTGACAAACCATTCGATGCAACATCTGGTATCATTGTAGTAAAGGGAAATTTGTGTATAGAAGGAGCTGTCATAAAGCCATCTGCTGCCAGCCCGCATCTTTTAAAACATACCGGGCCTGCTGTAGTATTTGAAAATATAGATGATTATAAAAACAAGATTGATCAGGACGATTTAGAGGTAGATGAGAACAGTATTCTGGTTTTAAAAAACGTAGGACCAAAAGGGTATCCTGGTATGCCGGAAGTAGGTAACATGGGTTTGCCGGCAAAACTTTTAGCCAAAGGTATCACAGATATGGTACGCATATCAGACGGACGCATGAGCGGAACCGGTTTTGGTACTGTTGTTTTACATGTGTCGCCTGAAGCGGCCGCAGGCGGAACTTTAAGCATCATCGAAAACGGTGATCTCATTACATTGGATGTGACGAAACGGTTGTTGCAAGTGGCGCTTTCGGAGGAAGAAATAACAGAACGAAAATCACGGTATCGAACAAAGGAATCTGTTGCAGGAAGAGGGTATGTGCATTTATATCAGCACCATGTAGAGCAGGCGCACCTGGGTGCTGATTTTGATTTTCTGAAGGGAAGCTCGGGTAGTGAAGTAACAAAGGATTCCCATTAAACCGCAGAATTATTTCGATCATGTACAAGCATTTTTACATTGACAATTAACTTTCACCAGCAGTCAGCAATTGTAACCGGCGCGGGGCAAGGTCTTGGCTTTGAGATATGTCGTCAACTAGTTGCAAGTGGTGCTTCTGTTTTATTAAACGATATCGACGGTGACTATACAGATAGAGCAGTAAAAGAGATTAATAAAGAATTTGGTAACTGTGTTGGATTAACAGGTGATGCAGCCGATCCTGTATTTATTCAGCAGATGGTGAAGGAGGCGGTAGCCAGGTTTGGACATCTTACCATTGCCATTGCTAACGCAGGTATTACATTGTTTGGTGATTTTTTAAATTACCCACCACTCGATTTTTTCAAGGTGCTTCATACCAATTTAGGTGGAAGTTTTTTCCTGGCGCAGGCGGCAGCCAGGCAAATGAAAAGCCAGGCAACAGGTGGAAGTATTTTGTTCATGTCGTCGGTAACAGGCCACCAGGCACACAAAAATTTAGCAGCTTATAGTATGACAAAAGCTGCCTTGGAAATGCTTGCAAAGAATCTCGTGTTAGAAGTTTCTGAATTCGGTATTAATGTAAATGCCATTGCACCTGGCGCTTCCCTTACAGAACGTACACAGCAGGATGCGGAATACAAAAACGTTTGGTCGCGAATAACACCCATGCGCCGCCCGGCCTATCCTTTAGATATCGCAAATGCAGCTTTGTTTTTAGTATCACAGCAAGCAAGACATATAACCGGTCAAACTTTGATTATTGATGGCGGGTGGACCTCTGTTAGCCCTTCACCTTATCAGCAGTAATTTCACCCGAAAAAATTTTTGAATCAATCAATTGGAGCATTGCCGAAGTGTCTTCTTCCGGTTTGCTGATACCTTTTCTTAATTTTAGTTTCTCACTTAATAATTTTCGTGATATCGTTAAAAGAAATAGCAAAAAAAGTAGGCGTAGCCCCTTCAACGGTTTCGTTTGTCCTGACTGAAAGGTGGAAAAAAGCGGTTGCAAAAAATCGCTTAGTAAACCATTTCTTTCAAACTTCCAGGCGTTTCTTTATCAAGTGATAAATAATAATTCAACCGGTTATTTACTTCTTCAATTTTATCTGTAAGAATAACGATCAGTGAATTAGAAATAACATTACTAATGGCATGATCTAAGGCCTCACATTCATCAGGGATGCTTGTAACCGGTTTTCCATTGCTGGTTTTATTTATTCCCTTTTGCAATAAATGAATTATTTCTTCTGCTTTACGCCCCCGCAGATCTTTATCCTGGCGAATGAT
>DAIQPL010000224.1:0-2847 GCA_036787395.1 Flavisolibacter sp. | reverse complement strand
GGAATTAAATTTCGCCCCCTTCTCAAAAATAAATACCCCTCATCTACAAAAGCAGCTAGTCCGCCTTCAGCACAATGTTGTTCAATACGGCTGTTATCAGAATACAAAGAAAACAGGGCTACTTTAGATTTCAACCTGTCTTTCATTGCATATACCAGGTCATCATCTGCATTCAGTATAGCATACCCATTTTCCTTTACCGTTTCCGGAACTACAGATTTTGCTTTTGCTAATTGTTCTAACGTATTAATTCCTCCCAGGCCCAGGTGATCAGCCGCTACATTGGTTACTACAGCAACATCACATTTATCAAATGCCAACCCCGAGCGCAAAAGACCACCACGTGCACATTCTAAAACCGCGAACTCAACACTATTGTCCTTTAATAAAACCCTTGCAGAGAAAGGTCCTGCTGCATCGCCTTCGTTGATCTGTTCTTCATTAATATAGATGCCATCAGTGGTTGTAAAGCCGGTTGTGAATCCCGCATGCATTACCATTTGAGCAATTAATCTGGTTGTAGTTGTTTTACCATTAGTGCCGGTCACCGCAACAATGGGTATCCTGGCTTCATTATGCGGAAACAGCATATCCACAATGTCTTTGGCAACGTTTCGTGCTGTTCCGAAAGAAGGACATAAATGCATTCTCAATCCCGGAGCAGCGTTTACTTCTATAATTGCGCCTCCATTTTTTTTGATAGGCGACGAGAGAGTAGGCGCCACAACATCAATACCACAAATGTCCAATCCAATTATTCGCGCAACGCGTTCAAACAACCGAACATTGGAAGGGTGCACCTTTTCTGTAACATCAGTAGCAGTACCTCCCGTGCTTAAATTAGCTGTAGGTTTTAAGTGAAGGACTACGCCTTTAGACAATATAGTTTCCAGGGTATAGTTTCTTTTTGCCAGAACGCCTGTTGTGGCTTCATCTACTTCTATTTGCGTCAACAGGTTTTCATGTCCGCTGCCTCTCCTTGGATCGCTGTTCACCAGGTTAATTAATTCCGAAATGGTATGAACACCATCGCCGGTTATAGCGGCCGGCGTACGAAGCGCTGCAGCCACAAATTGATAATTAACTACAAGTGCCCGAAAGTCATGACCTGCTACAAATTTTTCAATCACAACATCTTTGGAAAATTCTTTGGCCTTTAAAAATGCCGCTGTCATTTCCTGCCATGAATTGATATTGGTGGTAGCACCTTTTCCCTGGTTGCCATCTAAAGGTTTTACAACAAGGGGAAATCCAATCTGCTCGATGGCGTCTTTCAATTCGTCAGTACTATATACAATAACTCCCTGGGGTACTGGTACGTAGGCTTCTTTCAATATTTTTTTGGTGACATCTTTATTACCTGCAATTTCTGTAGCTATCATACCCGTTTCATTCGTGACGGCAGTCTGTACCCGTTTTTGTTTGGCGCCATAACCCAATTGTACATAAGAAGAATCATCAAGGCGGATATAAGGGACATCACGTTTGAAAGCTTCGGAAACAATTGAATTAGTAGTTGGCCCTAACTTTTCAGCATACCACAAATGCCTGATCTGTGCGATGTCTTTTTTTACATCATATGTTTCACCTTTAATTAAGGCTTCAGCAATACGCACCGCAGCCCTGGCGGTGTAGAGACCTTCCTCTTCTTCACAATAAGAAAAAACTACGTTGTAAAACCCTGTCTTTCCTGCTCCTCTCGTTCTTCCAAAACCTGTTTTCATTCCTGCCAGGGATTGAAGTTCGAGAGCAATATGTTCGATCACATGGCCCATCCAGGTGCCGTCTTTCACCCGTTCAAAGAAGCCGCCCGGGGCACCTTCACTGCAATAGTGATTGTACAAAGAAGGTAACAATTCTTTTATGCGTTCATAAAAACCAGGGATCTTATTAGTCGGCAGTTCTTCCAGCTCTTCCAGGTCCAAAAGCATATGTATCAGCCGGGTCTTTTTAATTGACCAGTAGTTGGGACCTCTCAGCACTTTCAATTCCATTATCTTCATAAAATCATGTTTGGTAATAGTATAAAGAGTCAAAATATTATACCATGTGATGCTGATGAGTTTTCATAGTTAGTTACAATAAATTAGCATCGGCTGTCTTTTAATGTCTTTTGCACAATAACCAGAATTTTTAAATTTCCGTTTGATCTTCTACACACAAGGCGAGCCCATCTATTATTGGTTTTCGGTTTTATCGGGTATCGTCAAAGGAGAATAATTAATAAGGGAACTTTCTGGATTCTTGTTTGCAAGTTTAACGTTGAGTCAGCAACGTGCTTAAATTTTATTAAACTGAGAAATTGTTTCTACTCTTTTGCTCTATCGCAATTTGGCTATCCAGGTTTGAAAAGTTGTTTTGTGATAATTCAAAACAGCAGGAAATTCTTAGCAGGCCTTCGTAGTAGAACCTTAAAAACTTTATTTAATGCTCAATGCTTGTTACATCAGGAAGTGAAACCCGCCGGTAGTTATAATTGATTCCAATTCACTAACTTTATTTAACTCTGTTGTTCAGTAATGATCTATTGAAAAATAGAAGGAATTGCATATGTCACGATCATTATTGTAAAAAGAAAAAACCACTGCTATGAGTTCACGAAGACACTTCCTACAACAAGTTACCTATTCTGCCTTAAGCCTGCCTTTTATGAGTTATCCGGATTCCAGAACTATTAATCACAATAGTTCTTCAAACGAGGCACCGGTGTTAAGAGTAGCTATTATGGGTCTTGGCAGCTACGGCACCCGTGTGGCTGAAGCCATGCAATCCTGCAAAAGAGCGAAACTAGTTGGGGTGATTAGTGGTACTCCCACAAAGATCACGGACTGGCAAACTAAATATAAT
>DAIQPL010000454.1:0-2372 GCA_036787395.1 Flavisolibacter sp. | reverse complement strand
CTACGAGAATTAATTTCTGCTCCACCAACAAAGCCGGCAAAAACCTGCCTTGAATAAACGTTTTCACCACGTTCCAGTGCATTGTAGGTATTTAAATAACGATGTACGTTATTTTTTTGGTAGCTGTTATAATGCTGAACACCCAAACCAAAATTTACCCGTAAACGTCTTGATAGTGGCCGCCGCGCCCTTACATCTCCGGCAAAATAGTCATAGCGGTTGCGGTAATAAGAGATATCCTGGCCATCGTTTTTTTGAAATAAAGATTCGTTACCAACCCCAAAAAAACTGCTTACATTATGCGGGCCTCTTAAAAGGAGGTTGACAGCAAGGTCATTCTTACCAAACAGTTTCTTCAAATCGGCACTGTAACTGAATAAAAAAGATTTTCTTGCAGGTGCATAATTTACAAAAAACGTATGCCTTTTTGCATAAGGCTCTCTTCTAAAACCTTGCCTTTCGTATACCACTCCTCCTCTCATCATAAAACCTAGATCAAGATCATACTGAGCCGAGATAACGGGTCCTACTTTGTCATATTCAAAACTCTTCCTGTCAAAAAAATTAATAGTAGTATCTGTCGACGTACGAAGCCGCGCTACCGATTTTGAAGGCAGTTTATTCTCTTCATCAGAGCGATCATAGATATACACCTTTCTTCTATTGGATAATTCTGGGGCTATGTAAAAGCTATCAACCCCATCTCCGCCAATCATATGCAGCCTGATTTTTAACTTGTGATTTCCATTAACGGAATACACATCATTTCCACCAAGTCCAAATAGACGGATTTCCTCTGTTAATTCAGGAGTAAAATCCCGTTGGTAAATTGCTTTGCCCTTGCTGCCGTCTTCCGTTATTTTGTAAATGCTGACATCAACATGGCCGCCTTCTTTAACGTTCAACTCAAAAAGCTCTGGTTTATCTGACCCTGGAATGTCAATATTTCTTGATAAAAAACGATAGTAGTTTAAAGCCGCATCGTGCAAGCCATTTCTTCTGGCTATTAAGGTGCTAATTATCTTCTCTCCGGAAAGTTTATAGATGGGCCCAGGCAATGCTTTAATTGCTTTTTGTATCAAATCATCGGTAAAGGTTTTTTGTAGATAGGCCGTTTCTTCTTTCCAATCCTGTTCACTTAGTGCATTCAGAAAGTAGCGGTCAAAATAGCGGTTGTTAAAATTATAGTTGCCTATTTTTTTTATTGTTCCCTTAAAAGCCTGAAGGTTTGCTTTTCCAAACTGGTTTGAAAGTAGACCGGGAAATAAACCCGAGGTAGTATAATACACCTTATCCCGGTCACGGGGAAAAGGTTCATATAAAGTTTGGTCTTTATCTTCTATTTTTTGCCACCGCCACTGTTCTTCATGACGGTCCCAATCACCTAAAAAAAGATCCAACAGCCTGGCTCTCAGCAGGCGTTTTTGATCGAAACGGGTATCGTTGTCTTCTTCAACTTTCTTTTGAGATTTTTCTGTGTTATCTGTATCCATTACTCCATCCGGCTCTCTTTCCTCAAAGAGCAAAACTGTATTGGCGAAATCTGCTCTGTATTCACCTAAAGCAGGATCATCCGGAACATAAACAATTTGGGGGTTTGTATGTAAAACTCCTAATGCTTCGGCAAACAAGGGCACCGTCAACGCAGCATAAGGATGACTTGTGACTACCTGGTCCTGTAAAATATCCTTAGCAATTGTTCCTTTCAATTTTTTAGGCAGGGCTCTTTCAGGATATTTTTGAACGCTCCGCAATACCCACTCTCTTCCACTTGTGTCTTTTAAACGCAAGGATTTGGTTTGTAGTCCCCCGCCTTTTTCGGTGATGGTCAACCCACCTTTTTCCTTGTTCAGGTAAAGCACTTTCATCTTTACTGGTGTAGCCCAAAGCTTGCGGTAGCTTTCACCAAAAAGCGCCCTGTGAACACCGGAAACCTGGTCGTATTCAGGCGCAATGGCAATTGTAATACTGTCGCCTGTTTGGACAGAAGTTTGGGCAAAACTATTTGAAATAAAAAACAAATAGGCACATGAAAGGCTGGTACAAATAACAAATTGCGCCGTAAAACATTTGTTTTTCATCATTGTTCAGCTTTGAACAGTATACATGAAAAATTCAAGCCAACGGTTAAGCTTATTACAAGTAGCAGCATTGGTTAAAGTGTATTGGGTATTATTTTCCTTTAACCAGCTAAAACTGGAAGCCCAAAGTTAAATAAGGCAGCATGTCATCTTCCTTAGAATGGGCAACAGAGGCTGTAATGACAAAGCGTTGAATAGGTGATATCCACAATCCGCCACCAAAACCATTGTGCCACTTGTTTGAACTTTCATCATCCATCCAAACCCTTCCTATATCGTGAAAGAGGAGTA
>DAIQPL010000223.1:0-7140 GCA_036787395.1 Flavisolibacter sp. | reverse complement strand
TTTATCGGCGGTTTTGCTTCGGGTAGTTTTTATATGCCTTATAAAAAGGTCAGGGGCTGGGCATGGGAAAGCTATTGGATAATCGGGGGATTGTTCTCCTGGTTGATTGTGCCGCCACTGGCAGCATGGCTAACCATTCCCCATTTTTCAGATATTATTGCCAATACAGGTGGCTCCACTTTATTCTATACATTCTTATTTGGATTGTTATGGGGCGTTGGCGGATTAACCTATGGACTGGGTGTACGCTACCTTGGTGTGGCATTGGGCAGTAGCATCATTCTTGGCTTGTGCATGATATTTGGTTCGCTGATCCCATCTATTTATTATCAGTTCTTTCCTGAACAGGGGAAAGATACCATTGGCATGATTACAGGAAACCAATGGGGTTTATTTGTTTTAGGAGGACTGGCGATTTGTACCATCGGTATCATCCTTTGCGGCAAAGCCGGGATGATGAAGGAAAAAGAATTAAAGGATAACACGCCTTCTGCAGGACCTGGCAGAACTGTAAAAGAACGGGCGCCGGAGCCAGTGGCAGAAGAAGCTGCGGTTGCCGGAATTGGTTATCGTCATGAAGCCTATGATGAAATTGTTGCAGAGCCAAAAACAACGACGTCATCTGCTCATGGGGCACCGTCAACATCAACAGAATTTAAATTTGCATTGGGCCTGACAGTGGCAATTATTTCTGGTGTGCTCAGTGCCTGTTTCAATTTTGGACTGGAAGCTGGTAAGTCCATGGCTACTGTAGCCAACGATATTTGGGTAAATGCAAATCCCGGCCAAGGCGAATTTCTTTTTCGTAATAACGTAATTTATGTTGTACTTCTTTGGGGTGGATTAACCACCAATTTTATTTGGTGTATGATCCTGAATGCACGCAATAAAACATTTGGAGATTATAGTAATAAAAGAACACCGTTATTAAAGAATTACCTGTTGAGTGCATTGGCAGGTACCACCTGGTTCCTTCAATTCTTTTTTTATGGAATGGGAGAGAGCCGGCTCGGAAATGGCGCCTCTTCATGGATCCTCCATATGTCATTCATCATACTTGTTGCCAACATGTGGGGATTGATATCAAAAGAATGGAAGGGCGTTTCAGGTAAAACCAGGACAATGCTATTTATTGGTGTTGCTACTGTTATAGCCGCCGTTGGAGTAGTTGGTTATGGAAACTTCCTGAAAGAAAAACAGGAAAAGGAACAAAAAGAAAAAATTGGGCAAGTGCAAACAAAAAAGATGAATGTGCTGCCTTAAATTTTGAGTTAGATAAGAGTTATGGATATCTGAAGCCATAATCAATGTGAAAATTGGAAACATGCCGATGTGACGATCAAATGCAAAGGCATTTTCAAAAAAATAAAACAGCTCTTTACATAGGAATGGTGATTATGAACCGATCGGCAATGCTACTATTCGGCTATTGTTGCGTCGCATTTCTTTCATCGTTCAGAACCATATTGAACACATAGTGACAACGTGAACTAAACAATCATTTTCACATTGTCGCATTGTCAAATTATCAAATTGAATAAAATGCCTGTTACAGCAACGTTTAAACATGTAAGTTACCTGTGGGATGAGGCTAAAGCTGCTGCCTTGAATGGCGATGAAGTTGCCTTATTAATATACCGTTCCAACCTCTTAGGAGCCGACTTGCGTTTAACCAATTATGGAGGAGGAAATACTTCCTGTAAGACATTTGAAAAAGATCCGTTGACCGGTGAAGAAACAGAGGTAATGTGGATCAAAGGTTCCGGAGGTGATATTGGTACATTAACCAAAGCTGGTTTAGCCGGGCTGTATGTAGACCGTTTACGAAACCTCAAAAATGTATACAGAGGTTTGAGGCATGAAGATGAGATGGTAGAACTTTTCAATCATTGTATTTATGATTTGGCCTCAAAAGCACCTTCCATTGATACACCCCTTCATGGATTTCTGCCTTTTAAACATATTGACCACCTGCATCCCGACGCAGCCATTTCCATCGCTGCTTCAAAAGATGGAAAGCGCATTACAGAAGAGTTGTTTAATGGTACCATTGGTTGGGTAGAATGGCAACGCCCGGGTTTTGACCTTGGATTGCAGCTTAAACAATGTCTTGATGAAAATCCAGGTATACGCGGCATCATGCTGGGTTCTCATGGTTTGTTTACCTGGGGAGATACCGCGTTTGATTGCTATATTAATTCATTGGAAGTAATAGAGCGTTGTGCTGAATACATCGGGTCTTTTCTACACAAGCAGCCAGCAGTTTTTGGAGGGGCAAGGGTAAAATCTTTGCAAAAAGATCAGCGTCTCTCACAGGCCGTTGTCCTGGCCCCTTTGCTGCGTGGTTTGTGTTCTTCGTATACAAGAATGGTTGGTCATTTTACCGATGATGAAAAGGTTTTGGAATTTGTAAATTCAAAAGATCTTGACCGGCTGGCACCTATGGGTACCAGTTGCCCTGATCATTTTTTAAGGACCAAAATAAGTCCGCTTGTTTTAGACCTGGTGGCAACTGAAGACCTTTCAGATGCAGAAGCTATCAAAGAAAAACTTTCTCCGCAATTTGATGCCTACAGGGCTATGTACAAGAATTATTACGATTCGCATAAGCATGATAACAGCCCTGGAATACGTGATGCAAATCCTGTGGTGATCTTATATCCAGGCGTTGGCATGTTCACTTTTGCAAAAGATAAATCAACAGCCCGCATTGCAGCAGAATTTTACATCAATGCTATCAACGTAATGAGGGGAGCAGAAGCAATTTCGGAATACACTTCTTTACCAAGACAGGAAGCTTTTGATATTGAATACTGGTTATTGGAAGAAGCTAAACTGCAGCGCTTGCCAAAACCAAAGTCTTTGTCTGGGAAAATAGCATTGATAACAGGGAGCGCAGGTGGTATTGGAAAAGCAATAGCTCGCAAATTTGCTGACGAGGGTGCATGTATTGTCTTAAATGACAACGATGCAAGTCGTTTAGATGTTACATTCAAAGAATTTCAAAAACAATACAATAAAGATTATTGCGCTTCTGTAACGCTGGATGTCACCGACAGGCAAAATATTAAAAGAGCTTTTGATACAGCCGCCCTACATTTTGGTGGGGTGGATATTATAGTGAATTGTGCCGGCTTGTCTATTTCAAAGCCAATTGAGGAACATACGGAAGCAGATTGGGACCTGTTGTATGATGTTCTTGTAAAAGGACAATTTATGGTAACACAGGAAGGCGTTGCTATGATGCGCAAGCAGGACCTTGGCGGAGACGTAGTAAATATTGTAAGTAAGAATGCATTGGTCTCGGGGCCCAACAATGCAGGATATGGTTCAGCCAAAGCAGCACAGATTCATTTAAGCAGGTTGAATGCTGCTGAATTGGGAAAGGATAAAATAAGAGTCAATACGGTCAATCCTGATGCAGTCATCAGCGATAGTAAAATATGGGAAGGCGAATGGGCGGCCGGCCGTGCAAAAGCGTATGGCATTTCTGTAGAAGAACTACCGGCATTTTACGCCAAAAGAACTTTGTTGAACGAGGTAATTTTGCCAGAAGATATTGCCAATGCCTGCCTGGCTTTTGTTGGCGGTTTGCTTAACAAATCAACAGGAAATATATTAAATGTTGACGGCGGCGTTGCTAATGCTTTTGTTAGATAAAAGAAGTTTTTCGTTGTTGATATATAGCTTGTAGGTGTCGTTTAATTCAACCACGCTATAAAACCAGGTAGCTAAATAAGGAACGCCTAAACCTTGAGCGACTAACCACAAACAATAACTAACAAACTAATTGAATGGAACGTGTAGCTTTTAAAATGCAGTTATTGAAAGGACAGGAGAAAGAATACAAAAGAAGGCATGACCAGATTTGGCCTGAACTCCAGGGTCTTTTAAAAGAAAATGGCATTAGCGAATATTCCATTTTTTTAGATGAATCAACGAACAGTCTTTTTGGTGTATTAAAAGCAAATGATCCAAACACTTTGAATAAGCTACCCGAGTATGAAGTGATGCAAAAATGGTGGAGTTATATGGCAGATATTATGGAAACTAACGAAGACCATTCGCCGGCGAGCATGCCTTTAAAAGAAGTTTTTTACTTACCTTAATTAAAGAACAATTGCTATGCTAATTGAAAAATACAAGATCCAGGAAAGTAACCAGGATCAATTACCAGATCATAAACGCAGGTTTGACTTTGTTGCTTCTTCGGTAAACAACCTCGATGATGTTCTTCAAAAGCTTATCGACTTTCAAGTAGCTATTCCAAGTTGGGCGCTTGGCGCGGGCGGTACCCGTTTTGGTCGTTTTTCGATAGGAGGAGAACCCCGTAACCTGGAGGAAAAAATTGAGGATGTTGGATTGCTTCATGCACTCAATGGGTCAAGCGGAGCCATTTCCCTTCATATTCCATGGGATATTCCAGGTCACACCGCTTCCGTAAAAGCATTAGCGGCACAACATGGATTGCGTTTTGACGCGGTGAATTCCAATACGTTCCAGGATCAAAAAGAACAAAAACTCAGTTATAAGTTTGGTTCTCTTCAGCATGTGGACAAAGCAGTTCGTCAGCAGGCAATAGAACATAACATTGAAGTAATAAAACATGGCGTTGACCTGGGCTCTGAATCATTAACGGTTTGGCTGGCTGATGGTTCTTGCTTTCCGGGGCAATTGAACTTTAGAAAAGCGTTTCAGAACACTTTGGAAAGCCTGAAAGAAATCTACGCAGCACTTCCTGACAACTGGAAAATGTTTGTTGAATACAAAGCCTTCGAGCCAAATTTTTATTCTATGTCGGTTGGCGATTGGGGGCAATCACTTTTATATGCCACGAAACTTGGACCAAAGGCTTATACATTGGTAGACCTTGGACATCATCTTCCCAATGCCAATATTGAACAAATTGTTTCCCTGTTATTAATGGAAGGAAAACTTGGAGGGTTTCATTTTAATGATTCCAAATATGGAGACGATGACCTGACCGTTGGTTCTATTAATCCTTACCAGCTTTTTTTGATTTTTAATGAATTGGTAGAGGGCATGGATGCAAAGGGATTGAATCATGCTTCTGACCTTGGATGGATGATTGATGCCTCACATAATATCAAAGATCCGCTTGAAGATCTTTTACAATCAGTGGAAGCGATTAAAATATCTTATGCGCAGGCCTTGTTGGTAGATACAAAAGGTTTAGCTGCTGCAAGAGAAGCCAATGATGTTGTAAAAGCGCAGGAAATTTTGCAAACGGCTTATCGCACCGATGTAAGGCCTCTAGTTGCTGAGGCGCGACTTCGTGCCGGCGGTGCTTTACAACCCCTTGAATTTTTCCGCAGTCATAAGACAAGGGAAAACCTGGTTAAAGAAAGAGGTTTGAAAACCGTTGCAACCGGACTATAATGCCAACTACACCTGTCATTGCTGTAATAGATGTTGGGAAGACAAATAAAAAACTTCTTCTTTTTGATGAGGATTATAATATAGTGTTTGAACAATCTGCAAGGATCGTGGAAATTGTTGATGAAGATGGGGATTCTTGCGAAGATTTAAAAAACCTGCATTTATTTGTTTTTGATTCGCTATCACAGGTATTTAATACAAAAAAATTTGACCTGAAGGCGCTTAATTTTTCGGCTTATGGCGCCAGCCTTGTAAATATCAATGACAAGGGCAACGCGGTAACGCCGTTATATAATTATCTAAAAAGCTATCCGGAACACTTAAAAAATAAGTTTTACCAAACCTATGGCGGAGAAGAAAAATTTTCCTCTCAAACGGCTTCTCCTGTATTGGGAAGTCTGAATTCGGGTATGCAGCTATACCGCCTTAAACATGAAAAGCCGGAATTATTCAGACAAATAAAATATGCTTTACACCTGCCTCAATATCTTTCTTATCTCATTTGCAATAAAGCCTTTTCTGATCTTACAAGTATAGGTTGTCATACTAACTTATGGGACTTTAGAAAAAATGAGTATCACGAATGGGTGTACAAGGAATCTATTGAACCATTACTAGCTCCCATTGTACCATACGATCTGGTAACACCGGCTGTTTTTATGGGCAATCATTTTTATGCGGGCGCAGGTTTGCACGACAGCTCTGCAGCACTGATACCTTACCTCGCCAATTTCCAGGAGCCTTTTGTGTTGTTATCTACTGGTACCTGGTGCATCAGCCTGAACCCATTTAACGATAGCCCCTTAACAATAGAAGAACTGCAGTGTGACTGTCTCTGTTACCTCCAGTACCAGGGCAAACCGGTTAAAGCGTCCCGTCTTTTTGCGGGACAGGAGCACGAAGAACAAACAAAGCGTATTGCAGCCTTTTTTGACCAGGATCCGGCGAAATATAGTTCTGTTGAATTCCTCCCTGAAATAGTATTACTGCTACAAAAAAAAGTTCACCGGATTAATTGGACTACAAAAAAATTAATCAAGGAATCACTGTTTGCTACAAGGGAGCTTTCTCAATTTTCAAATGATATTGAAGCCTATCATCAACTGGTAATAGATATGATGGAGAGGCAGGTGGCTTCTACGCGGTTGGTCTTAAAAGGGGCTGACATAAAAAGAATATTTGTCGACGGAGGTTTCAGCAGGAACCTGGTTTATATGAACCTCCTGGCTTCAGCCTTTCCAGGGATAGAAATATTTGCTGCGTCTATTGCGCAGGCAACTGCTTTAGGCGCTGCGCTGGCTATTCATAAAGCGTGGAATAAAAAACTACTGCCAAATACTGTCAAACTCCAGCACTACTCACTCACACAAAGCATGGTTCTTTAATCTGAATAAATTTAATCTTCCACGACTCCGGGAACGATTGCGTAAATAGTTTGCCGCAAAATTAATTTTTCAGGATGCAACAGGATAGTTACCGGTGCTCAATACTATACTTTAGTTCTGAAGACAAAATAATTTCTACGAGTAATTATAATTGCTGCTATTATGAGGAAAAAATATACTCCACTGAGAGAAATCTTTATTCTTTCTATTCTTCTCGTGTTCTCGTACGTTTGTTTAGCCCAAAACAATTTTCCCGTTACCGGTAAAATAACAGATGAAAATGGCAAGCCGCTTGAGAGTATTACCGTGCAGGTAAAAGGCACACAGCTCACTACGGTTACAAAGAGTGATGGAA
>DAIQPL010000036.1:0-21831 GCA_036787395.1 Flavisolibacter sp. | reverse complement strand
GTAATACCCAGCGTAAGGCCCACTATATGTAAAATGGTAGTCAGCTTTTGGCGGCCAAAGCGGCGAAACGTAAAAGACAGATTTTGAAACATAAGTCAGTATTTAAGGAAAAGCAATTTTATTTTTTGATTTCGACAATTTCAGGTAGGCGGCATTTTGAATATTTTTATTCGCTTCTTAAACTTTTTACAGGGTTGGCAACCGCCGCTTTTATCGATTGAAAGCTTACTGTAAGCAATGCAATAATGAGAATAGTGATAAAGGGCATGATGAAATATGACCAGTGTATGTTTATTCTGAAGGCATACCCTTGTAACCAATTTGAGATCACATACCAGGCAATGGGAACCGTTAAAACAAATGCAATTACCAGCAGAAGGGCAAACTCCTGGTACAACAGTTTTAAGATCTGCAGCACAGAAGCGCCCAGAACTTTTCTTATGCCAATTTCTTTTGTGCGTTGAATGGTAGTGAACGATGCGAGGCCAAATAAACCAAGACAGGCCACTAAAATGGCAAGAGATGTAAACAGTCCAAACACCTGTCCGAATTTTTGATCTGCTTTATATTGTTGGTCAAAATGATCATCAAGGAAAAAATATTCAAACGTATTACCCGGAAAGAGTTTATTCCAGCTCGCCTTTACCTGTGAAATTGTCTGGCTTGCATTCGCTGCTGTGGTTTTAACGGATAGAAAGCCGCGTATATCGGGAATCAACCGGAAGATCAGCGGCTCAAAACTTTCCCGTAACGATTGTTGATGAACGTTTTCAGTAACACCTATTATGGTATACTGCTGACCCCAGAAGTCAATTTTTTTACCAATGGCATCTTCCGGTTTATTCAATCCTAATTGCTCAAACCCCTTTTCATTAAATAACACCGAATGTTCATCGCTGCCAAACTCTTTTGAAAAGCTTCGGCCGGCTATCAGCTTCATGCCATACAATTTCATGTAATCGTAATCCATTCCAATAACCCGGTATTGCTTTTGAGTTGATTCCTCTGTTCCAACCAATTTAATTCCTCCTGCATTCCACCGTATCGCTTCGCCGGGTATACTGGTTGAAATTGTAACACCTTTTACAGAAGTTTGCTGGTTCAAGGCCTGTTTCAAGGCAGTCATGTTTCGTAGGTAGGTGGAATCTGTGAGTACCGTTGGAGGTTTAACTACTAAAGTCTGATCAATGTTAATTCCCAACGATTGCTTGCGCATATATTGAATTTGCTGATAAACAGCAAGAGTTCCGATCAACAAGAAAAGCGAAGCGGTAAATTGAAAAACAACCAACCCTTTCCTTAGCAGTGAGCCTTTACTGGTAGCGGTCATCTTTCCTTTTAATACTTCAATGGGTTTAAAACCAGATAAGACAAATGCGGGATAAATTCCAGACAAGAAAGTTCCTACAATAACCAGGGCACCGAGACTAAGCCAGAAATTTGTTTTAGCAAATAATGAGAAAGAAAGGTTCTGACCTGAAAGCTGGTTAAACCCAGGTAATGCAATAACCACAATCAGTAATGCAAGTATTAACGCAAGGGCATTGAGTAATGCAGATTCAGAAAGAAATTGGATAATCAACTGGCTCCTTTGCGAACCCACTGTTTTTCTAATGCCCACCTCTTTTGCCCGGTTAACGGCACGTGCTGTTGCCAGGTTAATGTAATTTACCCATGCTATCACCGCTATAAAAAATGCAATCCCTAACAAAAGATAAACGGTCTTGCCATCACCATTTGGCTCTGGCTCTGTCATGTAATGGGAGTACAAATGAATATCCTTCAACGGTTGCAAACTGTAGGTTACTGCAGAATTGAATTTTTTCATGTCCTCCGCAGTAAACTTGTCAACTACCGGTTTAAACTTTTTTTCTACAACGTCGGGGTGCGCCCCCTTTTGTAACAAAAGATACGTAAGGCATCCGTCCCACAGCCAGGCCGTTTCAGGACCTTTGCCAGTGGAATCGGTGGTCCATTTTACATAGGTGGCATAAGAAAGAAGAATCTCCGGCTTGAGCTGCGTGTTGGCGGGTGCATCTTTGTAAACCGCAGTAATGGTATAATCACTGTTGCGATTAAGGCTAAGTCTTTTGCCGATAACATTTGTGCTGCCGTATAATATTTTAGCTGTGGATTCAGATAAAGCCGCTGTAAAAGGTTCTGTTAACGCTTTATTGCCGTTGCCGGCAATTAAGGGATAAGTAAAAATCCGGAAGAAAGATGCACTGGCAAAAAAGACCTTTTTTATCTGGACCGGTTGATTGTTGACTTCAGCAACAACCGCATCATTTCCTACCAACTTTACATAGTCTTCAATTTCCGGGATAGCATCTTTAAACGAATTACCAACTGCATAGGCGCCTGACACCCATTCGGTGCTTAATTTACCATTATCATATCTATCCTGCTTCACCCGATAAATGCGGTCTTTCTTAACCTGAAATTTTTCATAGCTTAATTCGAAAGAAACATATTGTAAGATCAGGAGACAAGCGGCTATACCAATACCGAGGCCAACGATGTTGATTATTGAATAACCTCTTTGCCTTATTAAATTTCTCCACGCTATCTTGAAAAAGTTCTTGAACATTATATTGATTTATCAGTTAGTAAATACATTTTCACATCATAGAGTGTTCAATTCACAATTTTATTCGGTTCTTAAATTTTTTACAGGATTAGCCATAGCAGCTTTAATAGCCTGGAAGCTTACCGTTGCCAGTGCAATAAATAATACCAACACACCCGACGCGAACAACATCCACCAGCTGATGTTTATACGAAATGCAAAATCCTGTAACCAGTTTTGCATAGTATACCAGGCTATGGGCGTTGCAATGAGTAAGGCAAGAACCAACAGTTTCAGAAAGTCTTTCGTCAATAGCACTACAATGCCATTTACACTGGAGCCTAAAACTTTTCGTATACCAATTTCTCTTGTCCTTCGTGATGCCGCATAAGATATCAATCCATATAAACCCAGGCACGCAATAAGGAGTGATAAAATGGAGAAGCAGGAAAATATTTTTGAAAACCTTTGCTCCTCCTTGTATTGATCGCGGATTTGATTATCCAGGAAATTATAGTCCAGCAAAGCAGCAGGAAAATATTTTTTCCAGGTGGCGGCTATCAGATCCATCACGCGGCTTGTATTGGAAACATCGGCTTTTATGGTGATTCTTGAAAACCGGTCTTGCGCAGGGTAAATTGCCAGTGGCTGAATGGTCTCGTGCAGTGAAGTAAAATGAAAGTTCTTTACAACACCTGTTATCATTCCTTTTGTACTTCCTATGTTAAAAGGTTTACCAATAGCGGTCTCAGGATTTTTCCATCCGAATTGTTGAACGGCGGCTTCATTTATTAGTACAGGCTGTAGCGTATCCAGCAAAGATTTTTTACCCATGTTTTCTCCTGCCAGTAGTTTGATGCCGTATACAGAAAGATAAGTTGTGTCCACCCTCAGCCTTGCAGTGTTCACCTGTAGTGGCTTGCCTTCGCTGTCAACCGTTTGGGAAACACCTGATCCAAGTCCGGATACAATCAGCGAGTTGGAGGTGGCTATGCCGGATATTAAAGGATTGGTACGAAGATCATTTTTAAACGATTCATATCCATTAATCACATCAGTGTTGCCATTCACTTTTAAGGTGATCAATCCTTCTTTTTTATAACCCAGGTCCTTTCCCTGTATGTAGGTCATTTGTGAATAGATAACAATGATGCCGGTTATCAAAACCAGCGTTATGACAAATTGCGTAGTAACAAGGAATTGTCGCAACAACACCCCTTTGCTTCCGCTATTGAACGAGCCTTTTATAATAGTAACGGGTTTATAAGCAGAAATAATCACTGCCGGGTACATCCCTGAAACGCTACTTAACAAAATGGTGACACCAATCATAAAAACGGGGATCAAAGGCGACGAGAAAAGGCTTAGTTCTTTACCTGTCATCTCCACAAATACCGGGTTTGCCGCTGCACAACACAACAAGGAAACAGCACAGGCTATCATTGCTGTAAGTATAGCTTCGAGGATATATTGCAACACCAATTGATTTCTACCAGCGCCTATTATTTTTTTTATACTTACTTCTTTAGCCCTGGTAAGCGAACGGGCTGTAGCAAGGTTGATATAATTTATGCCTGCCAGCAGGAGAATAAAGATGCCTATAGTGGAAAAGATATAGACATTGGTGATGTTACCAGTGGGGGCAATCTCGTACTGCAGGTTGGATCGAAGATGAATGTCACTTAAAGGTTGCAACTGGTAAGAATAGATGGGACCCCAGATTCTAAACCTGTCACCTATATAATTTTTATAGAAATGAGAAATTTTTTTTGAGAAAGCAGCACCATCAACACCTTGCTTCAACAAAACATAGGTATAAAAACTGGCGTCTCCCCATCCGTCTGCTGTCAGCACATCAGGGTTTATGGCCTCCACCGTTTTAAAAGAAGCAAGCATGGTAAAGGTGAAGTGTGCATTTTTTGGAGGGTCTGGCATTATTCCTTTTACAGTGTAAAGAGCTCCGCGATTGGTGCTGTCGTACATTAGTAACTTCAGCGTTTGTCCTAATGGATTGACTTCTCCAAAAAATTTCTTTGCGGTTGATTCTGTCAACACAATAGAAAAGGGTTCCTCTAATGCTGTTGCGGCGTCACCTTGTGTGAGATGGTAACTGAAGATTTGGAAAAAAGAAGGGTCAGTAATTAGAATATTAGGTTGAAGGATTTGACTGCCCTGATGCTCCACAATCTCTTCACGCATACGGAGACGAACAGCCGCTTGCACTTCAGGATAATCTTTTCTCAATGCTGCCGCCATGGGTGCACTTGTTACCGCACTTTGAATAACACCCGCTTCTGTTTTTTCAGTGCCGGTAACACGAAAGATGCGGTCAAAATTTTTATTGAACTTATCATAACTCCATTCATCGTGTACCCAAAGAGCAATGAAAGCAAAACAGGTAAGGCTGGCTGACAAGCCAAGAATATTGAGAAAAGAATAGGTTTTATTTTTTACAACAGATCTGAAAGCTTGTTTTAAGAATGAAGACATTGTAAAACAGTTATTCGGTTCGTAAATTTTTTACCGGGTTGGTCATGGCTGCTTTGATTGCCTGGAAGCTTACTGTTAGCATTGCTATCAAAATGGATATGCCTCCCGCTCCGGCAAATACCCACCATTCGATGTTAATCTTATAAGCAAATCCGTTTAGCCATTGCTTCAAAAAATATTGCGAAACAGGAACCGCAATTACAATAGCAACCAGTACTGGTTTTAAAAAGTTAGTAGTGAGCAAAGCAATAATGCTTGATACAGAGGCGCCCAGCACCTTGCGAACACCGATCTCTTTTGTGCGTTGTGCAGCACTGAATGTTGCCAGGCCAAATAATCCCAGGCAGGAAATAAAAATGGCCAGG
Organism: Flavisolibacter sp.; assembly: GCA_036787395.1. GTDB lineage: Bacteria > Bacteroidota > Bacteroidia > Chitinophagales > Chitinophagaceae > Flavisolibacter. The sequence continues at coordinate 16,407 of DAIQPL010000036.1, read as the reverse complement.
AACGCAAAACAGTTAGAGAGTTTACTTACTACCTGTTCACTTTTATATAGTCGGGAGTATTCCTCATCAGAGAATTGATAAGTAAAAGGAGTTTTCGGATTTATTGCTTTGCATAGCTTCTGTAAACCTGTTACTGTTGCTTTCGTATTATCGCCTTTGATGCGAACAAGAATGTTTCCCCATCCCCAATTTTCGTCCAAACGTATGATAAGCGGATCGATGGCCGAGTGCATGGAATTGAAATGAAAATCTTTAATTACACCAATAATCTTTCCGTGGCGATTTCCCCAAACTACCTCCCGGCCAATCGGATCCTTATAACCAATTTTTTGGAGGGCTGTTTCATTCAACAAATAGGAAGCAGAATCAGTTCCAAATTGGGTAGAAAAATCGCGACCTTCTTTTAATTGCAGGTTCATTGTCTTCACAAAATCATAGCCTACAACCGCATCTGCAAACGATACCGCAAGATTTGGATCTTTACCCGGCCACTCAATGCTGCCTGTATGGTGCTCAATAACAGTAGGTGAATTTCTCATTTTTGAAACCGAAAGAACACCAGGTATGTTGCCGGCTTTTTCTTTAAACAGGTTGTAGTTTTTCACCAGGTCGCCTTCTATAGGAATATATACAAGATTCTCCCGGTCATAGCCAAGGTTTTTCGACTGTATATAATCCATCTGGCGAAAAATTACAATCATGCCTACAATCAGAATAATAGAAAGAGCAAATTGGAAAACTACCAGGCCTTTGCGAAAAAAAACTGCGCTTGCGCCAAATTTCAAACTGCCTTTCAACACGCGTATGGGATGTAATGAAGAAAGGAAAACTGCCGGGTAGCTACCTGCAACAAATCCTGTGATTAATAAGAGCCCTGATAAAGCCGCCCAGAAAACAGGGTTGGCTAAAGGCAGGGAAAGCTGCTTGCCGGAAAGGTTATTAAAGGCAGGCAAAAGAATGACAGCAAGACAAATAGCAACAATGGTTGAAAAGAAGGTAAGCAAAAGAGCCTCTCCCATAAACTGCCGGATAAGCGTGGATCGAGCCGCCCCTATCACTTTTCGAACACCAACTTCTTTTGCCCGTTTGGTAGCACGTGCCGTTGCAAGGTTCATAAAATTGATGCAGGCAATCAACAAAATGAAGATGGCCACTATCGTGAACAACCTTACATATTCAATACGGCCGCCATCGATCTCCCCGTCCTTAAATGTTGAATGAAGATATTTTTCTGTGTATGGTTGTAAGGCCAGTTCAGTAAGCGAACCTTTATCTTTTGGCCGGTACCGGTATATGAAATCTTTTATCTTAGCCTCTACTTTATGTGGGTCAGCGTCTTTGCGTAATTGCACTAAAGTAACAGGACTGGTATTGCCCCAGTTGTTTACCCACTGGTTTTCTTTTACAAAAGCAATCCAGCTTCTTAAAAAATCAAATTGCTGCGAAGAGTTCACCGGAATATTTTCGAATACCGCTGTTACCAACAGGTCTTCCCTGTTTTCGTAGCGTATCGTTTTGCCAATTGCCTTTGCATCACTTCCAAAAAACTGGTCGGCCATTTTTCGCGAAATAGCAATGCCTTCCTGCGTGTTCAAAACGGCCTGCGGCCTTCCCTGCAGTAAAGGAAAACTAAACATGCTGAAAAAATCTGCGCCGGCGAAGGATCCATTCATTTTGATGATCTTACCTGCTGCTTCAAAACTGCTAAGGCTGCCTGGTGCTGAAGCACGTTCCATTGCACTGGCATATTGTATTTCAGGAATTACTCTTTTTAATTCATCTGCCAGCAGACCTTGTGTTGGATAACTTGCTTCCACTTTACCATCGTAATACTGGCGTTCATAAACCTGGTACAGGAATTTTCCGTTGTCATGAAAAGCATCAACGCTGCGTTCGTCGCTTACCCAAAGCATGATCAATAGGCTGCAAGCGATTCCTAACCCAAGACCTGATATATTAAGAACAGAAAATGCTGTATTGCGAATTAAATTTCTCCAGGCAGTTTTAAAATAATTTTTAAGCATGCTGTTGGTCTTATTCCGTCCTTAAATTTTTTACCGGGTTAGCCATGGCCGCTTTAATAGCCTGGAAGCTTACCGTGATCAAGGTAATGATCAAGGCACCCAAAGCGGCCAGGGCAAACACCCACCAGGAAACCGAAGTGCGGTAGTCATATTTTTCTAACCACGACCTCATATAATAAAGTGCAATAGGTACCGCAATAAAGCAGGATACCAGCACCAGGATGATAAAATCTTTCGAAAGCAATTGCCAGATGTTGGCAACGGAAGCTCCCAGCACTTTGCGAATACCAATTTCTTTTACGCGTTGTTCTGCTACAAAAGAAGTGAGCCCGAATAGCCCGAGACAAGAAATGAAAATAGCAAGGATGGCAAAGAAGGTGGCGAGCTTGCCAATGCGTTTTTCATTTCCGAATTTTTTGGCAAATTCCTCGTCCGTGAAAGAAGCCTTGAACGGCGCCGCAGGATCGTATTTTTTAAAAACACTTTCTATTTTGGCCAGCGCATCTTTAGCAGTCCATTTTGGATTGATGCGCATAATGAAAATGCTTTGCTGATCTTTGGATACATGAAAGAGCGAAGGCCTGACGGGCTTATAGGGCGACTGAACCAGCAGGTCTTCTACCACACCAATGATGGTAAAAGGCTTGTCTTCCCAGCGGATGATTTTTCCAATAGGATCTTTTAAACCAATGAAGGCCACTGCCGATTCATTTAAGATAAAGGCGGAAGAATCTGTAGCAAACGCTCTTGAGAAATCCCTGCCTTCTTTTATTTTCCAGCCGATCGTTTTTCCATATTCAGGTGTAACATCATTGTTAGGAAAGTCAACGGCCTGGTTCGGATCTTTTCCTTCCCAGTTAAAGCCGCCATTGGTATTCCATACTTCTGTTGTAGGGCTGCCCGATTCGGTTATTTCAAGAATGGCGCCGCTGTTTTTTAAATCAGTCCGTAATGCTTCAAAATGTTTATGCAGGTCTTCTGTAACGCCCTGGCCAACCAGTCCATCCCTGTTATAACCAATTGGACGGCTCTGGCCCAGGTTAATTTGCTTGTAAATGACGATGGTACCAATGATCAATACAATAGAGATGGTGAACTGAAGTACCACCAATATTTTGCGCGGCACCGATGCAGAACGTCCTGCACGGAAGGTGCCCTTCAGCACTTTTACCGGTTGAAAAGATGACAAAAACAAGGCAGGGTAAAGTCCGGCCACAAGCCCTGTAAATACACTGAAACTTATTCCTAATAACCAAAAAAGAGGGTTGGTCCAGGTAAGCGTTATTTTCTTTTCGGCAACCGAATTAAAATAGGGCAACACCAGGCTTACAAAAAGCAACGAAATAACAAAAGCCATCAATGCTATTAAAACCGACTCACTGAAAAATTGCGTGACCAGTTGTTTTCTCAAAGAACCCATGGCTTTGCGGATGCCAACTTCTTTGGCCCGCTTTTCACTGCGGGCTGTGCTCAGGTTCATAAAATTGATGCAGGCTAACAGCAATACAAACATCCCAATGATTCCAAATAGCCATACGGTGTCAATACGTCCTCCCGTATTAATGCCATCTTTAAAATCGGAATACAGGTGCCATTTGCTCATGGGATGTAAAAACACGGCTGGCTTGTACCTCTTGTCTTCTGCGGCCGTTTTGTTTAGTTTGACGTTCCTGATTTTCCGCGATACTTTCTCCATATCAACGCCATCGGCAACCTGTGCAAAGGTCTGTGTGAAATTGCTACCCCATGGATTTTCCATTTGTTTGATCCAGGTATTGAGGCTTAGGTACAAATCCCAGGGCATTATCAGTTGCAGGTCCTTAAAGGAGGTATTGTCCGGCAGGTCTTCATAAACACCCGTAACTTTCACATTGGCTTTGTTGTCAACACGCAAAACCTTGCCCATAGGATCGTCGTTTCCAAAGATGGCTTTTGCTACTGATTGCGAAAGCAGGATGGAGTTCATCTCCTTCATACTATTCCGGGAACCTTTCAGCATTTTCAGGCTTAACATGTCGGTTACTCCTGGCTCGAAAAAACTTCCGGGCTTTAAAAATATTTTATCACCATAGGTGAGAGCATGATCAAAATTCCAGGAAGACTGCACCACATATTTGAAATCACTTCCATAAAGCCTGCGAATTTCCCCGCTCATTGCAGCGGGATTAGCTGACTGTGTTTCTATCTTTCCATTATAAGTTTGATGTTGCATTACCTGTGCAATGCGCGGGTAATTCTGGTGGTATTTATCAAAACTAAGTTCATCATAAATCCATAATGCAATCAGTATGGCAACAGCCATTCCTACCGCAAGCCCGCTGATATTAATAAGAGAAGAGGTTTTACTTTTAAACAGGTTGCGCCAGGCAATTTTGAAATAATTCTTTAGCATGTTGTTGACTTATTCTGTTCTTAAACTTTTTACCGGATTGGCCATAGCGGCTTTAATGGCCTGGAAACTTACGGTTGCCATTGTTATTAATAAAGCGCCGACCGCCGCTATAATAAAGATCCACCATGATATATCGGTACGATAGGTATAGCGCTGCAACCACTGATGCAGGAAATACCAGGCAATGGGAATTGCTATAAAGCAGGAGATGATCACCAGTGTTACAAAGTCTTTTGATAGCATTTGCCACAGGTTAAATATGCTTGCACCTAATACTTTACGAACACCTATCTCTTTGGTTCGCTGCTCGGCAACAAAAGAGGCAAGACCAAATAATCCTAAACAAGAAATAAATACAGCCAGTATGGCAAAGAAGGTCGAGAGGTTACCAATTCGTTCTTCATCTGAAAATTTTTTGCTGTATTGTTCGTCTGTAAACTTGAATTCAAAAGGGCTGCCGGGGTTATACCGTTTAAATATGGTTTCTATTTTTGGCAATGCGGCACTTACCGCTATCGCAGGTTTGATACGTATTGTCACCGTACTGACCCAATCAGGATCCATTGTAAAAATCGTAGGCTTGATAGGCTCGTAAGGAGATTGCATTACCATATCGTGTACTACACCAATAACAGTATATGGCTTCTCATTCCATTTAATGGTTTTGCCGGTAATGTCTTTTATGCCGGTAAGTTTAACAGCCGCTTCATTCAATATAAGTGCACTGGTATCGGTGCTAAAATTTCTGGAGAAGTCGCGACCTGCCTTTATTTGCCAGCCTATCGTTTTTCCAAAGTCCTGTGAAACACTTACGATTCCAAACAAGGGTAAGGACGTAGGATCTTTACCTTCCCACTCAAAACCAATCTGGTTACTCCAAACCTCTGTTGAGGGGCTGGAAGATTCAGCCATATTTTCCACAACGCCTGTTGTCAATAAATCACTGCGTAATGCATCGTAATGTCCGTGGAGGTCGGGCGTGTTCATGTTAATCGTTATTAATCCTTCGCGTGTATAGCCTACCGGTCTGTCTTTGGCATGTTGTATTTGCCTGTAAACAATAATAGTTCCTATAATAAGCGCAATGGAAATAGTGAATTGAAGAACTACCAACACCTTGCGTGGAATAGCTGCATACCTGCCAACACGAAAAGTGCCTTTCAATACTTTGATGGGTTCAAAGCTGGATAAATAAAAGGCTGGATAGCTGCCGGAAACAATGCCGGTGAAAAATGTAAATCCAACTAAGAGCATCCAGAAAACAATATTGCCACCAGGCAGTTTTATTTCTTTATCAGCCAAACCATTAAAAAAGGGAAGTGAAAGTGCAGCCAGCATAATGGCAAGTACCAGCGCTAAAAAGGCGACCACAATTGATTCAGCGAGGAACTGTTTAATAAGTTGTTTTCGCAGGGAACCTACCGTTTTACGAATGCCTACTTCCTTCGCACGTTTTTCACTGCGGGCAGTAGATAGGTTCATAAAATTGATGCAGGCAAGCAAGAGCACAAAAACACCAATGATACCAAATAGCCAAACGAACTGTATGCGTCCACCGGCAAGCTTGCCATTTTTAAATTCGTTATACAACCGCCAGTTGTCCATGGGTTGCAAAACCAATTCCTCTTTGCCATCTTCTGCCTCTTTTAGGTGAACCATTGAAGCGTTCCTGATCTTTGCTGTGGTTTTCGCGAATTCGGCATTTTTATTTACTTCGACAAAAGCCTGGAAAGAATGGTTACCCCACTGCGTCATTGCTCTCTTAAACCATGGCTCTGTTGTTATATATTTTTCCCAGGACAGGAGGATTTTTGTTTTGTAAAAGGTGCTGTTACGTGGAAGATCTTCATATACTCCGGTTACTTTAAAACTTTCTTTATTGTCCAACTTTATGATCTGATTTATAGGATTCGCGTCATTAAATAAAGCCTTTGCCACGGAGGAACTAAGTACAATAGAAGAAGGATCTTTGAGAATGGATGACACATCGCCTTTTTGCATTTTAAAGGAGAACATTTGGGGAAACACTGGTTCTACCCACATACCTTCAGCGCTTATTTTTTTATCGCCTGTGGCAAGTATATGTCCAAAGTTCCATGAGGCCATTGATACATTTTTAAAATCGCTTCCGTATTTTGTTCTCAATTCATTAGCCAGTGGCATGGCTACAGCTTGTCCTGTTCCTGTTTCTCCATTAAAAGTTTGCGTGGTCATTACCTGGGCCAGACGCTCATGATTTTTATGATACGTGTCAAAGCTGGTCTCGTCCCATATCCATAACCCAATTAATATAGCTACAGCCATCCCTGTTGCAAGTCCTGCGATATTAATAGTAGAATAGATTTTATTTTTTAGAAGGTTGCGCCAGGCAATTTTTAAATAGTTCTTTAGCATAAGTCTATTTTGAAGGTTGGTTCTTTAAAACTGAGAGGGATACTGTAAAAAGGATCTTCATACACCAGCAGTTTAGGAATGAGATAAAAGATACCCGGTGTAGACACACCCGGTTAAGATTCACATGAGAAAGCAAAATAGAGTCATGATTAATGCCAAAAAGGGAGGCTTTGAAAAACAAGGACTTAGAAAAAAACTGTTCTACGAAGATGTTCGGTTATGTACAAAGAATGTTCGGAATTGATACAACCTTTTTAATAACGGCAAAAAAAAGAGCCACGTTTCAGGGAGCTCCTTTATCCAGGTTTTGGTTCAGAAAATAAATATTCCGTTCATTTTTAATCTTCATTACCCACAGATCGCTATTACCATAAGCCGGGACTACATCACCCAAGGCTTTACTTAAGGTAGATCCTGCAAGGGCAACCTACAGTCGTTCACTGTCACCTATAGCAGAGGCCAGTTCTTCATCATTACAACCTAGACAAAGAACCGCAAAGAAAAACAGCTTTAAATGGCCATATCTAAAAACCCATTTATTACCAGTTCATAGCGTCGGCTAATTGTATGAAAAGATTAAGATCTTTCAAATAAATCCGACAAGTATAAATCTAAAAGGTCTTCTTTTCATTAGCTGTCACGCCTGTATTTTTCACAACGATTCTTTGCATGTCATCCTGAAGCACTTCGTCAAAAAAAGACCTAACCGCGCTATAGTCTGCAGCCAGCACTTTGTGTTTTTTTAAGGTAAACATAGTTGCCGTATAGATGGCATTTTCAGGTTTATTGAGCCAGCTTCGGGAGTGGTAGTAACTATAAGCTGTTTTGAATTCTTTTTCTGCAGGCAACACGTCTACTTCCAAATTATTGGTTAGTATCATTATTGTAGTATCTCTTTTTTCAAAAGGAAAGAAAAAATAAAAATCCATCTTCCGGATTTCTGAAGCAGGCAGTCTGGATGACCACATTTTGTGAATCCGGGGCTTCAGAAAATGTTTGCTTCCTGAATTAAACTCCGAAACCTTCCTTATAACAAGGGTTAGCTTTGCTTCATTCTTATTGTTAGTAGATGCAAATTCGAAATCATCGGGTTGTCTATAACCCCACGAAGACACAATTACTTCTTTTTGCTCATCTCTTTTTTCTTTTAGCAGATCGGTGAGCATTTCCGTATAGGCGCCACTTGTAGTTAACAACGTTTCAGACCGGGCAGAGAAATCGCTTTGAACGTTAATGATCGTTTTTGATGAGAAGTAATTAGTAGAAGCTTCGCTTTTTGGCGTGGCTACCAATACGCCGCCGTCATCTGTAATCAGCAAAGCATTTCGATTTTCTGTAGCGCTGCTTAGTTTTCCAAAAGCAGCCGTTGAACTGGTGCATTCAAGCCAGACAGAGTCTTTTTCCCGAGGCACACAAAGAATGACATGATTAAAATTATTGGCAGGAAAATCAGCATCTACAGGTTCTCCATTATAGGCTGAATTTATAATTGCTACATAGCTTTTCACTCCTACAGCTTTTAACGCAGCCTTCATAAAATTGCTTAAGGCCTTGCAATCGCCATATTTTTTCTGATCAGTAAAGCTGGCAGAAAAAGGTTTTAAACCGCCAATCCCTAATTGAATACTCACATACCGGAAGTTTTCCTGTAGGTATTGATAAAGCCGCCGGATTTTTTCTTTTTCATCCCCTGCATCGTTAACCAGTTTTTGAAAAAACTGCTGTCGGTCAGCTGGTAATTCATCTAATCCTTTATACAATTCCTGTATCCAGAATCCAAAACTTTTCCAGGAAGAAAAATCACCGGTATAACCATAATGTGAAAATTGTGCGGGCACAATTTCAACATAAGGAAATTTATCGCGAAATGATTCGCTACCTTCTTCATCTTCGATGGCAGCCTGGCTCTTAACGGCCCATTTGTAAGTGGTGTAGGCGCCTTGTTCAGTAACAGTGGGTTCCAAAGAGGTATGCCTTCCTTTATAGCGTAAGGCCAGGTTTGAAGGTACTTTAGCTATGTAATTCGATTCCAACACAGCTTCTTTGCGTTGTATAAACCGGTAGTCGGGAAAAAACAAGGTGCTCTTAAGTCTGTGTTCGTAATTGAATTCAATTGTGATGGGATACGCGTATCCCTTTACTTGGTAAAAAGTAACATACCCATCTTCTATAAGGCCTTCACCAACCGCTGTAGTTATCATGTCTTTCTTTTTCACCTTTTCTACCAGCTTTCCTTTCTGATCGTAAATCCTGATTTCTGCATCAGTAAGCGCATAATATTTATTGGAGTGCTGGTTGAACAGCAGCGCATCTCTGCCTTCTTCATTGACCACAGTAAAAATCTTATGCACTGTTTCGGTTGCTTTTTCAAGGCTTTCTACTTCCACATTGATATTTACTACATGCGTAATAACAGACGCTTTAGTTTTTAGATTTTCGGGCACAGCTGCCAAACTATACACTCCAGTTTGGGCGTGAACAACAATTGAGATAAAGCTTAAAGCGGATAGGAAAATTTTTTTCATAAAGCGAGATTAATCAGGCTTACTTTTTTTTGCGTACCACAAACTGCTCATTTAATAATTCAAAAAGCCGTTGATAAAATTCCTGCAAAAAGGCGTATTCCTCGGCAGTATAAACAGGCTTCTGAAATTTGAGCTCAATCTTGGTCTGTAATGTATTTTGAGTAACCTGAGACACCCTGGAAATGGTGATGCTGGTATCGGGCATAATCATTTTTATGTTTTTCGGAAGTTCACCTAACTCAAAGCCTTCCGGAATTGTATAAGTACCCAATATGGTATAATGTTGCTTGTAACCAAAGAACACATCAGAAAAACGGTTATCGGCAACAAAGGGGTTTTTTTCAAGTCCCGTTAAAATATTGGTAGAGAAATAAGCATATTCTCCTGCCTTGTTGAGCGATTCATCGAATTTTAACTTCTGTATCAGGGGCAGGCTGTCTGATTCAAGGTTTTCAAATGTTACTTCGTTTACCATTATGCCTGGGTTCGACTCTGTGATGAATTTCTCAAGATATTTGTCTTTTCCCTTTTTGGCAGCAGGCAATCTTGACAAGCGGGCATAATCATAACTGAGAATAGAAGCTTCTCCTTTCAGCTTTCTTTTTTCATCAATTTCTCCTTTTATAAAAACAATGTTTTTCGCTACCAAGTCATCTTTCCACAAAGTTTTCCATCCCCACTCGTAGGTATCAATCTTTTCAATCACTAAACCTTCTGTCAACAATACATCAGCCGGAATGAGGTTTACGGGATTATTCTTTTGTGTGGCATCCAGAACGTAGATGGCGTCATTAATATTGACGTAAGCCAGAACCTTATTAAACTGAAGGAAGCCCGGACTTTCATAGGTACCTGCATCAGCAGCATTCACAATGCCATTATCGTGAGAGCTAACCAATATAGGATGAACATTCAGTCCTGCATCTTTTAAAAGGTTCACCAGAATGAGATTAATTTCGCCGGCTGTACCTTTCTTGTCCTTCCATGCACTTTTTACACCATCTAAAGCCCAGATGCCTGTATACTCATTCCATTCCATGTTGTCCTGGACGTATTTGTACACGGTTTTCATTTTCTCATAAGGACCAGTCACTGTTTTTAATTTTTCGTCAAGGTCAGCTGTGCGGGGAATATTCTTTTTAATCTGTACGCCAAAGTCTTCATCTTCCATAAGGTATTTGATTACCTGTACCCAATTTACAAGCCGGTTTTCTCTTTTGCCATTGATGTTAAAAGCTGTTACTTTCGTTTCAAGACGGTCGCGATAATAATCTTCATTCAGAATAAAAGGTTCATCCCGGAAAGCAGGTATATTGCTCATAGAGTACTTTTTTACATTCCTCCAATTCTGTTCACTAGTATACTCATATTTGTTTACACAAAAAGGAATGGAGCTTACCTCAATTTCGTTTGGAAAGTCGGTGATAAAATGGCTGTAACGCACCGGAATAGAGCGTTGAAAATACCAGTCGATCAAACCGATTCCATAATGCTTGAACCGGTATTCAATAACAGAGCCCACTTTCACATCAGGAAAAGTGAACACTCTTTCCGAAATTTTTTTATTGATCTTTTTGTTATAAATAAGACTCTTATCCACCTTAATAGTCACGATATTTCCGTTTGCATCCACATTATATGTTTGCGCTTCAATATCTGTAATGTTTTGTCTGCTCCCATCGGTTTTGTAAGGCAGGTGAACGTTTGCCCAATCCAGGCCTTTGTTATTTAAAATTTTAATCCTCACCCTACGCTTCAATTCCATACCCGACGGTATAGCGAATTCTAAAAGCCCATCATCAAGTAATATCATCGCTTCGGCCTTGGCATCAAAATTACATTCCTTCATTTCAAGGTCGGCTTTTTCAATTTTTCCGAAATCCGGTAAGTTTTGATTTTTATCTTTTTTCTTTTGAGCTGTAATGGCTGAAGAAAAACACAGCGATAAAATAAGGATTGAAATCTTTTTAAAAGAAAAAAAAGCAAACCTTGAGAGGTTAATTAGTTTTGATTGCATAAACTTTATAAAAGCGGTTAAGTACAAACCGGAAGTAATATAAAAAACAAAATGAGGTTTGTCAATACGACAGATGCTTTTCTAAGTGTAAAGTCTTATGCTATTTGTTTTGCGTTTTGCTTGTCACTTTTAGAATAGCCCGGCTATTTTTTTTTTGCGCATTACAAACTGTTCATTCAATACTTCAAACAGCCGCCGGTAAAATTCCTGTAGCTCTCCGTACTGAGCAGCCAGATAAAAAGGTTTCCGGAATTCAATGTCTATTCTTGTTTGAAGGATATTTCCGTTGATTTGTGAAATCCTGGACATGATAATACTGGTATCTGGCATAATCAATTTAATATTTTTAGGCAGGTCATCAAGCATAAATTCTACAGACAAAGTATAGGTGCCCAGAACTACAAAGTGCTGTTTGTATCCAAAAAAAATATCTGAAAAACGGCTATCCGCAAGGAAAGGATTTTTTTCAAGGCCTGTTAATATATTGGTTGAAAAAGAGGCATAGTCACCAGATATAGTAAGAGGTTCAGTAAATTTTATGGTTTGTACAAGGGGTAAACTATCTGCCTCAATATTTTCGAATGTAACATCATTAACCAGCAGGCCGGGGTTAGATTCCGTTACGTATTTTTCAATAAATTTATCCTTACCTTTTTTTACAATCGGTAACCTTGAAAGCCGGGCATAGTCAAAACTCTTTATAGAAACTTCGCCATTCAATTTTTCTGATTCATCAATATTTCCCTTAATTGTAAGAACATTGGCAGCGTTTGCATCCTCCCGCCATAGGGATTTCCAACCCCAGTCATAAGTGTTGATTTTTTCAATGACAAGTCCAGGTGTTAATAATACGTCCGGCGGAATTAAGTCTACAGGATTATCTTTTTGCGTGGCATCCAGTACATATGTTCTGCCGCTAAGATCTACGTAAGCCATTACCTTATTAAATTGCCTGTAGCCAGGAAGATCAAACGTTCCTGCGTCAGCTGTGTTTACAATGCCATTATCGTGAGAGCTAACCAATATAGGATGAACATTCAGTCCTGCATCTTTTAAAAGGTTCACCAGAATGAGATTAATTTCGCCGGCTGTACCTTTCTTGTCCTTCCATGCACTTTTTACACCATCTAAAGCCCAGATGCCTGTATACTCATTCCATTCCATGTTGTCCTGGACGTATTTGTACACGGTTTTCATTTTCTCATAAGGACCAGTCACTGTTTTTAATTTTTCGTCAAGGTCAGCTGTGCGGGGAATATTCTTTTTAATCTGTACGCCAAAGTCTTCATCTTCCATAAGAAGCTTAACAACATCTATCCAATTCATCCTTTTATCTACTTTTCTACCATTAATCAAATAGGCTGTTACCATTGTTTCCAGCCGGTCATGGTAGTAGTCTTCATTTAATATATACGGCTCTTTTTTAAATGAAGGAACATTGGACATTGAATAGGTTTTGCGTTTTCTGCCCTCTATATTTTCGTCAGCCACTTCATATTTGAAGGAGCAATAGGGTGTGCAACTTAATTCAATCTCTTTGGGGAAATCGGTTGTGAAGCGACTGTACTTTGTAGGTATAGAACGTTGAAAATACCAATCGATCAAGCCACCACCCTCATGCCTGAAACTATATTCAATGATCGATCCTGCTTTAACATTAGGGAAGGTGAAAACTTTTTCACTATATTTTTTGTTTTGCTTTTTCTCATACACCAGGTTTTTCTCTACTTGGGTGGTAACAACAGTATTGTTTACATCGAGGTTATACGTTTGAGCTGCTATATCAAAAATTCTGGCACCGTTTCTAAAGCGCAAATGCACGTTGGCCCAATCCAGGCCCTTATTACTTAGTATCTTAATTCGTAACCGGCGTCTAAATATGAGTGTATAGTAAGTATCGAACTCTAAAACCCCATCATCAAGTAATACCATGGCCTCGGCCCCGGGATCGAAGTCGCAGTCTTTCATCTGCATGTCCGCCTTCTCTATAACGCCGTAATCAGGAATAGTTAAATTGTTTTCAGTTTTACTTTGGGCTTGTAGTGAAAAACAAATGAAAAAAAGTACAAAAATTGCCAGACTGCTTCTTATAAATGCGCGGCATTTTGCTCGTATATCACCTCCGGTCGTTAGCATAAATATTTCGCTCAATTTGTAAGCAGTAATATAAAAAAATAAACTCAGCCTTGCCAATCGATGAAAATTAAGTGCTTTGCAAAACGAGTTTGCAGGAAAGTTTTGCATTTCGCCCAGTGGAAACTGGACTGTTTATAAATGCGCCAAAATCTTTTATGAAGATAAAGACCTAGGCCTGTGGGGAATAAAGACTGCTGCAACCGTGGACTGCTTGCTGGTAAAAAAACCGGTTGTAGTCCTCCTGGAGTAAATAAGATGTTATAGCTGCAGGCACGATGTTTAATGCTCTTTCCATTCTTAATCTTCTTAATTGGAATGAGTGAATAAATACCGGACTCATCAAATCTGGTAAGTTTACCCGTTGGCAACGGCTTTATATAATTAATCGCTACTAAACTTTCTTCTGGCGCAATGTTTGGATGGCTGAGTAGGCAATACTATTGTTAACTCAAAATATGAATCTATGAAATTAAAAATCATGAGCCTGGTTCTTGCAACGGCCCTGTTTGTTTCCTGCGGTACTACGTATACCAGTACTACCTCTAATGCCGCTTACGGGTTGCCTGCTAATATCAGGACCAATTTTACAGCATTATACCCCGATGCTACTAATGTAACCTACACCCAATTCGATGCAGCTACTGCGCCTATTGATTGGGAACTCAATGGATGGACAGCCCTGGATGCTAACGATTATGCAGTAAGCTTTGATATGGGTGGCAGGAAGTACACAACTTACTATGATTCAAATGGCGCCTGGGTAGGTACTGCCTCTGCTATTAATTACACTATGCTACCTCCTGCAGTAAGTACATTGATACAGACAAAGTATACAGGATATAATATTGAATCAGTCCAGAAAGAATCATGGAAAGAGCAAACAGCTTACGAAGTGAAACTGAAAAATGATATGGGTAACGTTAAATTACTGGTAGACAGTAATGGAAACGTTTTGAAAGAAAAAACAAAACAGTAAAAGCGGGAGTATAAATAAAAAAAGCTCATGATCATGTCATGAGCTTTTTTTATAAATGTTATGCAGTGTTGATCGGAGATTTATTTAGTCATTTTGCCCGGTTGCGGCCTCAATTTCCTGAATTCAGATCCTTCTTTCCATACCGGCCAGTTGTTTTCTGTAGCAATGCGTTTGCCAACAACGAATAAAAGTTTTAGATCTTCAATAGCTCCTTCCAGGTTCCATGTGTTGTTATATTCATCTGACGGACGATGATAATGCTTATCGCGGTATTCATCTTCCTGCTGCTGCCCGTATTCTTTGCTTTTGCCAATAACATCAATACCTTTTTTTGTGTACAAAGCCGGTATTCCCACCTTTGCAAAATTGAAATGATCGGAGCGGTAATAATACCCCGCTTCGGGATGTGTTTCAAAAGAAATAGAGCGATCCATTTTTTGCGCTGCTTCTTTTAAATAATCTTCCAGCTCCGATTGTCCTTGTCCAACAATGACAATGTCTTTTGTTTTTCCTGCATTGCTCAGTCCATCCATATTAATATTGGCTATTGTTTTGGCCGCGGGATAAACAGGATTTTGCGCATAATAAGCAGAGCCCCATAACCCCTGTTCTTCCGCAGTTACAGAAAGAAAAATGATAGTGCGGTCGGATTTTGTTTTCAAACTTTTGAATGCTTTGGCCAGTTCCAGCAAACCGGCAGTAGCACTGGCATTATCCAGGGCGCCATTGTAAATGCTGTCCCCTTTTTCGTCTGGTTTACCAATACCCAGGTGATCCCAGTGTGCCGTATAAATCAGGTATTCATCCGGGTGTTTAGCGCCGGTGATCTTTCCAATTACATTGTGCGATTGATTGTAAGTTGCTGTTACTTTAATGTTAGTGGTCAGCTTCAGATTCAATGGTACTGGTTTAAAACCAGGTTGTGCGGCCTTAGCAAGAAGTGTAGAATCATAGCCTCCCCCACTCAATAATTTTTTTGCAGTAGGTTCCGAAACCCATCCTACTACATCGCAATAAGGAACGTTCTTACCACGGTCATCCAAATGAAGACGCGATCCGTTCCAGTTATTTTGCACTACGCTAAAAGGATAGCTTGCTGCTTTTGTATTATGAATGACAAGACAACCCTTTGCGCCCTGCCGTGCTGCTTCTTCAAATTTGTAGGTCCATCTTCCATAGTAAGTCATGGTATCACCTTTGAATAAGCTGGAGTCTATTCCATAACCAGGATCGTTCACCATTACCATTACAATTTTTCCTTTCACATCCAGACCTGCATAATCATTCCAGCCACGTTCAGGAGCATTGACACCATAGCCTGCAAAAACCAGTTCATTGTTTTTCAAACTAATGAGTGAATCGGTTTTTTCCGTCCAGATGACGTAATCATCAAAACCTTTTAATACAAAGCTTCCTTTTGGCGACTGCACCTGCATGAACGAATCGGCTTTGGTAGCAATGTTCACCATTGGCACAGCCTGCAAATAACTGTTGCCATTACCAGGTTCAAGGCCTACTTCGGCAAAACGTTTTTGTAAATAAGTGATTGCCTTGGTTTCTCCTTCAGTAAATGGTTTGCGGCCCATGAAAGAATCAGAACTTAAGATGCTGATATCGTTACCCAGGCTGTCTTTGTTGAAAGCAGCAAAGCCTTCTTCAGAATCAGTAGTGCCAGCAACAGTGGTGTTTTGATTGCAACTAATAGTAAGTACGCTAAGTAATAAACTGACGAACAGAAAATAACGCATGTTTGATTTTGTTTGAGGGGAAAAGTTAAAGAAATTCCGTTAGTTGGTTGCTACCATTCAAAACAGGTTTGCTAAAGGCTTTCACTATTATATTTGATGACTGATGATTGATAAATAAAAATACACGAAGAGCTATTCTACCGGTTAATTAAAAATCATGGTTACGGGTTTTGTTATCATACTCCTTTTAGTGCT
>DAIQPL010000222.1:0-7142 GCA_036787395.1 Flavisolibacter sp. | reverse complement strand
GTAAATGCACCATCTGATAAGGAATGCAGGATCTGGCTACACACTAAAACCGGTACGGAAGAAATTGTTTTTGAACCCGTTAATCAATATACTATACAAGGTGATCTTTTTTCCAGGTCCATTCTTGATAATACACCTGTTCCTACAAGCCTGGAGGATGCTGTAAATAATATGCGTGTACTTGAAGCTGTTTTTGAAAGCGCTGAAAAAGGAAATTACTTAGCATAAATATTTTATCTCGTCAATTGTATTTCTCCCTGTGCCAAAAGAACTAAAAATGGTAGCTATGCAAACAATTGGCGACGAATTGCATCCGTCGATAATTAAAAGTAAACTGTCTAATAAGCCAAGAATTTATAGAAATGATGAATATCTTTAAGGAAGCACCTTTTGAATCTGCAGGTATTTAATCTCCCTATTGAAATTTCTTGTCTTTTAACCAACACTAAATTTCTTTATGAGAAAGTTTACTATTCTGCTGCTTGTTACTTCTTTTCTAAGCCAGTCCTCTCAATCACAAGGTTGTATTGTTGTTCGCAATATATCAGGATTCGGGCAGTACAATCTTACCGATAATGCTTTTTCAACATCAAACTGGCAACTAAATATTAACAACCGCTATTTCAAAGCCTTCCGTGACTTTAAAGGAAGCACAGATCAAAAAACACCGGCACAAAATGAAGCGGTTATTAGATCGTACTCAATGGATATTTCCATCAGCAGGTTACTCAGAAATGGGTGGTCTCTTAGCTTCAATTTACCTGTTTCATCAAACAGCCGCGAGGCTGCCGTTGAGCATGGCGGACCAAATACAACACGACATACAACACGAACATTTGGTATTGGCGATATCCGGTTTACCGCTTACAAATGGTTGTTGCGACCAACTGTCAATCAAAGAGGCAACGTTCAACTAGGATTGGGAATTAAATTCCCGACAGGTGATTATAAATACCAGGACTATTTCTACAGGAATGATTCAACAAAGGTACTTTCTGCTGTTAATCCTTCTATTCAATTGGGTGATGGAGGAACAGGCATTATTACCGAACTCAATCTGTTTTATGCGTTAAATTCTAGAGGGACTATCAGTCTGTATGGCAATTTTTATTACATGATGAATCCGAGGGAACAAAACGGTGTAGCATTCACCGCTGGCAGAACACCGCTTAGGGTAGATAGCCTCGCAAACAATATTATTCTTAGTGTAGCTGATCAGTTTTCCATAAGGGCCGGTGCTAATTTCAGCATCAGGAACTGGGCATTTTCTCTGGGTATAAGAGATGAAGGTGTACCTGTCAACGATCTTATTGGTGGAAGTGAAGGTGTACGAAGGGCTGGTCATAATTTTTCTGTAGAACCGGGTATCGTTTATAAAATGAAAGCAGCGTCCCTTTATGTTTATGTTCCTGTAATTGTTAATCGAACAATAAGACAAAACGTGCCTGATCAACATAAAACTCAGATAACAGGTACATATACCGTAAGTGCGGGCGGTTCTGGCAATTATCTTGTATTTGCAGGTGTTCTGATTAAGCTTTAACATCAAACCTGGCTAAGCGTTGAAATAATCGTTTTAAATCATGAATAAGTTGTTTTTTGAAAACACATGAATTTATATTTTCCAATCAGGTAAAACACAGGCTTGCCAGGCACCTGGCATTGTGGATTGTTTTTTCTACCTATTTTTTTATTGTAAATTTTTTTCCCCGGAACGCAAATGATTTAGTTGCTTCAAAAACATTTGTGGAAGCATTTGAAAAAATGATCTATATTCCTGTCAGTATCTTTTCCGTTTATGTATCCATTTACTTCTTACTCCCAAGGTTTGTTTTAAAGGGGAAATATGTCACATTTTTTATCTTATTCGTTTCTTTATGCTTCATTAATCTGGGCAGCGCTTTCCTGATTACAAAACTATTTAGTCCGTTTATTCAAAAACTTTCCTTTCAACAATTACCTCGACAGATTATGGTTTTTCAACCTATCATTTATGGATTGGGGCTTGGCCTTGTTGCCAGTGGGTGCGCCATCATCATCAAACTTATAAAGATTCGTCACCTGAAGCACAAAGAGAATGAGCGATTGCAGCAACAAAAGATTACAACAGAACTTCAAACCATTAAGACAAATTTTCATCCACATTTTCTTTCTGATGCTTTACAAAATATTTCTGACCTCATCCATAACCGTTCGGCTCTGGCGCCGCAATTAATATTGAAACTTTCTGATTTGCTAAGTTTTATTTTATATGAAAGCGAGGAAGAATTGATACCATTGGAACAGGAATTACAGATGATGCGTGATTACCTGGAGTTAGAGAAAAATTTTTACGGCAGCCGCATTGTCATTCATGTGAAAGAACAAGGAGATGCAACGGGGAAAACAATAGCGCCGCTGATCTTACTCTCACTGGTTCAGAATTGCTGTGAACAGTGCCTGATTTCGTTGCAACAAAAGCTCAATATTGATATTGAAACCGAAGCGGCGGACAAAAAATTTATTTTTCGGCTTAGTTGTAACGGTTATTATGAAAACATAAACGGTGTTCCACATCAAAATACAGGATTAAACCAGTCCCTCCGAAGGATACAAGCAATCTACTCCGGGAAGCACCAATTAGAAACACATTCAGAAAATGGTTGTTTTTCACTATTGGTTGTACTTGAGTCAGAAGTTATTCCGGCCGATGCAATAAAGCGAATAGAAGTAAACCCTTTTTATGAATTTGCATGAATTTATATTTTCGAAAGGCCATTACAGGCTCATGCGTCATGTCATTTTCTGGACGGCATGGTTGTTATTTTCGGCTTGTGTACAGGTAACAAACTTACCCGCTACAGTGGCTTGGGGAGACCTTGCAGTTTATCAACTTCTTCGTGCTTTTAGCAGGCTGCCTTCTCACCTTCTGTTCTGTTACGTAACCGTTTATTATTTGATACCCCTGTTTATTGCCAAAAGGCAATACACCTACTTTTTGGTCTCCTTTCTATTGTTTGTGTTCGTATTATTCTGGCTTACCTATTTTTTTCTAACCCCTTACTATCATCTACCTGGACAGATCGTCGGCGGCGAGTTCGGAAAGACGCCATTACCTCAATTTATAAGGAAGTTCTATAGTTTTTACTCCAATATAAATTTCACAGGATCCATTCCTGCCTGCATCTTAATACTTAGCATAAAATATTATAAAGATTGGTACAAACAAGAAAGAGAAAGTGAAACGCTTATGCGGGAAAACAAGCTGGCTGAATTACAATTACTAAAGGCGCAGATTCATCCACATTTTTTGTTTAACACCTTGAACAATATTTATTCTTTCACACTTACGGGTTCGCCACAGGCCGAAGGATTAGTGAATAAGCTATCCGGTATGATCGATTATATAACCACGGAAGGACAAAAATCGCTGGTAACCCTAGAAAAAGAAATTCAATTGATCAATGATTACATTGGCCTTGAAAAAGTTCGTTACGGCAACCGGCTCGATATGCAGGTAAAAATAACGGGCGACTATAAAGACAAACTCATTGCTCCATTGTTGCTCATTCCATTCGTTGAAAATTGTTTTAAACACGGAGCCAGTATGATGCGTGGAGAACAATGGATTCATTTAAATATCGATGTGGAAGAAGATGAACTTCACCTTCATTTGGCCAACAGCAAACCTGCACAATTAAATAACTTATCTAATAAAAAAGGCATTGGCCTGGCAAACGTGAAGAAAAGACTTGGACTTCTTTACCCAGGGAAACATTTTTTGAAAATAGAATCATTAAATGATACGTATACGGTGCATCTCCGGGTTCAACTGCAGTATCTTGCTTTAGCAGGCCCTGAACATAAACTCATGCCAAAACTTCAACCAGCTTAGTATGAACGAGAAAAAAATTATCTGCCTGGCTGTAGACGATGAGCCACCCGCTCTGGAAGTATTGAAAAAATTTATTGGCTCGGTACATACTCTGGAACTTGTGGCTACCTGTACGGATGCTATAGAAGCGATTAATTTTCTCCAGTCAAAACCTGTTGACCTGATTTTCCTCGATATAAAAATGCCTGAGCTTTTAGGAACTGATCTTATCAGGTCATTGAAAAATCCCCCAAAAGTTATTTTTACTACAGCATTCAGAAAATATGCAATAGAAGGATTTGAGTTAGATGCCGTAGATTATTTATTAAAGCCAATTTCTTTTGATCGTTTTCTTAAAGCTGTCAACAAAGTAATGCACACATCGTTTAGCGAATTAAAGTCCGACGATGAAATTCCAGACAAAAAATTATCGTTGAGCGGTTATATTAGCTTTCGCAGCGATCGCAAAATGGTTAAAGTTGGTTTGAATGATATTTTATATGTAGAAAGCCTGAGAGATTACGTGAAAATAGTGGCTGTAATGAATACCATTATTACAAAACAGTCTATTTCTTCAGTAGAAGAAATGCTTCCAAAACAAATGTTCCTGCGCATCCACCGTTCTTATATAGTTGCCTTGAATAAAATTTCATCCTACAATCACGAGTTAGTATGGATTCAGAAACAAGAACTCCCTATTAGCCGCATGTACCGTCACGAAGTAGAGGCGGTTTTAAAATAATAAAGGCAACGGAGCCAAAGAGCTAATGACATTATTTCAGTATGCTTTTCAGGCTGCTGTACTGCAATGATTTTATTGTAAAGTTCCCCGGTGATTGCATAGTGATGCTGGAAAATAAACTGTCAGGAAAAAATATTTCTGTCATTGCAGTTAAACCGTTGTCGGCAAAAAGTTCCACAGAACTGTTGTCTATAATAAGTGTGATATCAACATTTTCTTTGTTAGTTAATCTCGGAGCAGTATGTTTTGCTGCAAAGCCTTTTTCAAAGTTTACCTGGCCCGATGAAGTGCGGTCAATAAAATAGCTATTCGTTCCTTTTTCGTATCCAATTAAAATCTTTTGTGCGCCATTGGAAAAGCTAATTGAAAAGTCTGCAATCTTATCGGATATAATTTTCAACATCGCAGCTCCTGCAAGTTTTCCGGCTTTTGCTGAAAGATCGAAGTTTCCTATTGCTAGGTTACCGATGACGATTGGTTGTTCTGCCAAATTAGTTAACTCTGGTATTGGTTTAGAAGTAACAAAGTACTGATCGCCCAGTTTTTCAATGGAGAGGTCTCTTGGCAGTGTCATGGCGCTCCGCCATTTTATGGTGGGCACAAGGGTGGCGTATTGCCAGTTACTCATCCAGCCCAAAAAAATTTTCCTATTGCCGGTATTTGACCAGGTCACACCAGCATATTCATCAGGTCCGTAATCTAACCATTTGGTATCAGTTGTAAAAGGTTGAAATTCCTTTCCGGAAAAATTTCCTACAAAATACTGAGTGCCAGAACCTCCATTGGGGCCGCCCGGGTTTAAGTTGACAATGAGTACCCAAATTTTTTTGCCCTCATAATCCAATGAAAATAAATCGGGGCATTCCCATACACCGCCATGAGCACCTGCTTCCTTTCCGAATTCACTTTCTTTTGTCCAGCGTTTTAAATCTTTAGATGAATAAAAGGTGATGCGGTCAAGAGTTGCTAATGTCATAATCCATTTTTTGCCTTCTTCATACCAGGTTACTTTCGGATCACGGAAGTCCTTTATCCCCGGATTCTTTAGAACCGGATTGGCCGCATACTTGCTCCAGGTTTGTCCATCGTCAAGACTGTATGCAAGGCTTTGGTTTTGAAAATCGCTCCTTCCTGCCTTTTCACCTTTTGGATCGTGATGAGTAAAAATAGCTACCAAGGGAACTTTGCCGTCTTTACCAAAGCCAGAAGTGTTATCTACATCTACCACCGCACTTCCGGAAAAAATATATCCAAGGCTATCTGGATATAAAGCAATGGGTTGATGTTTCCAATGTATCATGTCCTTACTGGTTGCGTGTCCCCAATGCATCGGTCCCCATACGGTGCTATCTGGATAGTATTGGTAGAATAGATGATAGGTACCATTATAATACACCATGCCATTAGGATCGTTCATCCATTTTTCTTTTGGTGTAAAATGGATTTGAGGACGATGCGGTTCATTAATTATAGATTTTTGGTCGGCCAGCTTTTTTACATTATTGCAGGATGTAATAGAAAAGAGGAAAACGAGGAATATAAATTTGTACATCATGGGTTATTCTAATTTTTTGAACGTCCTGGCGACTTGCTGAATTTAGGTTCAACAATGGCAATTGCTGATTATTGACAGGCGTCTAATACACAAGCAACAAAATGCGTCGAAACCGGAATTTAGTCACCAACTAATTTTCTTTCAAGATCTTCAAGGGACGCGCCTTTTGTTTCAGGCATCTTTGTCAATACCCATATCAATTGCAAAACCATCATCAAGGCAAAGAAGGCAAAGATGGGCCATGGCTTATCCTTAAAAATTCCATTTTCTTTGTCCAGGAAAACAGGTGTTATTAATGTGATTAACGCCGCAAAAACCCAATGCGTACTGGCGCCAAAGGATTGGCCTATTGCACGTACTTTATTGGGAAATATTTCAGAAATGAAAACCCAGATCACTGCACCCTGACCAATGGCATGAGCTGCTATAAAAAGTAATAGGAAAGTCATTAACAACGCCGGACCGGCATGAGAATAAAAGGACCAGGCCACCATAGCAAGGCTAAGAATATATCCGAGTGAACCAATAATTAATAAAGTTTTTCTGCCAATGCGGTCAATAAGATATAAGCCGACAAATGTAAAAATGAGATTCGTTGCCCCGATGGCAATCGAGTTAAACAAAGACTCTTTAGCAGCCAGTCCCGCCCGTTCCAAAATTTCAGGAGCGTAGTATAAAATAAAGTTAATGCCCGACATCTGGTTAAAAAAGGCTATCATGAATGCCAGCCAAAGTATGGTGTTGTACTTGGAACTAAATATTCCTGTACTGCGTCCTGACGTCGTTTCATGCTTGTAGCTTTCCATGATGGATGACACTTCTGCATCAACATCTTTAACACCTAACTGAGACAATATTTTTTTGGAATTGGCCGTGTCGTTCCTGTTTGTCAACAACCAGCGTGGACTTTCAGGAACGCCTATTACCATGATAGAATAAATAAGCGACGGTATTGCAAGCGCCCCCAGCATCCACCGCCAGTCATTATCACC
>DAIQPL010000221.1:0-7154 GCA_036787395.1 Flavisolibacter sp. | reverse complement strand
TAAGATATTAATGTTTGTTAACGCTTTACACGCATAAAAAAACCTGGAGTCGATAACCGAAAACCCTGAAGCCAGTTTTTCATATTGTTCTTTAATTTTCTCGGCATGGTATACGTATAATGGCGTACCGAAACGATTGCCTATTTCAACCAACCGGGCATACGATAAACTGTGGATCATTGCATCAACGTTTGTTTCAATAACTGCCGACATAAACGAAAAGATTAAATAACAGAAAAGTTAGCGGCTATTCTTCTTCCTTTTTTTCCGAATCGTTTTCTTTGTTATTTACATTATCAGAAGACGTTTCACTTGAGTCCGTATCTTGAGATGCTGCCTCGCCCCCTTCAGTTTCTTCAGAAGAGATTTCATCAATGACCTGTTCCTCTATTTCTTCTTCTACTTCCTCCTCATCTCCTTCTTTAAATACTTCGTCAGTAATATATTCCTCAATTGCTTCTTCGGTTGGTTCATCTTCAACAGGCTGCTCTGCAGCTTCAACTTCAGTAGCCTCTCCCATTTCAAAGCTGTGGCCGTTAAGACCGCCTTCCCCGGTGGTTTCAGTGTCAGCCTTCACATCATCTTCAACAACCAGTTCCCCCTCGTCGGAAACCGCCAACTTTTCGCTTTGCTCAAAATCGCTGTGATGAATAACGGTGGGTTCTACAAGCTGTTCAGCCAGCACTTCTTTGATCTTTGGCAGGTCTTCCGGAGAGTTGATACCAAAATAATCCATGAAGTTTTTAGATGTAGCGTATACTAAGGGATGACCAGGCAATTTTTCATTGCGTCCCGTGATAAGAATCAATTCCTTCTCCAGCAATTTCTGAACAGCATAATCACTGCTCACACCGCGGATGGCTTCAATCTCACCTTTGGTAACGGGCTGCTTGTAGGCTACAATAGCCAAAGTTTCCAATGCAGCAGCCGATAAGCGCTTTAAAAATTTTTCACCGTTTAATTGGGCAACGGTTTTGTGGAAATCCTTTTTGGTCAGGAATTGCCAACCGCCACCACTCTGCCGGACCTCAAATGGATAAAATTCAGAATTGTATTTTTCCACTATGCCTTCAAGCGAAGCATCCACCTGCTCCACTTCCACCTTATCTTCCATAAAACCAAAAGCCTGGTTTACCAGGTCCTTAATTTCGGCAGATGTCAATGGTTTATCTGAAGCAAATATCAAAGCTTCTATATGCGGAAGTAGATTAGAAATTTCCATGAATACAATTTGAAAATTTGAAATTAATTAATCTGAAAATGAAGGTTTTAAAACATTTCCAAATCAAATTTTTCAAATCATGTAATTAGGCTTGCAGTGCCGCCGCTCCGCTTACAATTTCTGTAAGTTCCGTTGTAATTGCTGCTTGTCTTGCCCGGTTGTAAGAAATTTTCAGGCTACGCAGTAATTCATCGGCATTTTCGCTGGCCTTATCCATAGCCGTCATTCGGGCACCATGCTCAGAAGCGTTGGCATCCAGAACAGCCTTGTACAATTGCGTGTTTAATATCTTGGGCATCAATTCAGCAATCAATTCTTCAATGTTGGGATCAAAAATAAAATCGGCTTTAGTGCCGGTGTTGGCATTCTGTGATTTTGGAATTGGCAAAAATTGCTCGGAAACAAAACGTTGTGTAGCTGCATTCTTAAATTCGCTATACACAACCTCTACTGCATCAAATTCCTTATTCAAATAAGCTTTTACAGCAGCCTGCGCCGCTTGTTGAACACCCTCAAAAGAAAGGTTGAGGAAAATATCTTTATGTGTATCGCTGACTTTAAAATTAATTTTTGCAAAATGCTCATAACCCTTTTTACCAATACTCCAGATGGTTACGTGGCCTTTTGAATGCTGCGAAGTATATTTCTCCTTGATTATTTGCTTAGCCAGTTTAATGATATTGGCATTGTAAGCACCTGCTAATCCACGGTCAGAAGTAATAACAATTAAAAGCACTTTCTCAACCGGCCGCTCCACCGCCAGTGCATTACCGCCTTCCATGGGAGTATTGCTAACAATATTGCTAAGCATCTCCTGCAGCTTTTTGGCATAGGGACGCATTTGAATTATAGCATCCTGGGCACGGCGCAATTTGGCTGCACTCACCATTTTCATTGCCTTTGTAATTTGTTGGGTGCTTTGCACTGATTTAATGCGGTTACGTACTTCTTTTAACTGACCAGCCATTTGAGTTTATTGTTTCTTGTTTGAAGTTTATAGTTTGTTCCCAGCTTTCCCTCTTTTTTCACCTTCTCTTGCGTCGCACTCTTGTGCTTTCTGTTTACTATTCAGCTCTTCTTTCGGCCCGCAAAAGTACGGGATGACAGCTGAAATTCCATATTTAATGGTATCCCAAATTTGGCAGTTAAGCCCTATTAAATACAATTATGGCGTCACTTTCCCAAGCTTCAAAAGCTGATGGCAGTAATAAAATAAGTCGTGCCCCTCCTCAGAGACACGACTATTACTCTACTAAGCGCTGCGAACAACAATTTTCTTATACTTGTTTGGCTGGCCCTACTCTTTTTTAAATTTTAATTTGGAAAGAATATTCTGTGCAACTTTCTCACCCCATTTTGTTCCTTTTTCTACTGATCCTTTGTAGTGGATGCCGCCATAAACCCTGGATATGCCCGCTTCTACAGCCACATCGTGAAGAGAATTAAAAGTTCTGGGCGCCATTCCCATATAGTCATACGTATGATCCGTAAAATGAAAGTTATCTCCAAAAACACTTGTTAGCATTTCCATTATAGCGGCTCCATTGACTGAATGTGCAGAGGGAAATTCAGGATGGCCAGGTGTATTAAAAAGCGCTGACCAGGTTGAATGCCCTAACACTTCCCTGATGTATTTGATCGGACGCTCCACATTATAAATATATTTTGCTGTAAAGCAGGAAATTAAGGCATCGTTTGTTCCTATACCAGCTTTGGCATAAGCCAATGCGGCTATGTCAAGTGTGGGCTGTACCTGGCTTAATACCTGGTATAAAGTAGCTACATAATGTCCTGTACCTGGATAACCTGGGTTGTCCCGGTAAAAAAGTGCAATAGCTATTTGTTCAGGCGTAAGCGTTTGCGAAATATCGTACACTTCTTTAACCATAGCATAATAAGCAGATGTTGGATCGGTTGAATAAGCCGGCGGTCTTGGTTGCGCTGCACCATCGTCACTGCCTGTAACCATCAACCTGTTTTTGCTGGCATAAGGATTTGCTGCAGCGGGGAAATTGGGTGGTGTAGGCGCCCATAGACCGGGACCAACGGGTGGTACATAAACAGGATAAACAACGAGACTTCCATCCCCTTTTGACCATTCAAAAACCAGCCTCGCAACTTCCTTTCCAAGGTCAATAGAGCGCTTTAATTCGGAAGCATCTGCCTCTGTTTGAAATGATGCATTTAAGGTGTTTTCCAGTGAATCCATAGAAGCTTTGTTGACAGCTGTAGCATTTGGAAGAAGACTTTTACTGATGTATGCAAGCGCCGCATTTGCGCTGGCTGCCCAATGGTAAGATACCCCGGGAAGGGTTTTGGGCATAGTCGGCAATTCGTTCAACTGCCCGGAAAGTGTTTGGTAAGATGGCATTCCGTTTACTACAGCTTCATACAAAGCCACGCCGGCATAAGATAGTATCCGTCCCAGGTCGCCGCCGGGTGTACCGGGAGGCACCCTGTTAACGCGTAATTGCATATCAAGCCATTTGATAGGAACCTCAGATGAAAAGGTTTTGGCCTGCTCTAAATGCCCGCGGCTTGTTTTGGCAGAAGCTTGAATATCTTCACTATTCTGTATTTGGCTGTCTGTATTTTTTTTACAGGCATAAAAAAGCAAAGTACTTAACGCCGCCGTTAAATAAAGTTTCTTTCTCATAACGATGAATGTTGATGTAAAAAATTTTGATTGCACCAACAAGCTAAATCCTAAAGACAGATTCAAATTCTTATTTCGACAGGAGAGTACAGGAGGGCAACGCTTAACCCTTTTATCACCACATTAGTCATTTAGTGGCGACGAGTGGCATTTATCATCAACCTTTCCGCTTTATAATATAACGAGACCTTGACCTAAATTAGCGACGGCTGCTATCGGTGTATAAACATGAAATAGAAAAAGTACCAGAACAGCAATAACTCAATTTACATATCAACCCCCAACATTATTTAATCTATTAATTCAAACTCCCTCCGTAAACCATAGCTTATCCATAACCTGCCTCTTTCACCCCGCACTTTGCCGATCGATTTTTCGTCCTCTTTATAAAGTTCCAGGATAACAGGTCCAACTGTTAACTTGTCCAGCATTGATTTTGTGATTTTTATATTTCCATTTTCCACACTCACTATTTCGTTCACATCATTAGT
This sequence comes from Flavisolibacter sp., assembly GCA_036787395.1. Lineage (GTDB taxonomy): Bacteria > Bacteroidota > Bacteroidia > Chitinophagales > Chitinophagaceae > Flavisolibacter. The sequence goes on along the minus strand of DAIQPL010000221.1, from coordinate 2,785 downwards.
ACTAAAAGATGTATCAACAAGCGTTAAACGGATAGAAGTTTCGCTTACAGGAAAATCGTTCAGCTGAATTGTAAAAGGTTCTTTTTGTATTTGGGGCGGAAGTTCAGACCTCAACTGAAAAGGAATAAAATCAAATTCCTGTTTGTATCGTTTTGCTTCTGTGTCGATAAATACTATAGAATGCCTCCCTTTAAATTGGTTCAGAGGTTTTAAAATCTCATAAAAAGCACCACTTAGCCTGGCACTGTCAGCTTTTAATTCTTCTCCATCCAGCTCAACTCCTGCAGGTGCTTGTAAAATAACAGGCGCTCCATTTGGGCCACCCGCCCGGAACTGAAGCATACAGGTTACTTCCTCCTTGCCTTCTTCACCCCATATCCTGTAACTAAAATAGATGCCATCGGCCGGAAGATTCTTCCTTCTCTGTTCTCCATCTTTGCACCCGGCCACAATGACGGCAGTGAACCACACCAAAATTTTTACATAACCTTTCATTATTGCCTTGTTAGTAAACGCATTGATTGCTGAAATGTACGTTAAACCAAGAGCAAAAAGTTTTTGCTTTGTTAAGTTATATCAGCCCGTTAAGAGCACTGCAAATTGAATTATCTTTGACGCCCTGTCAAATTGGCTTCTAAACTATATTAGCACTTTTTTTGACACCCCTCGTCTTCATATAAGTGAAGATTAAATTTAATAAAGTCGAATACTGAAATACCAATAATAATTTATGATCGGTTTCTTATCTAAAATGTTTGGCGGCAGTAAGTCTGAAAAGGATGTGAAAGCAATCACGCCGCTGGTTTCAAAAATCAACCAAAACTTCCAGGTCTATCAATCTATAAGCAATGATGAGCTTCGCAGTAAAACCCAGGAGTTTCGTGAGCGCATCCAGGATTATTTAAAAGATATTAATGCACAGATTGCCGAAACCAATAAGCGGGCAGAGGAACTCCCTTATAATGACCTTGTTGGGAAAGATACGGTTTACCAGGAAGTGGATAAACTAAAAAAAGACCGCGATCTTAAAATTGAAGAAGTACTTAAAGAAGTCTTACCGGAAGCATTTGCCGTTGTAAAGGAAACAGCCCGCCGTTTTAAAGAAAATAGCGAACTCATTTCGAAAGCAACTGACCTGGATAAAGATTTAAGCATTACTAAAGACTATATCACTATCAATGGTGATAAGGCAGTTTATAAAAATTCATGGACGGCTGGCGGCGGAGAAATTACCTGGAACATGGTACATTATGATGTGCAACTGATTGGTGGTGCCGTTTTGCACTCCGGTAAAATTGCTGAAATGGCGACCGGTGAGGGAAAGACATTAGTTTCCACACTTCCGGCTTACTTAAATGCTTTAACCGGTGAAGGCGTACACATAGTTACAGTGAATGATTACCTGGCTCGTCGTGATAGTGAATGGAATGGTCCAATTTTCGAGTGGCTTGGATTACGCGTTGATTGTATTGATAAACACCAGCCTAACAGTGAAGAACGCCGGAAGGCTTATTTCGCTGACATCACCTATGGCACCAACAACGAATTTGGTTTTGATTACCTGCGTGATAATATGGTGCATTCACCTGAAGAAATGGTACAACGCAAGCACCACTATGCAATGGTGGATGAGGTAGATAGCGTATTAATTGATGATGCAAGGACGCCCTTGATAATTTCAGGTCCTGTACCAAAAGGTGACGACCAGCAATATCATATTTTAAAACCCCGTGTTCAGCAATTAGTAGAAGCACAGGAAAGAGCTGTGCGTGGTTTTTTGAATGAAGCGAAGAAACGATTTGCTGAAGGTGATGATGACCCTAAAACCGGTGGCTTGTATTTATTCAGGGCGTATCGTGGTTTACCCAAATATGGTCCGTTGATAAAATTTTTGAGTGAACCCGGCATTAAGGTGAAAATGCAAAAGGCTGAAAACTATTATTTACAGGATCAGCAACGCAACATGCATATCGTGGATGAAGAACTCCTCTTCCAAATTGATGAAAAAAATAAATCGGTTGACCTCACTGACAAAGGCCTTAACATGATTACCAGGGCAAATGAAGATCCTGAGTTCTTTGTTTTGCCTGACATAGGCGTAAAGCTGGCTGATATCGAAAAAAGTGATCTCCCTACGGAAGAAAAACTTCACCAGAAAGAAGCTTTGCTTAATGAATATTCGCAAAAAGCAGATCGTATTCATTCAGTTCAGCAATTATTAAAATCTTATACACTGTTTGATAAGGATATTGAATACGTGGTAATAGAAGGCCAGGTAAAAATTGTTGATGAACAAACAGGGCGTATCATGGAAGGCCGCCGTTACAGTGATGGTTTACACCAGGCCATTGAAGCGAAAGAAAATGTAAAGATTGAAGCTGCTACACAAACGTATGCTACGGTTACGTTGCAGAATTTTTTCCGTATGTATCATAAACTGGCTGGTATGACCGGTACGGCAGAAACGGAAGCAGCAGAATTGTGGAGCATTTATAAACTGGATGTAGTTAACATCCCCACTAATATTCCTGTTATTCGTAAAGATTCGCAAGACCTTGTTTATAAAACCAAAAGAGAGAAATTTAAATCCGTTATTGACGAAATAGAGGAGTTGAGAAACGCCGGTCGCCCGGTGTTGGTAGGTACCACTTCAGTTGAAGTAAGTGAATTGTTAAGCCGGATGTTGAGCGTTAAAAAAATTCCTCATAATGTATTAAATGCAAAGCAACACGCCCGTGAAGCACAGGTGGTTGCGGAAGCAGGCCTGGCCGGCGCCATTACTATT
>DAIQPL010000220.1:0-7166 GCA_036787395.1 Flavisolibacter sp. | reverse complement strand
AAGAATTTGCTTGTCACCGTGCTTTGAATATAACCTGAGCTTTTCTTGCTGCCTGTGGCGCAGCAGGCGCCATCGCACTCTTGTACTACAGCAATTTTTCAACATTGGTGAATAAATGCACTTAACTATTAGCCTTCCGCGAAAGCCGTTATAACAAAAAGTTTATAGCATTTACAGCATGTTCTTTCCGATCTATTAACAAGTTTTTTGCAAAACGATTTCTTTGTATCAACCAACCGTGACGCCTGTTTTCCGTATTTACTAAAAAAGTATCAATGAGAAAAATAATCACTACCCTTTTAATAGGAACGCTTATTTTATTTTCCTGTAGTAAAAGTTCTGACGGAGATTCAACCAATAATCCAGGTACAACGCCGGGCGCCTGCTCTGGAACACCAGGGGCACTTTTTACTTCGGTCAGCAGTATTGTTCAAACCAATTGTGCATTGAGTGGTTGCCATACAGGTTCAAATGCTCAGAATGGAATTAATTTCTCCGACAATTGTACCATTGTTGCGCAAAAGGATAGAATAAAAGTTCGTGCAGTAGACCAGGCCGGGACAGCGAGTCAAATGCCTCTACCGCCAAGAGCGCCTTTATCCGTAGCAGACAGGCAAAAGATCACAGACTGGATTGCTGCCGGCGGAAAGTTGACGGATTAGGCAGTCCCCTCAATCCCCAAAGGGGGAAATTAGCATCAGCACATAGCTAGCTCGGGCAGTCATTCAATAATGGTATAAAAACTCCGAAAAAAAAGTTGCTGAGAGTTTTCAGGGTCGTCAAATAAGCTTGGACTGCGCCGGGTCACTTCCCCCTTGGGGGATAGAGGGGGCCGTTCCCCATCGAAAAGAAGAAGATTCAAGTCCGGATAGATCAATAACACGGTCAACCACTGTTTGCGCTGCCTGTTCTATAGTCTGTGGCTTGCTGTAAAAAGAGGGAGAAGCAGGACAAATGATGCCACCTGCCAACGTTACGGTTTCCATGTTGCGTATATGAACAAGGTTGTAAGGTGTATCACGAACAACGCAAACAAGTTTTTTTCTTTCTTTCAGCATTACATCAGCAGCCCTTGTGATAAGGTCATTTGAAATGCCTGCAGCAATCCGGCCAAGCGTTCCCATGGAACAAGGAATGATTATAAGTGCATCATACTTTGCAGAGCCCGAAGCAAAAGGAGCTTTGAAATCTTTTGTAGAAAAATATCTTGCATCAAAGCTGCTGTGGCTTTCATCTTCAAGTTCTGTTTGCCAAACCAGCAGGGCATTTTCTGTCATTACAATGGAAAGTTCGGCAACCTGTTCTTTTAGTTGCGAGAGTTTTTGTAAGAATAGTTTTGCATAGATAGAACCGCTGGCACCTGTAATAGCAACTGCAATTTTTTTCATGATGGATAATGAAGATACAAATGAGTGGGGAGATTGTTGAATACCGGATGACGGGAATAAGGAAGAAATAAAATGAGAACGCTATTTGACGATCACACCTCTGCTACTTCCAGCCAATATTTAAAAAAAGTGCCGATCTTTTGATGTGTTTCTTCCATGGTATCCGGTTTTTTGATAAACGAACTGGCTCCATATTGATAACATTCGTCTTTATAACGGGGGAGGTGGTTGTCGCTTAAAATGACAACCGGGATTTTACAGTACAACGAATGCTCCTTTAATTTTTTTAGCACCTTCAATCCATTGTCCGGACCAATATTATAATCAACCAGGATCAAAGAAGGTTCTTCCTGCGCAGAAAGAGAATTAAAAAGTTCATCACTGCTTGACAAAAACCTGAGCGGAACGTTTATACCCAGCTCCGACAAAGTTTCTTCGGTGAGGTAACGGTCATCAGAGTCATCTTCTACTATCCATATATTTTTCATGACAAACGATTTTCTTTATAAAAGTACAGAACACCGGTTGCCAAAGCTATTTGCTCTCAACTATATAAAAAAAAGGCTCCTATGAAGCCTTAATGTAAAACAAGACTAAAATGTTTTGGAGGCCTGTGCGCCACTATTTCCCACAGGCGCTGTATCATCTCTTAAATTCTTATAGAGCCAATTGGTAATCTTGTTCCATACGTGGTAAGTGGTGTTATCCTCAGTGCCTCTGATACCATGGTTCTTATTGGGATAATAGGCACTTTCAAAATCAATATTGCTTTTTACCAGGGCTTTGATCATTTGTACACTGTTCTGAAAATGCACGTTATCGTCAGCTGTGCCATGAATGATCAGGTACCTGCCTTTGATCTTATCGGTAAAATTTAAAGGAGCTGTTTCATCATAACCCTGCGGATTTTCCTGAGGAGTACGCATGAAACGTTCTGTATAAATATTATCATAAAATCTCCATGAAGTTACAGGTGCGCCAGCCACTGCTGCTTTGAAAACATCGGCACCTTTCGTTATTGCTAATGAGCTCATGAAACCACCAAAGCTATGTCCGTAATGACCAATGCGGTTCTTATCTATATAGGATAACTTTCCAAAATATTTTGCGGCATCTATCTGGTCCTCAATTTCCAACTGACCTAAACGCAGGTAGGTTTTCTTTTTAAATTCTTCGCCCCGGAAACCTGTGCCGGTATTATCAACGCTTACAACAATAAATCCGTTTTGTGCTAACAATTGATGCCACATACTCACTGCACCGAAGCGGTTAAATACTTGTTGCGAGCCTGGTCCGCCATAATTGTAAAACAGAAGGGGGTATTTTTTGTTAGGATCAAAATCCGAAGGCTTTAACATCCATCCATTTAACGTATCGCCTTTGGAGTTGGGCACACGTATAAAAGAGGCGGTGCCAAGATCGTATTGTTTTAATGTTGTTTTCAGTTTAGTGTTTTCGGCAATTACTTTATTTTGAATAGCCGTCACTCCCTTTGCATCCCTGCTTATATTGTAAAGTGTTACGGTTTGAGGCGTTGTAATGTTGGAATAATAATCGTAGAACTGGGTGTAGTCCTTGTTCATGTCAACACTGTGCCATCCTGTACCGGTTGTTAGCGTCCAGGTATTTTTTCCGTCAAAATCAGAAGCAAAAAGATTACGGTCCATTGGAGTAGGGTAGGCAAGTGTATAGTAAACGATCTTGTTCACTTCATCAACACCATTTATGTCAGCCACATCGTATTTCATTTTGCTGATCTTAATTTTCTTTTTACCATCAAGGCTGTAGTTATATAGTTGGTTATACCCATTCATTTCACTGGTAAACATAAAGTTCTGCCCGTCTTTTAAGAACCACCAATTGTCATTGATCTCCACATAATATTTGTTCGTTTCTTCGTACATCGTTTGCAGCTCGCCTGTAGCCGCATCCGTCAGCAACAACTTTAGATCGTTTTGCTGTCGGTTCAGCCAGAAGACAACCAGTTTATCATCCTGTTGTGTCCATTTAATGCGGGGAATATAAATATCGCCTTGCAGGTACTTTGCTTTCACATCCTGGCCATTGCCAACATTGTAAATATGAATCTCAACTTTTGAATTGGTTTCGCCCGCCTTTGGATATTTGTACGTGTATTGTTTGTTGTAAGAACTGTCAAATACCGTAAACTGGTATTCCTTTACCTTGCTTTCGTCAAATTTATAGTAAGCAATGTAGGTGCTGTTCGGGCTCCATTCAAATGCCCTTGTAAATTCAAATTCTTCTTCATATACCCAATCGCAATTACCATTTATGATGTTGTTCCATTTGCCATCTGTAGAAACTGCCGTAGTCTTCGCGGAGGCAATGTCGTAAACATATAAATTGTTGTCGAACACATAGGCTACCCTGGTTCCGTCCGGGGAAAAAGTAGGATGCAAAACTTTGCTTTCATGCAGGTTCACTGCTTTTTTAGAGGCAACATCGTAGACATAAACGGTTGATTTGGAAGAACGGCGATAGATAGGTTCGCGACCATTAAAGAAAAGAATCTTTTTTTTGTCAGCGCTTAGACTATACTCCTTTGTCTCTATTCTTTTTCCTGAAGCATCTGTAACCGAATTTGCATCAAAAAGTTTTTCGTCTTCTTCAGTAGTAAAACCAGCAACATATTCACTGCGAAAAGTATTTTTTTTGTAAATGTCTTCAAGTGTAATCTTTTTCTTTTGGGCAATCGTTAATAGTGGCAGGAAAAAAATAAACAGGAGTACGCTTCTCATGTGTTTGAAGTTTGGCCGCAAATGTAATGGATTGAAATGTAACAGGCTCGGCGTTAAGTTAAAACCCCTATAGCTTTAGGTTTTGCTTAAGTTAAGATTGAAATGGATTGCTCCTTAAGAATTTGAAAGAAGCCACAAAGAATCAAAAATGAATAAGACAGCGTTGAAGATGCAGATTAGCCTGCGTACGTCCTGTAGCTGTCTTTTGTTGCCAGTAAAGGCAGCGATACCAGGAAGCGGTCTGCCGTTTCTTTTATTATAACATCCTGCCTGTTAAGCAACCTGTATTTTTCTTTTATGTTGGAAAGGCCTACACCAGTAGATTCTGATTTGTGTATTCTTTTGGCCAGTGTGTTTTCTACAATAAGGGTTGCATCTTCGGACGAACGAATAGTAACCACCACTGGTTTCAATTTACTGATCACATTGTGCTTTACTGCATTTTCCACAAGCATTTGCAAGCTAAGGGCGGGTAGTTCGTAACAATAAAAACACGGGTCTATATGCACGTTTAACTGGAAGCCTTCGCCGTGACGCGTTCTAAGCAAACTGGCATAGGATTGAATAAAGCCCGTTTCCTGTTGCACGGTACTCATAGCATTTTCATTGGTTCGTAAAAGGTACCTGTATACCTTGCTTAGTTCATCCAGGAAAACTTCGGCTTGCTGCTTGTCCTCATGGATCAATGCTAATAGCGTATTAAAACAATTGAAGAGGAAATGAGGGTTTACTTTTTGTTTGAGGTTTTCAAATTCCTGCAGCAATTGCATGCGCTCCAGCAGTTCTTTTTCATAAGCCGATTCCTTATACTTATCTACCAGGTAAATTACTTCCCATAAGGTTTCAAAAATGATATTGATGGAGAGACCTACCAGGTAACCGTATTTGAGGTCGTTCGGTTGAAGGCTATAACCGCGAATATGAAACCAGTGAAATAAAAAGAAGATAATCAAAACCGAAGGTGTCATGATCAGCAGGTTGATAGCAAGTTTATACAAAACTCTTTGGCGCGTTTGTTCCAGTGAAGGAAATTTCCTGCGTAAAAAAGAATCATATTCTACATGACTACGCCAGGAAAAATAACCGATAAAATAAATAAGAGGATATGCTATTGCTGCCACCTGCCATTCCCTGAACAACCTGTCGTCATACATAATATAACACAAGGCAAGGGTAATAAAAGGCATGGAAAGCAAGAAGCCAATTATATATATCCGGGGCGGTTTTGAAAGTTTCATGCAGTAGTCTTTTTTTGGAGTAAGGGCAGGATAATTGTTCGTTTTCCTGTATACTCCTTAATAGTAATTGGTGGCGCGTTCAGCAGTTTGTATTTGTTTAACAGGTTATCCAGTCCCTGGTTTTCCTCAAAACTTACAGCGATGATTTTTTCATGTACTGTATGCCGTATGTATATCTCATCTTTTTCATCATTAATGGCAATAAGCAAAGGATTGTTCTTGTTCAGCGCATTTGTGTAAATAATATTTTCCAAGATCACCTGCATGCTAAGAGGCGGTACAAATTTGCTGACTGCTTGTTCACTTACTTTCACCGATACATCTATAGCGGCACCGAAACGTGTTTTGGCCAAATACAGGTAGGATGATGCAAATTTAATTTCCTCTGCCAGGGGAACCAGTTGTTCATCATCGCTCCGAAGCAGGTAACGATGTACCCTTGTCATCTCTTCTAAAAATCTTTCAGCATTGTCTTCGTCCTCGTGTATCAACCCGGAAAGGGTATTGAAACAATTAAATAAAAAGTGGGGGTTGATCTGTCCTTTTAATCCCAGTAGCCTGCTACGTTGATAAGCATTTCTTAACTTTTCTGTTTCAGCCAGCGAACCCTTCCAGGCTTCCCAGTTGGCTACTCCTTCATTAATGAATGTAATGACTGTACTCATAATGCAACCGTACAAAACAGTCCACCAATACATGTCAGGGTTAATAGGACAATTGATGAGCCCCCTGTCTTTATGCAAGAGTAACAGTCCGGCGATTACGCCAAGGTTCATTATATAAAATACCGGCAGCATAAAACTGATGCGTTTGAACAGTTCACTGTCGGCAGTAAACCGGTTGCGAATAAATACGGCTACTGAACCAAAAATGAAATAAGTGAGGAACATGTAAATGCTGTTGTACATAAAGCTCTTCAGAAGCAACAGCGACGAAGAAAATACACAGGTTCCAAACAACATCAGGTTAACGACGACAACGTATGGCACCATAATGAACAGGAATATCAACGGCTCTTTGCTACTGTAACGCTTTAAGGGCATGGTTGAAGTTAACTTTTTATAAAGAGATTTTCAGCTCCGGGATACGCTGTTTTTTGGGAGTAATTGGGGGCTTGTAATCATCAAAAACTTCCTTTGCTAAAGACTAATTGACAGAAGGAGCACTGTAACGATGAATACTTTTCGCATGATTTAGAAAATTGAACGGATTCGCCTAACGTCGAAAGCATTTGTGAAGGCAGTGGATTGATTTTCTGCCTATACAAATGCTCATTAAAGATAAAATGTTCATTAGTAATTCTAACCCTGCTTAGAAAACGTCTTGCAAATTTCAATAACACAAGGCTATTCTTATCATTGGGCCGTGTCTATTTGTAGTTTCTGTGTGCCAGAAAGTCCATTGAGGATGTTTCTCGTTCAGAGCTCTGCCTGTACAAACAGATGTGGAAGCGGGAGTATTGCCCAAAATTCCACATTTAAAATAACCATAACTTCTAATTAAAATAGTATGCGTTTTAAAAGAATAAACCAAATCAGAACCTGGTATGAGGAGCAAAGAGATTCATTAAACTTTGGTCAGCGCCTTGCCGATAATGTGGCCAATGGCATGGGATCGTGGAAGTTCATTATTATCCAAACCGCTATTGTCGCTATGTGGATGATCTTCAATTTTATTGCTTTTGTAGGACACTGGGACCCTTATCCTTTTATTCTTCTGAATCTTCTATTTTCTACCCAGGCTGCCTATTCAGCGCCTATTATTATGATGTCACAAAACAG
>DAIQPL010000453.1:0-2388 GCA_036787395.1 Flavisolibacter sp. | reverse complement strand
ACCAAATTTTTTAAAACTATCTATTGATAAGCATGGTTGCCCTTTGACTTGCAATAGCCAGAAATTGTGGCTTAACCCACCCTCAGGACCTGCATTCGGACGTTCTGTAAGTTTTTTTGTAACTTAAGTCAAAATACCTGCTATATGACCACTGTTAAGGACATTCTCTCCCGCAAACCCCAAACCATTACAATTGTTTCACATTCGTCAGTATTGGATGCTTTGAAATTAATGGCCGATAAAAATATCGGTTCAGTTGTAGTTACTGATGAACAGGAAAATTATGTGGGTATAGTTACTGAAAGGGATTATTCAAGAAAAGTGGTTTTGAAAGGAAGGAATTCTACAACTACTCCGGTTGAAGAAATAATGACCATAGATCTTCCTTCTGTATCACCAAAAGACTCTGTAGAACATTGCAGGCAATTAATGACCTCACAAAATATACGCTATTTACCAGTATTTATTGGTACGGAGCTAAAAGGGATTATTTCAATGAGTGATGTTGTGAAAGAAACTATTGCCATGCAACAGGAAACCATTGATCATTTACAGCAGTATATCAGTCTTTAAATTATGCTCTTTCAGAAACGGAAGCAGTACAAAGAGACACGAATCGTTTGGCCAGGTCTTCGAGCTCGGAAAATACCAGCGGCTTCGTGATAAATTCTGATCCCCATTTTTTTGCAAATGCTTTATCGAGATCACTTGAAGAGGTGGTAAATAGAACTACAGGTATATCCTTAAAATGTTCGGATTGCCTGATCCTTATCAGGGCTTCTCTTCCATTCATGCCTGGCATATTGATGTCGAGAATTATAAGGCAGGGAAGCTGATGACTGTCCTTTGCTTTTTTTAATTGTTCCAGTGCTTCAAAACCATCTCCTACGTGCAGAATTTGGGTAGAACCATCAAATTGTTCGAAAGCCTGCCGGATCATAAAAAGATCATCCAGGTCATCTTCGGCATAAAGTATTGTATGCTTGTGGGTAGCAAAGGGCATAGGCGGTGTAAATGTACAGGAATTTGTCATTGCTGCTAAAGTTTTTCGATGCTGGTGCTACTGCAGACTTAGTCGCCGAATTAATTATACTTGTAACGGAGAAACATATCGGCAGTTAGCAAAAAATTTTTCTAAATAAGCACGGTGAATGTTAACACTTTCTCAACCATCCTTTGACGATAGAATTATTTCTTCACTATGATCAAGATCTCAAAAATATTTTGTTCAGTGCTGTAGTTTTACGGCAGTTTTAAAAAAATATAAACATGAGAAAACTATTTATTGCATCCATTCTTTTCATTTGCTTTTCATTTAAAGCTTTTGCCGATGAAGGAATGTGGCTACCCCTACTGCTTGGCCAGCAAGTTTACAACGACATGGTGAAAAAAGGATTGAAGCTTACCAAAGAACAACTTTTTAGCCTCAACAAGGCATCACTAAAAGATGCAATCGTGATTTTTAATGGTGGCTGTACAGGTGAAATTGTTAGTCCGCAAGGTTTGATATTTACGAATCACCATTGTGGTTATGGTGTTATTGCCGGAGCAAGTACAGTGGAACATAATTATCTTCAAAATGGTTTTTATGCCAGGAGCATGGCAGAAGAAATCCCTGGAAATACTCAAGGGTTGTACGTAGAGTTTTTAACCAGAGTCGAAGACGTTACAAAACTTGTTATGGATTCTTTGCAAGGGCTGTCCGGTCAGGAGAGGGCGACCCGTCAATCGCAGGTTCTTTCCGCAATAAATTCTAAAATGAGTGATGCTTCCAAACATCTGCGGGCAAGTGTAAGCCCCTTATTTAAGGGTAACCAGTTTTTAGCGTTTGTTTATACACGATATACTGATGTTCGATTGGTTGGAGCACCACCAGAAGCACTGGGAAAATTTGGAGGAGATACAGATAACTGGGAATGGCCACGTCATACTATCGATTATTCTATTTTCAGGGTCTATGGTGCCGCAGATGGTAGCGCTGCAGATTATAGTGGGAACAACAAGCCATTGAAACCAAAATGGTATTTGCCTGTTTCATTGAAAGGCATCAAGGAAGGTGATTTTAGTTTAATTTATGGTTATCCTGGCAGCACCAACCGTTATGAATCTTCCCTGGGTGTTCAGCTATCTACGGATATTAATAACCCTGTGTTGGTAAAGCTTCGCGACATGCGGTTGAAATACATGTTTGAGGAAATGAAAAAAGATCCCGCGGTTAAATTACAATTAGCCTCAAGCTATGCGGGTATCGCTAACTACTGGAAATTTTATAAGGGAGAAACAGAGGAGTTGCTGAAATATGATGTTTATGGACAAAAAAAGAAGCAGGAGGATGCGTTTATAAAATGGGCGCAAGGGAAACCGGAATATCAAAATATTTTTAATGAC
>DAIQPL010000219.1:5859-7186 GCA_036787395.1 Flavisolibacter sp. | reverse complement strand
ATAACTTAGGTATAAAATAGCAACTATGCACAAATGGGCTTTTGTGAACGAGGACTTTGTTTTGGAAGAAAACGCCCGGCTTCAGTTTCGTGATCTTGCTATACAGAGAGGCTATGGAGTGTTTGATTTTTCTAAGCTTATAGAAAAAATACCCGTTTTTTTAGATCAACATTTACGCCGTTTTTTTTATTCAGCCGCAGAAATGCATTTGCCGGTTCATAAATCAGCAGAAGAACTTACAACCATCATATACGAATTAATTGAAAAAAATAACCTGCCTCAGTCAGGCGTTCGAATTACCTTAACCGGTGGCTACTCACAGGATGGCTATCAATTGGCTAAACCCAACCTTATTATTTCGCAACATATTTTCCCTTTACCCGGAAAAGAGCAGTTTCAGAAAGGAATAAAACTGGTGACTTACAAACACCAGCGACAATTAGCCCATATAAAAACCATCGACTACCTTATGGCTATTTGGCTTCAACCATTTATAAGGCAGCAGGCCGCAGATGATGTTTTATATTACAATGACAACAGTATAACCGAATGCCCCCGGTCTAACGTATTTATTGTTACTAATGATGATACTATTGTTACCCCAAAAGACAATATTTTAGAAGGCATTACCCGAAAAAGGTTACTGGAAATAGCAGCAAGGAGTTTCAAAGTGGAGGAAAGAAATATCAGCCTGGAGGAAGTTAGAAGAGCGAGGGAAGTTTTTATTGCAAGCACTACAAAAAACATACTGCCTGTTTGTTCGGTTGACGCAAATATGATTGGAAACGGCGCAGCAGGTTACATCACCAAAACACTTTCAGAATTCCTACAAACCCATCATCAACAAGCTATCCCTCAATGCAAGTAGACATTAAAATTATTTTTTGACTGTTTCACAAGTTCCGTAATGTGCCGCACAATCCTATCTGACCACCCTGCTGATCTTATGTAAACTGTTTCCCTCGTTATTTAAAAATCAAACTATATGCTACAACTTAAGACGCTGGGCGATCAAAAGGTCATAAGGATAAAGGGATACAAAGCGCTGGTGCAAAAAGTAACCGGCTCTTATGACAGGACAGATTATGAGCTGCAATTGCCGTTGAATAATTCGCTCATTACACTAAAAGCACCCGGGTATACACAGGACCAGGTAATTAAAATGGCCAATACCTGACCTATAGCCGACATAGCCAAAATGTTACAATAAGCTTTTTCATATACCGTGTAAAAACGGGTTATACTACCGTGAAAAGCGCAATCGCAAAACAAAGGCTGTTGCTAACTTGGTAACATGACTTACCACACTACTATTGAACAAGACATT
>DAIQPL010000219.1:0-5759 GCA_036787395.1 Flavisolibacter sp. | reverse complement strand
AGGCTGTTGCTAACTTGGTAACATGACTTACCACACTACTATTGAACAAGACATTGACCTTTGGGAAGCATGGATTGAACTTGACTATGAGGACAAAAAGTGCTTCGGAACCCTTTATGTTATGGGGGAGATATTAATTGATAAGAACCAACCCCATCCATTTTTTGTCAAATGCGATGAGGAAACAGATTCACGCACTCTTGTATTGAGGCTTCAGGGTAATAATACCACAAGCGTTGGCAGGGCGGAAGAAGTGATGTACTCGGAGTGCCTGGGAAACATCGACAAATATTCATCTATCAAGATTTATAGAGATAACGAACTTCTTACTCAAATTCACGAAATTGAGATTGTAGTTTCATAGCCTTCTGAGTACCTCCCCGGTGCTTAATCTGTGCCCTTGTTCTTTATCTTGATTATGGTGGCCGGGGGAACCTGGCCTTAAAATCTTTTCCTAACATAATGCTTTACCTGTTCAGGACTCATTTTGTTGGTTCTATATCCATCGTTGTTCACGGCTATTGAGGTCTACATGGCACGAGCTATATGCTTGCGATGCTCCAGCTTATCCATGTGCGGTTTTATTTGTGTTGCACATCCAATGCAGTTAATGTTGTCTTCAAAAATAAGTATTCAAAGCCAATTGCTAAGAGATCATGGCCTGCCTTCACTAATTTTACTCTTACTACTTAGTAACACGACCATCATGAAAATTCTTTTTGCTTGTTTTTTGCTTCTTACCACATTTCTTTCTGCACAAAGCCAAATCACCAAAGGCAATTGGCTGGTAGGTGGCAGTGAACCTTCTATTCCTACAACTCTCAGTATAGCTCGGCCACTTATAGCAACGAAGCCAGCTACACACAGATTGATCTCTCCCCTGACGTCGGCTACTTCATTATTGACAAATTAGCTTTTGGACTAAGGCCAACCTTTTCTTCGATTAAGGGAAACGTAACAACAACAGGTGGTTTGTCTACCAATGTTCAACGATATTGGATTGGACCTTTTGGCAGGTATTACTTTTTAAATTCAGAACATCAAACCAATATTGTTACCGATATGAGCTATCAGTTTGGGTTGCTCAATGCCGGAGGACAAAAGGGCGATCTCAGGACCTTTTCCGCATTGGCCGGACCAGTTGTTTTTTTTAATTCTTCTGTAGGCCTGGAGTTTTTGCTGGGCTATAGCTATAGCATGGAAGATATTGAAACGTTCCTAAAACAAGTACGCAAAGGTTTTCAAATAGCGGTGGGTTTTCAAATTCATTTAGAAAAATAAGTCATCGTGACCATACGAACCACCAACTGCCAAGACACCATGGCCTGCCTGTAAGATTTATTTTTACCATCTACTACTTAATACTTAATGCCCCTTTTATGAAACATTTTTTTGCTTCTTTTTTGTTTATCACACTTTTCTACTTTTCTCATAGCCAGGTAACACAAGGGATATGGTTGACAGGGGCACGGGAACTCTTTTATCAACAAATTACTCTTGGGTAAGCCCCACGTTTTCTTATAGCTCTGACAAGGTGGATATTAAAATATCCGCGAATCTAGGTTACTTTATAAAAGACAAAATTGCCTTGGGTTTAAGGCCAAGCTTTTCTAAGTATAAAGAGGTGGCTGAGGGAACGGGAGGAAACATAAACTCAAATGTTAATCGCCTCGAAATTGGTCCGTTTGTACGCTACTATTTTTTAGAAGCAGAAAAGCAATTTAATATCCTGGGAGACATAGGCTACCAATATGGATTTTATTGGTTTAAGCCTACCAGGGGAAATATAAATACGGTTTCGGCAAACGCTGGTACTGTTGTGTTTTTTAATACAAGCGTAGGTTTAGAGCTTTTACTTGGCTATTATCATCGAAAAGAGGTAATAAAAGAAAATGAAGAGTTTGTAACAAACCAAAAAGGTTTTCAAATAAGTATTGGCTTTGCAATTCATTTAGAAAAATAAAACAAAAAAGATGAGGACATTTGCGCCAAATCGTTTAGCGAAATCAGGAGGTATCACCTTGTAGTCAATCCTAAAAAACTACCAATCGGGGAAATTGAAATTGTAGTATCATAACCTTCCCAATAACGGTGCCACCCGGAACCAGATCTGTGCTCTTATTTTTTACTTTGCTTCTGGTGCCCAGGTAAACTCGGCCTCAAATCCTGCTTCCCTCACATAGTGTTTTACTTGTTCCGGACTTAATTTGTCCGTTTCTATTTCCAACAAGTGTTCAGGACTGTTAAGGTCTACATGCCAACGCTGTATATCCTTATGGTGTTCTAATTTATCCATGTGAGGCTTTATCTGTGTAGCACATCCAATGCAATTGATATTTGTTTTAAAAAAATAGGTACTCATAGCGGATATTTTAAAAATAGTCAACTAATCCTATGCCTAACACAAGTCTGCAATTTGATACGGCACAAATTTTTTAGACGTAAAGGAAAAACTCTTATGGCCAATAATAAACCTGATACGAACGCCGGTGAAAGAGACCTCAACAATAACAGGCTGGAAGGACGTTCTTCCGCTCCCGGGGATTTACCAGATTCCGCCAAAGACAGGGAAGCACTGCAAAACGAAGAAACCTTTATTGACCTTCCGGATGTAAAGGATATACCGGGCCAGGAATTTGTGAATGCTCCGCCGCTTGGCGCTTTGGGCGACACCACTATCGCATCTGACGATGAGGAAGGAACGGGTGTTTTTGACCTTGATGACAGTGAAGATTTCACGGCGGGTACCGATGCTGATGTAAGGCCTGATGAAAGAACCGCCCTGGCTGATACAGAATATTTGCCAACAACCGATGAAGATAATTTGAGAAGAGCCCGCATGGATAACGTAGACTTTCAAAATGAGCCCTTGAACGAAAGAGGTTTTGGGCAGGAAACAAGCGGAAGAGACCTGGATATCCCAGGAAATACAGATGAAACAAAAACAAATGCAATGGGCCAGGGCGACGAAGAAAATAAATATTACAGCCTTGGTAGTGCAGATAACGATAACGTGACAGAAGGTACACCATAGTCTTGTCTTTTTTTCAGGTCTAATGAAAAAATTTCAGATTGTTTTCCGTTGGCATTCCACTTGTTTATGATGGTTATCAATTGATATTGTTTAACCATAAAACAGGAGGTTATTATGTCAATCTTGAAAAGAAACGAACTTTTTCCAAACGTCTTTGACGACTTATTTACAAGGGATTTATGGAACTGGGGTTTAACCAACAATTCATCTACCAACACTACAGTTCCTGCCGTTAACATCAGGGAAACGGCTGACAATTATGATGTGGAAGTGGCCGCTCCGGGAATGACCAAGGATGATTTTAAAGTAGAACTGGACGGCAACACTTTAATCATTAGCAGTGAGAAAAAAGATGAACGGGAGCAGAAAGAAGGTGAACGTTATACAAGGCAGGAGTTCAGCTACCAGTCATTCCAGCGTAGCTTCCAACTCCACAAGGATGTGGTAGATATAGACAAGATCGAAGCAAAATATGAAAATGGCGTATTGCATTTGATGATCCCGAAAAAAGAAGAGGTAAAACAAAAACCTCCAAGGATGATCCAGATATCGTAAAGAAAAGTCCGCTTAAGGCGGACTTTTTAATTTTAATATTCATCGCTTATGATTATCGAGTTAAAATGAATGGATAAATTTGATCCAATCATAACCAATCATGCCAACACTGGAAGTTTTATTATTCAGGGTTTTGTTAGTGGTACTCGTAGGGGGAACTATCGGAGCAGAAAGAGAATTCAGAAGCAAGTCAGCTGGTTTCAGAACAATGATATTAATATGCCTGGGATCTTTTTTATTTACCACCTTCTCTATTCACATAACTGAGTCAAGTCCCGATAGGATCGCTTCTAATATTGTAACGGGTATTGGCTTTTTAGGCGCGGGTGTAATTTTTAAAAGCGACAATCGCATTAACGGGATTACTACTGCGGCCACTATATGGGCAGTAGCTGCACTGGGAATGGGTATAGCAGATGGCGCTTACAGCACTATTATCATTTGCACAGTTGTAATAATGGCAGCGCTATTATTACTAACTAAATTAGAAGCAGTGATAGACCGGGTGAATCAATCACACACTTATAAGATTGTAAGCGTGTATAAAGAAGATCTGCTGAAACAATACGAACGGTTGTTTGATGAATGCAACCTCCGGTATAAAAGAATTAAAAGAACAAAAAACGGTGAGTATATCATTGGAACCTGGTTGGTGCATGGTTCAGAGAAAAATCATAACCGGTTCACCAAACAAATTCTTCATGATTCTTCGGTAAAAGAATTTGAGTTTTAAGCCCCCTCAATCCCCCAAGGGGGAATTTAGGCAGCCGCACAATCCTCGCTTAAACAGTCATTCATTACTTAGCTAAAACACTCGACTTTCATTTCAGGTTTAGAGTTAACAGTATGGTCAAACAAGCCAGGTTAGTGCACTGGCCACTTCCCCCTTGGGGGATTGAGGGGGCTCAGTCTTACATTCACCTTCCTTACTATTTCATCAATATCCATTTTCTTCATGCATTTAAAATGACCCTGTGGACATTTATGGCGGCCCATTTTTGTACAGGGTCGGCACCAAAGCTTATGCACCTGCATATCGTCGTAAGGCCTTGCATGGTGCATAAGGTAGTTTTCACCATAGTACGGTACCATACCTAAAGAAGGTGTGGTACTGCCCCAAATGGCGATCACAGGTTTTTTTAAAGCTGCGGCAATATGCATCAGGCCTGTGTCGTGTGCAATAACCAACTTTGATTTACGGACAAGGTCTGCGCTTTCATTTAATGTAAACTTGCCGCAGGAATTATATACTTTAACGGGATCAACTTTACTTATTGCTTCACCTTCCTCAAATTCTTCTTTGGCTCCCAGGAGAATAACAGGATGATCTATATTTTGACAGAGTTCCTGTAGTTTGTAGATAGGTAACTTCTTGGTGTAAAATGAAGCACCAATTACAATAGCAATATAACCTAACTGGTGTGAAGCAGGAATATCTTTTTGTTGTACGTCTTCTTCTTTTGGAATAAAATAATCCAATCCGGCTCCATCGTTGCGTACACCAAACTGGCTCACTGTTTCCATGTAACGATCTACGATATGCACCTTGGGCATGACATTCCATTTCAACTTTACAAAAATGAATTTCTCTACATTTAGTTTATTGAAAGAAGTGGAAGGAACCTTCAATGCTTTTTTTACTCTTAACGTTCTTAGGTTATGATGCAGGTCAATAATGTGATCAAATTGTTCTTCTTTTAGTTCGCCGATCATTTTATCCCAGTCTTCCTGCAGCACATGTATTTTATCAATGTAAGGATTATGGGCAACGACAGTTTTGAATTGAGGCTTGATAAGGAAGTGAATTTCGGCGCCAGGTAATTGCTTTTTCAAACACCTTACTACCGGTGTCGTTAATACAATATCACCAATAGAAGAAAAACGGATAATTAAAAACTTCACCTTTAAAATTTTGATTAAGGCAAACTCAAATTAGGAAGCTCCTTGTCGGACTCTACATAATTCAAATCCTTGTGAAATGTTTCTTCAGTAAAATAAGCCGCAACCAAGGTTATTACCATTACAATAATACCTGTGATAATACCGCTTTTCACCAGGCTCATTCCCCATGAATCCTGGAACACGTTTTTAAAAAGAAGATTAATAAGAGGTAAGGATCCTCTTACCATATTAGGGATAGTAGTAGCAGCTGTTGACCTTAGGTTGGTGC
>DAIQPL010000218.1:0-7230 GCA_036787395.1 Flavisolibacter sp. | reverse complement strand
TCAAGAAATTGGCCTATAGCATAGCTGGTTTTGTACATATTATCCTTGTATATGTAGCCGAACGGGCCTGGCCAGGTTGAAGCTGCACTCTGGATACCTGTATAATAAATGTTTGATCCCTTCGGTTTGATAGAAGCATATCCATATTGGGAACTAATAGCAGCTCCATCAAACTCTCCTGCCCAGTCAAAATTGACGGGGGTAATAGCCAATGACGCCCGGTCAATCCATATCCTGGCCTGAAAACCATCGGTCAAGTCAAGACCATTTGTTCCAAAGTGACAGTTAAAGATTACGTCTCCGCTGGCAAGAATATTACCACTTGCATCAAATTGCCAGGTTGTATGACCTGCATCAGGTCCGTAGTTGAGAAACGTTCCGGTGGTACGATCGAAAAATATGTTTGTTTGGTAAAGTTCAAAATCAAAATAACGGTCACCGCTGGTACTTTGCAAAGATAAACCTCCAAAAAACCATAAGTTAGTATTGGCTGTGGCGCCTTCACGACGTATATGTACCATCATATCGGCAATGTCAACCTTATCGCCCACATTTCCCCAATCGGTGACAGTAGAACCTTTCCACACAGCGGGGCTAGCCCCGTTTTTATCGCTTCCTAAAAAAGCGGTTTCGTCACCCGGAGGAGCTCCACTATAATCCCTGATCCACACGGCGTCAATCCAGGCACGTTGAAAACCAGCAGGTCCTACAAGACTATAAGGACTGTATCGCATGCCTTTAAAAAGCGGTTGTCTTCTAAAAGGGGGATCAATTTGGTAACGCGCCACAATAGCTGCAGCACCCGTTGTGTCAATAACAAATTTGGTAGTATTGCTTTCCAGGCCTTGTATGAACCAATCATCATTGGCAGGCTGAACAAAGCCGTTAAAAAGATTGGCCCTCAATTCTCCATCTATACCAAAATTGGCTTTTACAGCAGGCGTAGTACTCTGTCCTGCTGCTGAGAGGGAGAATAAAAGGAAAAAGAGTAAAAATGTTTTCATAGCATTAGATTTAAAAGGATCAGATGCGGAACTTATTTTCCGCACCTATTAACCACGTTGGATTATACGCACCTTTTCAACAGGTGAACACTCGGTTGAACCATCAGCTTTTACAGCTCTTATTCTATAAATACCGGTACCAGGGTAAGGGGTGCTATCCATAAACTTATAGGAAGAGGCCCCATTAAAATCTACAGAACCAATTGGCTCATAATAATAATCATCATAAGATCTTTCAATTACAAACTGAACGACATCCGGAGTAGAAACTGCCCAGGTCATGGCAACACCTAATTTACCCTGGCGATGTGCTCTGAAATAACTGAAACAATCGTTCGGTTTATTTGATTGTTGGTTCAGGCTTTGCTGAACATCTATAGTAAAAGAAGAAGCAAGAACAAAAACGGTTAATGCAACATAGGAGATTAGCGTTTTCATAAGGGTTTGATTTTTATGAGTTAAAAGTAGAGCAGCCCCGGAAAAAATAAAAGAGTAAATCAGCTAAACTTTAACAAGTACAAGAAATGGTGGTAACTACTTGTTTTTGAATAGGTAAATACCTACTTAACATGGCCTGACAGTCGTAGTTTTTCTAAGAGTACTTCTGCCATTCTTTTATAAGCCTCCCTGCTATAACCAGCAACGTGCGGGGTGATAATTACATTTGGATGGCTAGCCAGAAACTGTAACTGGCGCTGCTCTTTCGCATTTAAAGAATCTATTTTTTCGTTCTCCAATACGTCTAAAGCCGCCCCTGAAATTTTACTATTCTGCAACGCATTAATCACCGCATCTAAATTGGTTGCACCTCCGCGGCAGGTTGTAATAAAAAAAGGTGCTTGTTCCAGATTATTAAAAAACGCATCGTTAGCCATGTGATACGTTTCATTTGTGAGTGGTATATGAAGGCTGATCACATGGGCAAATGCTGCAATTTCGTCCGGGCCAGCTTCCTTTATATACCCCGTTGCGAACCCCTTTTTATACTTATCATACGCTAAAACAACGGCATTAAAAGGTTGAAGCAAACGGGCAAAAGCAGACCCTGTGTTACCAAAACCAATAATGCCCACCGTTTTGCCGGTTAATTCCATTCCACGATTTTCATTGCGTAACCATTTACCTTCCTTGACTTCCTGAAAGGATTTGGATACGTTGTTCATTAAATTTAATAGCAATGCCAATGTATGTTCAGCTACTGCATTCCGGTTTCCTTCGGGTGTACTAATACAATCAATACCTTTTTTCGTGGCATAATCAGCATCAATCAGTTCCATTCCGCTTCCCAACCTGCCTATCCACTTTAATGCCGGCGCTCTGTCAATAATTGATTGATCTATCCTAATTCGGGTTGTTACCACCAATGCCTGAACATCGTAAATGAGTTCCGATAATTGTTCATAGTTGATTTCTGGTTCGTATATGACAGAGTAACCCTGAATTGTCAACTGTGCCAGCAAGTACTGGTGAACCGGCGCTGTAATAACTACTTTCTTTATAGAGTCCTTCATTTCATTTTAAAACTTAATTGCGCAAACTCATTAACGCTAAGCTGTTCTGCACGTTTATTAAAAATCTCTTCTTGTAATATCTTGTGATCAAATAAACTTTTGCAGGCATTTCTAAGGGTTTTCCTTCTTTGTCCAAATGCTGTTTTCACTAAAAGAAAAAAAGCATCCCTACTTTTCATAGAGTTAGGTTCTTTTAAAGGCAACAATCTTATAACACCACTTTTCACTTTAGGCGGCGGCATAAAGCTGGATTCTGATACATCAAACAAATAAGTCACTTTAAAAAAAGCCTGTATTAAAACACTGGTAACGCCATACACTTTACTGCCTTCTTTTGCTGCTATCCTTTGCGCCACTTCTTTCTGAAACATACCAATAACACAATCTACAGAACCAATCCAGTTCAAAATTTTAAACAATATTTGAGTCGAAATGTTGTAAGGGAAATTGCCAACTACTGCAAAAGATTCTTCAAACGGTTTATCAATCTCTAAAAAGCTTTTATGAATAATCTTATCCTGTAAAACCGGGTAAGTTCTTCTCAAAAAAATTACCTTTTCATCATCTACTTCTACTGCTTTAAAATTTATGTAGGGCAACTGAATAAGATGTTTGGTTAAGGCGCCACCACCAGGGCCAACTTCTAGAAGATGGGTGAAGGAACAGCCCCGTAATTCCTCAATTATTTTTCTGCATATGTTCTCGTCTTTTAAAAAATGCTGTCCGAGTGATTTCTTCAGAGTATACATTCTTACAAAACTACAGCAATGGCGTAGCGCAAAAAAAATCCTCTCTCTAACAAAATCTTATACCAAGCTTTTTACAGTGTCTCTTAAAAAAGGTTTCGGTATGTTGTGCTTCTTTAATCACAACTAACAAATCCCTCATATTTTGCAGGCCGTCCTCGAAACCCGGCTTTAAATAAAACTCAGTGAGGGATTTTGGAAGGCACCAAATTCAAAAAAAAAATCAAGGCTCAAAAACGTTCATCCTGTTGTGGCACATTAGCCAGTGTATATCGAGTTACAAACATACTTACCTTCGTAATTATGAACCTAGTACATAAACCAGTTATTGGTGTCAGTTGTGGCGATGTTAACGGCATTGGCACTGAACTTATCATTAAAACATTTTCTGACCATCGTATTCTGGAGCATTGCACCCCTGTAATATTTTCATCCAACAAGCTGATAAACTTTTACAAAAAGTCTGTACCCGATGCCCATTTTAACTACCAAAGCATAAAGGACTTTACCAAGGTAAACCATAAACAAATTAATATTTTCAATTGCTGGGAAGAAGAAATTACTATTAACCCCGGCCAGTTGAATGAAACCGGTGGCAAATATGCTGTAAAATCTTTGTTGGCTGCAGCTGATGCTTTACACCAGGGACACATCCAGGGCTTGGTAACAGCACCTATTCATAAAAATAACGTGCAGTCGGCGGAATTTAATTATACCGGCCATACGCCCTTTTTACAAGCGGTAGCTGGTGCTAAAGACGTGTTGATGTTGCTATATTCCATGAACCTGAGAGTGGCACTGGTAACCGAACATTTACCCGTAAAATCGATAGCACAGCAAATTACAAAAGAGGGAATTCTCTCTAAATTGAATCTTTTGCAGGCAAGCCTGCAAAAGGACTTTGGAATTGATAAACCCAGGATTGCTGTACTTGCACTAAATCCACATGCAGGCGATGAAGGGCTAATAGGAAATGAAGAAGAACAAATCATTAAACCTGCTATAAAAGATGCAAAGCAAGACAAATTAGTTTTTGGTCCGTATAGTGCGGATGCTTTTTTTGCCAGAAGAAGTTATTTGCAATTCGATGCAGTGCTAGCAATGTATCATGATCAAGGGCTTATTCCTTTTAAAACAATTGCGGTTGATGAAGGTGTAAATTATACTGCTGGTTTGCCCTTTGTACGCACCTCGCCTGATCATGGAACTGCTTTTGACATTGCAGGCAAAAACAAAGCAGACGCCACCTCTTTTACTGCCGCAGTATTTGAATGCCTCGACATTATTCACCGCAGAATTGAATATGAAGAAAGAAATAAAAACCCTTTACGTAAAATAACTGCGGAGGTTTTGAAGAACGTGGAAGATGAAAAGATCGACGATACAATTGACAGGGGATAGCATTTATTTATCTGTTGTAAAAACGGTATCATTAATACCTTTATTAATGATGTAGTCAGTATACGTTATTTCTACTCTTCCCTTTTTATCTTTTAGCTGCTCCTGTTTTTTGCCCCCTTTTTCGTATTCAAAAGTAATTCCTTTGGGAAGTTTGTAATCTTTTGTACTAAAGGAAAAAACAACTTTATCAGGCAATCCCCAGGCAATAAATTTCCCGTAATCCATTTCCATTTCGTATGTGCCGCTTTCTTTAGTAGTGACAGATGATTTTCGAATAACAAGGGCTTTTTCATCAATGTATAAAGTTGTCAAAACAATATCACTATTCTCACCTAACGGCAACAGTTTTACAACTTTCGCTGTTATACCTTTTATTATGGTACTTCCGGCCGGCACAATCGTATAATTTTCATCGACCAATATTGAGTTAAGGTTTACACTTACCCCGCTTTTAGGCAGAAGTGAAATACCATCCTGCTTCCTGACTTTAAACTTATTAGGTTTTTTAAAATACACACTTACTTCAGACTCGGCTGCATTGATGAAAGAAACATCAATCTTCATTCTGCCGCTTGCCTGGTAATCGTTTACCTTGTCCAGCTTTGCCCTTACTTTCTTCACTAACTCTGCTTCGCCTTGTGTAAATCCCGTCACGGTAAAAAAGAAAATGCAAACACACATTCCTGATAAAAACTTCATATAAACTCGTTTATGAAAGAATATCTTTTTTCTGAAAAATATAGAACGTCAAAGAAACAAAAATTACAATGTGCGCAACAAGGATAAAAGCTGATCTTAATACTTCCCCATAATCAACGGGGCGCTCAAAAAAACCCTTCCAATTCAACATATGGTTAGTAAACAGAAAGGGTTTTAAAACATTAAAAAAGGGGATGTCCATAGAGGTTAAGATTGTAAAAACAATGATAATACTCATAGCTGAGATAATTGGACCAACTGAATTTTCTGCAAATACAGACAATAAAAATGCTAATGCAGCTACCGTTATCATGGAAATGCCGGCAAATCCAAATGCAGCAAAATACCGCCAAAGCACATCTTTGCTATCCAATATCACTACCATTTCACTTTTCATGATCATTAGATCGCCTTTTCCGAAAATAATGATAGAGACAAACAGGGATAAAAAAGCCATAAAGCTTAAAAGCAAAACAGTATAGATGGATGAGGCCAAAAACTTACTGAGCAGAAGCCCCTTCCGGCTAACCGGCTTGGTTATAAGCAAGCGTAAAGTACCCATATTAGCCTCACCTGCAATCATATCACCTGCCACCAAAGCAATTAATAAAGGCACATGCACCAACAGGGTCTGTAATATCAAAAAACAAATAAAGTAACCGTTTAGAACAACACCACTTACCTGGAAAGATTGTTCTACTGACTGCAACATAAATCCCATGTATTGTCGTCCATCCGCATACATTGCCAGCTGTACTAGAAAAACTATAGCTGCAATAGCAGCAAAAGCTATATAGGTCCTCGGTTTTTTAAACGTTTTAAACAATTCAATTCTTATAAGTCGCCACATGCTGATTGGAGGTTGTTAAGGACAGAAAATAGTCTTCCAGCGAATGCTTTGGATGTAACGAAACAATGTCTACATTCCGTTCAACGAGAAACCTGGCGAGCTGTGGAATGTATTGTTTGTGCATATGTAATTCTATCTTACTACTATTGGCATTAAGAAACGACTGCCATTGGGATTGTTGGAGCAATAACCTTGCAGTATCGTTATTTGTTGTTTGCACTTCTACTATAGTATCGGCGGGATTTAAAAGATGTTCCACCTTCCCTTCAGCTATTTTTTTTCCTTTATCTATTATAAGCATAGAATCTGCAATCAATTCTATTTCACTCAACAAATGCGAAGACACAAAAATTGTTTTTGCTTCGTTCTTACTCAAATGCAAAATAAGGTTACGTACATCTGCAATGCCCTGCGGGTCTAATCCATTGACAGGTTCATCTAAAATAATAAGTTCCGGATCATGCACCAGCGCACAGGCAATACCTAATCTTTGCTTCATGCCCTGCGAAAAAGTTTTCACTTTACTGTCTGCTCTATCCATTATACCCACGATTTCTAACTGACGTAGTAATTGGCTTTTATCCATAGTGAGTCCGCTTAACCTTGAAATAATTCTAAGATTTTCCAATGCAGTAAGATACTTGTATAGGTCAGGTTTCTCGATTATAGCACCAATTTTTTGCAAGACTTCTCTACGATGACCGGTTATATTTTTCCCGAATAAATGTATTGTTCCGGAACTTGGTTTAATGAGTGTGAGCAACATTCTTATGGTAGTTGATTTTCCTGCACCATTCTGTCCCAGGAAGCCATATACTTCCCCTTTCCTAACCGAAAAAGACAAGTCTGCGACGGCTTTCATGTCCTTAAATTGTTTGGACAAACTTTCAACACGTATAATTTCATCCATATGCCACAAAAATAAAAGCAGGTATATCTGGTTCCGATTTAAAAACAAAACTGTTTGAAAATTGTTCAACTAAATAAAAAGGCTCATTATCAATTGTTAACACTATTTT
>DAIQPL010000035.1:0-22082 GCA_036787395.1 Flavisolibacter sp. | reverse complement strand
AAAAGTTTTTCCCTTCCGCCAGGTTGAGTGGAGAAATCACGCCGGAATATTTAGGGGTGGGATACATCATTGGCCCACGGATAGCGGGTGTATTAGTGGCAGGTGGTATATTAAGCTGGTTTGTTTTTATTCCACTCTTATCCTCTTTGGTAAGTGCTGATGTAGTGGCTGCACAACTAAATAAACTTGGATACATTGCTGACCTGGCAAAACCTGGTGGTCCGGGAGGATGGGATCCTGTAACGCACAATTTTGCTGATTGGTCAGATGCCATATACCGGGCTTATGTCCGCCAGATTGGTGCAGGCGCAGTAGCCGCCGGTGGATTCATTACATTAATCAAAACCATTCCCACGATTATTTCTTCTTTCAAAGGAAGTATCGGTTCTTTAAAGAAAACAGGCGCTGATGGTATGAACGAAGAAAATGTTCCAAGAACAGAAAGAGACCTTTCTATCAAAGTAGTTGGAATAGGTAGTTTGATTTTAGTTCTTTGCGTCGCTTTAATGCCCTCAACTTTAATCCCCGGTCAAAACATCGGGAGCAAATTATTGTTAGGTGTGTTGGTCATCATTTTTGGAGCCTTTTTCGTAACAGTATCATCACGCATTGTAGGACTGATTGGCTCTTCGAATAATCCAATCTCTGGTATGACCATTGCTACCCTGATGGGCACTTGTTTGATTTTTATTGCTGTAAAATGGACAGGTTTTTTTTACGAACCTATGGCTTTGATAGTAGGTGGAATGATCTGTATTGCTGCAGCAAACGCCGGTGCTACTTCGCAGGATTTGAAAACGGGTTATATTGTTGGAGCCACTCCCAAATATCAACAACTGTCCTTGTTTGTTGGAGCCATTGTTTCCTCCATAGCGATTGGTGCTACTGTAAAAATATTGGATACGCCTACTGTTGAAATGGCAGCACAAGGTATCACGCACGCAATTGGGTCTGACAAATACCCGGCTCCACAAGGTACTTTGATGGCAACCCTTATTAAAGGAATTCTTTCTTTCAACCTGGACTGGCAATTTGTGTTAGTGGGTGTGTTTATAGCCGTTACTTTAGAGTTATGCGGCATCAAATCGCTTTCGTTTGCAGTAGGAACCTATTTGCCGCTTTCCACAACGCTGCCTATTTTCATTGGGGGTGCCATCCGAGGGTTGATAGAGATGCGTGAAAAACGAAAAGGCATTCATGTGTCGCCTGAAGAAGAGGATTTAGGTAAAGGCAATTTGTTTGCTACCGGCTTGGTTGCCGGTGGTGCTTTGGCTGGAGTTATTGTAGCTTTTCTTTCAGCATTTGAAAACACGAATGCAGGCCTTCAAAAAGTGAACGCCGAGCATGGCTTAACTAATGCTATTGGTGAACAGGGTTATAAATGGCTAGGAGTAGCCTTTTTTGCGCTGATGGCTTTTACTTTATACCGTATTGGTATCGGAAGGAAACGGGCCTGATCTTTTACAATAAGAAACGCCATATCTAACCGATATGGCGTCCTGTTAATAGTGGTCCGGTATTAAATAAATTTCAACTGTTCATATTTTTTTCCCAGGATTTTTTCATCATCGGCGCCCAACCACCGATTTAAAACGGTGGCATATACGCTTTTAAAATCCGTTTTATACTTTAAATCCCCTTCGTCCAGGTCATTTAAATCAGGCAGGGAATTGAGGAGGCCTTTTTCTTTCAATCCACCGCTGAGCAAAAACATATTGTTGGCGGTTCCATGGTCTGTACCGCCACTTGCATTCTGTGATACTCGTCTTCCAAATTCAGAAAAACTAAAAAACAATACATCATTAAAACGGTTGTTGGCTTTCAGGTCTTTCGTAAAGGCGCCAACTGCATCGTTCATTTCTTTAAACAGACGCAGTTGCTGTGCCTCCTGGTTAACGTGCGTATCAAAGCTTCCGAGCGATACATAATATACTTTAGTGTTTATATCAGAATAAATAAGCGAAGCAATGGTCTTTAAGCTTCTTCCTAATTCGGAATTAGGATACTCTGCTGTAGAAGGATGCAATTTTGATTGTTTGAAAATATAATCGGCAGAAGAAAGTGTTTCGGCCATTGTCTTATACAAATAGTCTACAGGCTTTTCATCATGGTGGTGATCACCGTGGAGCTTTGAAACATCTTTAAAAAACTTTTCATTGCTGGTACCAAATAAACGTCTTGGATCTTTAAAGGCCAGGCCATTCGAAGATTCGCCTTTCAGGGCTAAGCTTAATACATCATCTACTTCCAATGCCTGTGTTGGTTTGGCACAGCCATTACACTGCGCATCAAGATAACGTCCAATCCAACCAGAAGTTATGTATTCATTGCTTTGACTTCCCGTTTGCCAAATATCCATGCTTCGGAAATGCGAACGGTCAGGGTTTGGATAACCTACACTATTTAAAATTCCTAATGATCCATCATGGTAAGCATCTGCAAATGCTGTTAAGGCTGGATGCAGGCCTGCTTCATCTGTTATGGACAAAGCTTTTGTTTTATCAATTCCAATGCGGGGACGATTACGATAGTATATATCATTTCGAACAGGAATAACCGTATTCAGTCCGTCATTACCACCACTTAATTGCAGCACTACAACAACTTTGTTGCCTGGAGGAACCAGATTTACTGTTTCAAAAGCTTTTAAGAACTTAGGTACAAAAAAGGAAGCTGTTGCCAGCGATCCGGTTTGTAAAAATTCACGACGTTTGATAAGCATAACTGTTGTAGATTTTAAATTGGCGATTACAGGTTAGAACAAATTCAAATCCTCAACCAGGCTAACACATTTGATATTCAGGAGTACTCATTAGTTGCAGGGTTGCAGTCTTAATAAAGCTCTCACGGCTGGTACTATCAGTAAAATTCTTAATCATTTCGGCTGTTACTCCCGGCTTTAATTGCAAAATTGAACTTGTTATGGCATTCAGTAAATTCTCTCTTGGTACGGCTTCAAAGTTTTTTGTGTAACTCTCCCATTCGATAGTAGCATTGATCGGCTTTCCTGCTTTGCCATATCCTTTCCGGTCTTTTTTCCGCTGTGGTTCATCAGCGTCCATTTTGCCCATCATTTGGTCATCGTCCGCTTTTGGCCTGATATTAAATTCGTCCTTATCATTGATTAGTTGTGGCAAGCGCATTCGGGTCATCAAAGTAGAACTATCAATCCATGTTTTCCCGCCGGGCCAGCCTGCTACATTGGGTGGATAAAATAACAATTGACCTAATAACCTTTGCACAAGCAACATAGCTTCCTCATTTTCCAATTGCATTGGCAACATACGTTGTATGCCGGCAATAAGCTCAATAGGTGATTTTATCTTAGCGCCAATATTTTTCTCAGCGTAAAACCAATCGTTGGTAAATATATCTTCCATCAGTTTGGAGATATTGTAATCGCTTTTAAAAAAGCGGTCGGACAACCATTCTATCTTTTCCTTGTCAATAGCATCATTTACAAAAAAGCGATAAATTTTTTGAGTAATGAAACGGGCTGTCTGTTTTTGCTCCAGCAAAATATCCAGAACATCTTCACCATTAAAATCACCGGATTTTCCTAAAACTTTTTTTGTGCCTGAATCATGTTGAAATTTTCGAAAGGCAAATTCTCCTTTTACATTGGCGCCCCATCCGGTGAAGGCTCTTGCAGCTTCTTTTACATCCGTCTCGGTATAATTGCCCCGTCCCATGGTAAATAGCTCCATTACTTCGCGGGCAAAGTTTTCGTTGGGATGGTCTTTTTTATTTTGCTGTGCGTTTAAAAAGTTAAGTATCGCGGCCGATTTGGAAACTTCATGCAACAGGTTCCTAAAGCTGCCCAGAGCATTTTGGCGGATAATATCCAGCAATTGTTGTTGGAAAAATATGTTTATGTTTCGGGAAGCGAAATGTCCGTGCCAGAAGAAGGCCATTTTTTCTCTTAATTGTGCATTGGTTTGCACCATTTCGGTAAGCCAGCTAAGGTTCAGGCTTTTAATATCATCCCTGTTCTGTTGACGAATCTTCCTTTTTTCATCAGCCTCAAGATCTTTTTTCTTCTCCTGTCTTCCTATCTCTCCCGCGCCCATGAATAACCCTTTTAAATAACTATCTGCCACATCAATATAATCAGGCTTTTTAGAAGAAGACTTTTGTAATGATTTAAAAAGCTCGGAAGGGGAAAGATTTTTTAGTTGTTCCAGTTGGTCGGCGGCGGGACCAAAACCTGCCCTCCACATTAAATGCTGGTTCTTGAGTTGATTGGAGATCATCGGGGATAGTTAGGTTTGGGTTGAGACTTGGGTTTGCTTTATTAGTTTAAACAATATTGCAAAGCTGGAAAATAAATTTCAATATTCTATATAAGGTAAAGATGAGCTATGCGGACGTAGCCTACGATTTTTTAAATGACTACTATTAGTTCCTATTTAGCAAATAAAAAACGGATACCAATAGTAAATGGCGCTGCGACGTTTGCATTTGCATCAAATGAAAAGCCTTTACTTGTAATTGTGCTTTGATTGCCAGAATAGACGTTTTCATATTTATTGATAGAGTAGCCCAGGTCCAAAAGGTTATTAATTCCAGCATCAAGATGAAGCTTCCTGTTAACGGCATAAGAAAGGCCCGGATAAAAATTAAAACCAATCCTGGACACCTTATAATTATTCATATCACCATTGGCAGTTTTATTATCCTGTTTTGTGTAATTGTAATAAGTGTTTGCTTGTCCAAACAAATAAAAATTCTTTCCTAACAATAAATACTTGCGAACGTAAATATTGCCACCAACGGAGCTAGTATTTTGAGATTGGGGAGATTGTTCATCTCCGTTTTTTGAATTGCCGTAAGATAGTCCGATACCTAGAATAGTGTTTTCCTTAATAGCAATTCCTACTGACGCACTTACTAAAAATCCATGGTTTTTATAATTAGTACTTGTGTTGGGAATGGTATTGGTTACGTTTTCAGTTGTACCAAATCCAAAGCTTATGTTTCCTCCGAGTAAAACAGAACCTTTGTTAATTTGTGAAAAAGAAATTGAACTGACACAAAGTGTTACTACGATGAAGAAGGTAAATTTTTTCATGAGCAATAGTTTTTGTTATTGCTAAAGTGAAAAACAAAAAGAAAAAGCAGTACATCGTTGGTCTGCTTTAACACTGAATTATCTATAGGGATTGTTAAGGCACTAATTAATTTTTACGCCTTTTCATTGCGAACGCAGGTAAGCACAAGCTTTAATCATCCCTGGTCCTTTATTAGAAACAACTCAATACAAAGTACCAACAAGATAAATGAAGAGAGGCTAAATCATTTCACTTCCAAAATAACCTTGTAAAACAACAGGTAGTTTGATTCCATTTTCATCCTGGTTGTTTTCCAGCAGGCAAGCCAGTATCCTTGGCAGAGCTAACGAACTTCCATTTAAAGAATGAGCTAACTGCATTTTGCCTGTAGAATCCTTAAAACGGACCTTCATCCGATTCGTTTGAAAACTCTCAAAGTTCGAGACAGAGCTCACTTCCAGCCATTTATCCTGGGCGGCGCTGTAAACTTCAAAGTCATAAGTCAACGCAGAAGCAAAACTCATATCCCCTCCGCACAAACGAAGAATACGATAATACAATCCCAGGGATTGGATCAGCTTTTCAACATGTACAACCATTTCTTCTAACACTTCATAGCTTTTGTCCGGGTGTACTAATTGAACTATTTCTACCTTGTCAAACTGGTGCAGGCGATTCAGTCCGCGAACATCTTTGCCATAGCTCCCAGCCTCCCGTCTAAAGCAGGGAGTATAAGCTGTCATTTTTATAGGCAGGTCGGGCTCTTTTAAAATGACATCACGATAAATATTGGTTACAGGAACTTCTGCTGTAGGTATCAGGTACAAGTTATCTTCTGTTACATGATACATTTGGCCCTCTTTGTCGGGCAATTGGCCGGTACCAAAAGCAGAGGCTTCGTTCACCATATGCGGAGGCATATATTCAGTGTAGCCGGCTTGCGTATTATAGTCTAAGAAATACTGGATCAATGACCTTTGAAGTTTGGCGCCTTTCCCTTTATATACGGGGAATCCGCTTCCAGTAATTTTATTGCCCAATTCAAAATCTATCAGGTCATATTTTTTAACGAGGTCCCAATGCGGGATGGCACCCTGATAAAGTTCTGGTTTGGTACCACCTGTTCTAACTATTTCATTATCGGCGGGTGTCATTCCTTTCGGAACTTTTTCAGAAGGAATATTTGGGAGTCTCACCAATAAATCACTTAATTGTTTTTCAACCGCATCTAATTGTGCCTGTATGGGATTTAATTGATTTTTAAATGATTCAACGTCTTTCTTTTTAGTTTCGGCTTCTTCCTTTTGGCCTTTACTCATCAACACGCCGATTTCTTTGGAAGACGCATTAATGCGGGATTTGGTCTCGTCAAATTGAAAAGTGAGTTTTTTTCTTTCGTCATCTAAATGAATGACCCGGTCAACAAATTCTGTTTCCTTGAAGTTTTTTATAGCCAAACGTTCTTTTACCAGGTCTGTATTATTACGTAAGATCGCCAATTGCAGCATGTCCGTGTAATTTGAAGTGAGCAAAGATATGGCTAAGAGAAAAAAGCATTGAAAACAGATGAAGAGTTGCTTACTTACTCTCTAGTTCGTTGTACACATTTGGGTTATGAATTTGCATCCATGGCTCCGAATTGTTTAATGGAGTAAATCCGAACTTTCTATACAGCCCATGAGCGTCCCTTGTTGCCAATAAAAAACGCCGTAGTCCTTGCAGCGACGGAAATTTCAGAATGCAATCTATCAGCCACGAGCTTAAACCTTTGCCACGGAAAGGCTCATCGATAAATACATCAGCGAGGTAAGCAAATGTTGCTTCATCGGTTATAACCCTTGCAAAGCCCACCTGCTTTTGAAAGTAAAAAACACCAAATGACAACGAACCGGCTATAGATCGTTGTACAATATCTATAGGGACATTTTCCGCCCAATACGAGCGGGTTAAAAATTGGTGTACAAAAGAAACATCTATTTTGTTCTTGTCTGTATTGATAGTAAAATCATCTTTTGTCCATTCCATAAAACCGCCTTGCTTTGCAATTATGAATTTTAGTGACGACCTGCAAAGCCGGTGGTGGAAGTTAGAAGAAAAACTGATGGAACGTTTTGAAAAAAAGCCGGATGTAGAAAGTATTTTATTTTTAATAGGCATACAGGAACTTGGTGACATACGCAAGAAATACAGTAAAGAACAAAAGCAGGATTTAATGCATATTGCTATCTGTACGGTTCTTTCTCCAAGTGGGTATTATGAGCTTTCACATGTAGATGAAGACGGCTGGCCTCATTTCAATCAATTAAAAGCAATGCCCAACTTACTTCCCCATGAGCAGGAAAACTTTTTAAAAGACCATATCCTTCTGTATTTTCAACAAAACGATTGGCTTTGATGAGAACATGCTTATTACTTATCCTTTCTTTGTTGGCTTTTGTCTGCATTCACGGTCAGCAAGATGTAAGACTGAAAAAAAAGGACCGTAAAAGAGATGTACAATTAGTTACAACTGAAGGACTAATAGTTTTACGGCTGTATGATTCTACTCCTTTACACCGCGACAATTTTTTGAGACTGGTAAAGTCTCATTATTATGATAGCATTCTGTTTCATCGTGTCATTCAAAATTTTATGATCCAGGCAGGAGATGCCAATAGTAAAAGAGCGCAGGCCGGTCAGCCCTTAGGCAATGGCGGCTTGACGTACACGATCCCCGCAGAATTGCGACCTTCTCTTTTTCACAAAAAAGGAGTATTGGCGGCTGCAAGGATGGGAGACGAGGTGAATCCTGAAAAGAAAAGCAGTGGCAGCCAGTTCTACATTGTGCAGGGTAGAACTTTTACAGACAAAGAATTGGATTCAGTTGAAAGAGTTCGTTTGCAAAACAGGAGATTACCGTTGGAGCATAGGGAAGTTTATAAAACGGTTGGAGGTACACCGCAGCTCGATCAGAATTATACGGTGTTTGGCGAAGTAGTAACTGGTTTGGATGTAGTAGATAAAATTGCATCTTCAGCTACCAGCAAAGCCCAGGATCGTGACAGGCCTTTACAGGATGTTAGGGTTTTGCATGCTAAACTAATTCGAAGAAAAAAGTATTAGGTAGTTTTTATCTATGAAATCTTTTTTTTAATCATTTAATCTGGGGTTAATATTGCATCTTATTACTAAATCATACGTATGAATTACCCGGAGAGTTTACGTTATACGAAAGAGCATGAGTGGATTCGCCTGGAAGGTGATGTAGCTACAATTGGTATTACTGATTTCGCCCAACATGAATTAGGCGACATTGTTTATGTAGAAATAGAAACAGTTGGACAGGAATTGAACACAGGCGATGTGTTTGGAACTGTAGAAGCTGTAAAAACCGTCTCTGACCTGTACCTGCCTGTCAGAGGAAGTATCACTGAAGTAAACCCGAAACTCAATTCTAACCCTGAACTCGTAAATACCGACCCTTATGGTGAAGGCTGGATGGTAAAGATGAAAGTAGCCGCTGCGGGTGATGTAAATGGATTAATGGATTCGGCTGCCTATCAAAGTCTTGTGGGCTAATTACAAATCTAAAGGACAACCTCTTACGTAAATAAAAGCGGTGTTGCACAACAACGTATAACCAACTATTGAGCACCAAAATCACATACAGGGAGCAGGACCTGGTAATTTCTTTACGCAATAAGGATAACCAGGCGTTTGGTTATTTATATGACCATTATTCTGGTGCGTTATATGGTGTGATCAGGCAAATTGTAGGAGAGTTAGAACTTAGTAATGATGTGTTACAGGAAACCTTTGTAAATATTTGGAGAAAGATTGATTCGTATGATGAAACAAAGGGGAGGTTATTTACATGGATGTTAAATATTGCACGAAATG
The DNA here is from genome assembly GCA_036787395.1 of Flavisolibacter sp. Lineage (GTDB taxonomy): Bacteria > Bacteroidota > Bacteroidia > Chitinophagales > Chitinophagaceae > Flavisolibacter. The sequence goes on along the minus strand of DAIQPL010000035.1, from coordinate 13,152 downwards.
CTGCTATTGATAAGACAAGATCTAAGGGGTTTCAGCAAACCCAAAGACAACAGCCTTTGGAAGACGGAGAAGTTTTGCAGGCAAGTGTTAGACCCGGAATAGATGATTATGGATTGAAAAAGGTTTTGCTAAGGTTGAAGGATGAGCATCGGCAGTTGATTGACCTGTCGTATTACCAGGGTTTTACACATGAACAAATTGCCAAAGCGCTGCACATGCCGCTTGGCACAGTTAAAACCAGGATCAGAACTGCTTTGACACAATTAAGAGCACTATTATCATAAAGTGAATGTAAAAGAATACATATCAAGTGGAATTATTGAAAGCTACGTGATGGGCATGGCAACAGACGTCGAACGTCATGAGTTCGAAGCTGTATGTGCCCAATACCCTGAAATAGCGGAGGCAAGAAATGCTTTTGAGTTGGCATTGGAAGAACAGCTACTCACAAGCACTTCGCAACCGCCTGTGCATTTAAAACAACTGATTGAGGGAAAGGTTTTAAGCACAGCAGTTGATATAGATGTAGCTAACGTAGAGCCAGATGAAATACAAGTGCGGAGAATAGGACCATGGAAATGGTTAGCTGCAGCTTCTATTATTTTACTTGCCGCCACAGCATTTTGGGCTATTACCACTAACAATAAGTATAGAGAATTACAGGCGGCTCATAATAACCTGCAAAACCAGTTGCAACAATCTACAGCACAACTGGATACCCTAAAGCAGGAGGCAAGTTTGTTGCAAAAGCCAGGAATTATGATGGCTACCATGAAAGGAACATCTGACCCCGGAATATATGCTACCATTTACTGGGATACCACAAGTGCCAATAAAGATGTTTATCTGATGGTTAATAATTTACCGGAAACGACTTCAGATAAACAATACCAGCTTTGGGCTTTACTGAATGGTCAACCGATAGATTTAGGAATGATTGAAGCAAGGCAACAACGATTATTACTGAGGATGAAAAATGTACAAAGTGCCGAGGCTTTTGCTATTACCCTTGAACCGAAAGGTGGAAGTGCCACACCTACATCTGCGCCCCTTGTTTTAGGTAAGCTATAAATCCGCCGAGCCCTTTTTCACGTAATTGTAATAATGAAGATGTATTTACATCTCTCATGATAGTTGGTTATCGGGCCTTGTAAAAGGCCCTTTTTATTTAGATTGCAGGAAAAATGTTGCGGGCAAGTTGGCTGAAGTCAAAAGTATTGGCAATTGGTTGGTTTGTAATAATGAATGTCCTGTTTTTTTTACCTGGGACTGCCTTACCCGAAAGGCCGTGGTTCATTGATATACAAATTGATAAGTGGGTGCACATTGGGTTGTTTGCCGTACTGGTTTTTTTGTTGTGCTCTGCCTTTGATCTTGGCCTTCCTAAAAAAAGCTGGATTGTATTAGTAGCTGCTTTATCTTATGGGCTGCTGGTAGAAGTGCTTCAAGGCACATGGATACCAAACAGGTCGTTTGATGGGTATGATATCCTTGCGGATGCGGCTGGCAGTGTTGCCGGGTTATATATTTGGTTGGGGGTATATAAAAAAAATAAACCCCTGTAGAAACAGGGGTCGCAACCAAAACTAACTGCTTATGAGAAAATTGACTGCTTTATGTGAGAAGAACTATAATCTTTTAACGCAAATATGTTGCCAATTGTTTTAACCAGTGTGTTAAGGGATTCAAAACAATTAAAGAACTTATTTGCTGGTATAACTATTAGAAAAAATGATGCCAGAGAGAAGATTAATTCAATGAAAAAACACTACGCTTTAAATATCAGGAAGTTTCAAAAATTCCGTGACTTAGACTTGACAATATACTAGGTATAAATCCTTGTTCGTCTATTGATGGCGGTAAGTGTATAGTTAGCGCTGCCGGGAAAATTAGTCTACAACTGTATCAATTTTGCTTCACCATTTTTTCAGCATTTTCCGCAAACTGTAAGGCATCTATCAATTCCTGGATGTCACCGTCCAGTACCGCCTGAAGATTATAAAGAGTTAAACCGATCCGGTGGTCTGTAACGCGACCTTGCGGAAAATTATACGTTCTGATTTTAGCACTTCGGTCGCCTGAGCTAACGAGACTTTTCCGGTGACGGGAGATCTCCTCTTCCTGCTTACGTACTTGTTCCTCGTAAAGTCTCGTACGCATCATTTGCATGGCTTTTTCCCGGTTTCCTAACTGCGTCCGTTCTGTCTGGCAAATCACTACTGTTCCGGTTGGAATATGGGTCAACAGAACCTTTGTTTCTACTTTATTTACGTTTTGGCCGCCGGCACCACCACTCCGGGCCGTTTCCATTTTTACATCACTTTCCTTTAATTCAAAGTCCACCTCTTCAGCTTCGGGCATAACCGCTACAGTAGCAGCGCTGGTATGTACACGTCCGCTTGCTTCTGTATCGGGTACCCTTTGTACACGGTGTACACCGCTTTCGAACTTTAAGGTACCATAAACATCCTCGCCTACCACCTCAATCTGAACTTCCTTATATCCTCCAACCGTTCCTTCGTTTTCCGATAACAACGCGGTTTTCCAACCTCTACGTTCGCAGTAACGTAAATACATTCTCACCAGGTTGCCGGCAAACAAACTGGCCTCGTCGCCACCGGTGCCAGCACGGATCTCAAGAATGCAGTTCTTTTCGTCCTGCGGATCTTTGGGGATTAGCATCTGGCGGATGCTGCTTTCCATTTGCTCCTTTTTGTCCTCTGTCGCAGGTAGTTCTATTTTCGCCAGTTCCCTCATTTCTTCGTCCGAACCGTTCAACGCTTCTTTATAAAACTCTAGGTCATCAAGCACTTTTTTATATGTATTGTAAGACATGACGATCTTTTCAAGGCTTCGGTATTCCTTGGAAAGCTGGCCAAACTTTTTGTTGTCGCCAATAATTGCAGGATTGGTCAGGGAAACACCTAAGTCATCAAATCTTGCTTTTATAGCTTCCAGTTTATCAAGCATGGTAAAAATTGGCCGCAAAATTACAGTTTGACCTTTGAATAAGAACGTTAAGAAGGATGTATTTTAGAACTCCATGAAGCATAGAAAGCTTAAAGCAGATAAAATCTTTGACGGATTTACTTTTTTTCGGGACCACGTTTTAATTGTACAGGAGGATGGAGTGATCGAGGATATCGTTCCAAAAGAGAATGCCGGGGAAGGTGTTGAAACCTTTGAAGGAATAATCTCACCTGGCTTTATTAACTGCCACTGTCATTTGGAACTAAGCCATATGAAAGGACACATACCGGAAAAAACAGGCCTGGTTGATTTTGTATTTAAAGTGGTTACAGAACGACATCATAAAAAAGAGGAAATATTGAACGCCATTGCTGAAGCGGAAGCTGAAATGATTAAAAACGGCATTGTTGCGGTGGGAGATATTTGCAACAATGCACTTACCTTGTCTCAAAAGACAGAGGGGCGGTTACAGTACTATAACTTTATAGAAGCCAGCGGTTGGCTTCCATCTGTTTCACAAGAAAGGTTCGAAAGAGCAAAAGAGATTTACAACCTATACGCAAATTCAACAAAGCTCCAGACTCCCAACTTCTCTATTGTTCCCCATGCTCCTTACTCTGTATCTGCAAATCTGTGGCAAAAGATAAAGCCTTATTTTGAAAATAAAGTAGTTAGTATACATAACCAGGAGACTTCTTTTGAAGATGATTTTTTTTTGGATGGCACCGGTGATTTCAGGCGTATGTATCAATTGATGAATATTGATAATGCCCACCACGCGCCAACAAAAAAGTCAAGCCTTCAAAGTTATTTTGATGAATTGTCGGTAGCTTCTTCCGCCATCCTTGTTCATAATACCTTTACCAGGCAAGAAGATGTTGATTTTATTAAAAGTCAGCCCTCATTCATCAAATGGCAACAGTTAAGTTCGGCAAATAAGCAGGGTGTTATAGCTGAACAACGCCAAACTCAAAAGTTCAAACCCAAAACTTTCTTCTGTCTTTGCGTAAACGCCAACCAATACATTGAAGGAGCCCTGCCACCTATTGAGTTATTGCGCAATAACAACTGCACCATTGTATTGGGTACTGATAGTTTGGCCAGCAATTGGTCGCTAAGTATTGTAGATGAAATCAAAACACTCCGGAAACATTTCCCCCACATTGCCTTATCGGAATTTTTACAATGGGCAACGATCAATGGAGCCAGGGCTTTGCAAATGGATGACAGGTTAGGTAGTTTTGAAAAAAAGAAAAGACCCGGAGTTAATATTTTAAATGAAGAGCGCCTTTCTGTTCAGACCATTTTTTAGGCTATTTCAAAGTTTCTTTATGAAAAGCGCCAAAGCTTGACTTGCCAAATATTTCTTCCAGGTGCACTTCTCCGGTGTCCATGTTTAGGTAAAAATATTCAGGTATGTGGACCTCTTGTTCTGCTTTTAAAAAAGCGGAAGGTAGCAGACCATATTCTGTTGCGTATTCCACATAGCCAGGACTGCCTTTTCCATCCTCTTTTTTTCTGTACGATTGAAATCTAAAACTTCTGTCCCGTTTATGGAGCTCGTAAAGATTACTTCTGAATATTATATATTTTTTCTGTCCGTCTCCCAAACCCCAATATTTTAAAAGGTCAATCTTTTTATTATTAGAATCTTTTACGTCAACCAAATGCCTTTGCTTGTAAATAAGCTTGACACCAGTAACCGAGGGCTTGTTATTTTTAAACTCGCTGAAGTTCTTATAAAGCCCTACAGGACTTATATTGTCAGTGAGTACAGGTAAATCAAATCGCTGTCGAAGTCCGTCTTCTACTTCTAAATGTGAAAATGATGCCGCTGACGCTTGCCATTTTTTCTTACTGAGAACACCTGATAACAGCTGTATTAATGCCTCAATCCTTAGATCGGCAATGTTTTTCTTGTTGATATATTTTGATTTGTCGAAGGGCTGATCAAATATATTTTCAATGGAAAAAATTTTGCGGTAGAGATTATTATTAAGGACATAAAAAGAAGCCGCAATATTCAGTAATAGTTGAGGCTCATATTCGTCAGGGCCCGTTCTTACAACATAATCAACCAACCGGAAGCGTTTTACTAATATCGCCAGGGTATCAGAGCTGGAATCTTTAAGTTGTACAATTCTACTTAACACAACAGGTAAGTACACTTTTAATGAATCCGGGAAAACGGCTTCTGCCTTTCCTTTGGTTATGCCGTTAAAACTTAATTTTTTTACTATACTGCCGATATTACTTTGGTCATACCTGCTATCCAGAATTTTAATAACATGAAACGGAAGCGATATTTTTGTTTCGGCCTCTTTGGTTTTCATGTCAATGATGAACTTTTCATCAGATTGGCCCGAACAGTAAAAAAAAGCATTAAGGCCGATAAGGAATAAGGACAATAACTTCATCAGAGAAAAATACAACTTAACTCATTACTTCGCGCAATACCGGTAATGTTCTCATGCTTCCAAAGTCAGGTATATGCAATGTATAATATTCTTCAATGGCGTGGGTGATTCTTCTGCGGGTATCCTGGTTGAGGGTTAACTGTTCCAGTTCGGCAGGCTGCATAATTTTTAAGATGTGTGAGACTGCCGCTGCCTCCCGGTCTTGTAAGTAGTGAGGATGTTTAGGCTGCACTTCAGTAAAACTTCCTTCCTGTAGGTCCATGTAATGTTTCGTGGCTGAGTACTCGTCACTAACCCGGAACCCAAAAAATACTGCCAGGTGCAATGCATAAAATAAAGGGAAGTTGGCTGTTACCGTGTCATTCGCTTCATCCAAATGATGAAAAGCATCTTCTACAAAGTAAAAAAGATCTGCATTGGTTTCGGGTTGTTTCAGGCATTTGCTAAGCAGTTCTACCATGAAAAGAGCTACAGCATTTTTCCTTACATCAGAAAATATATGCTGGTATAAATATTCCCATTTGAATTCTTTTAACCGCTGGAGGTTTTTAAATTCATTATGGTATGCTACCAGCTCCAGTATGGCTGAAGGTTGAAAAAGATTTGCTTTTGCGCTTCCTTTCTTAGATACCGTTCTTACTCCATTAACCAAATAAGACTGCAGGCCAAACAATTCAGTAAAACACGTAACAACCAAACTGGTTTCGCCATATTTGACACTGCGTAAAACGACACCTTTTGTTTTATGAACCATATTATTAATTACCGATAGTCAATATTAATTAGATTACATGTTTGCCAGTTAATGCAAGACAAGTTAAGTGCTAACAGCTATTCCATTTACCTACTTATAAATACAATTTTTGCAACCGCTTTTTCTTGTTTTGCTTCATCGGCTACTATCACCAGGTAGACGCCACTGGCTGCCTGTTTTCCGTTATAAGTTATCCCATTCCAAATTACCTGGCCGCCCAACGAACGAGCTTGATGGACGAGTCTTCCATTCATTTCTGTGATCTTTACAAAGCTATTTTCCGGTAATCCTTTAACAGCAATACTACCCGTATAACCTGGAGGAACAGGATTGGGAAATACCAAGACATTTCCCTTGTCCTCCAATGCTTCAGTAGCAGCACCCCTGAAGGAGCAAATACCTTTGTCAGTTGCAAAGTAAACTTCTCCTGTTTTACCATCAACGGCAACTTGTTTCACATTATCACTCAAAAGAGAACTATTTTCTTGTGTAAAATGAGTAATTACTTTATCGCCATCCCTGTTAACAAGCCACGCCCCTTTGTCAGTTGCAATCCATTTTCTGTCGCCACCATCAACAGCAATGCTTCTTACCACTTCACCATTGAAAAGATAATTTGCAAAGGCATCTTCTTTAATAACAGGTAAGACCGCTTCGCAGCCGGGAGTAAAAACTTCATCAGGACATTGAACTACAGCAATACCATTTGTAGTTCCTACCCATATAAATCCACTCTTATCTTTAGTAATACACGTTACTTCATTTGATGGCAAGTTGCCGAGGCCCGCGCCTGCCTTATATATTTTCCATTTGTCATCACCCGTATTATCTATACTATTGTTATCATTAAAAACAATCAATCCATTTCCTAAAGGAGATACTATCCATTTTTGATTCGCATTATCGATAATGATTTGTGCAACAGCATTGACATTTAAAAAAAAAGGTATTGTAAAAGACTTCCAGGTGCCGTTGTTCTTCAAAACATGTAATGGTTGACCTGCTCCAAAATTGCTTATCCATAAATTATGATCACTATCGAATGCTAAACCCGACACACGATAACTTCCGGGATCACCGACCATAGCTTGTATAGGTGACCCTTGCTTAAATATTTCTAAAGCATCGTTTTTTTTAATGTGCAATAACCCACCGCCGTAAGAGCCAGCCCAAATGGTTTCATCTCGTGGGTCAACCGCTATTGTTATAAAATCAAGTAAGCTATCCAATTGGTTAAAACGATATTGATTATACGACTTCCAAAACCCATCCTTCAATTGGAATATACCATTTGGATTGTATTGATAGTTCCATGAGTCATTGACGGTTCCTGCAGCTGCATAAAAACTGTTGTTGTAAACGGTTAAGGCACCAAGTGCAATATTATCCGGAGAGTTTAATTTATAGGTTTGAGAACTGGTATTAATCCAGTGAGAAAGGCCGCCAAAAAGATCAGCGATCCAATATTCATTATTAATACTAATACCATTTTTAGGAAAAGAAATAACATTGGTTTGTTGTATCGTTCTGAGAATTGATCCGTCCGGGTTTAGCACAATAACCTGGCTGGTGCCATTATTTTTTATCTGGCTAACAAGCAATTTGTTTTCTGAGACATTGACAGAAGTAATCGGCCATCCGTTGGTAAAAAACGGTGCCCACAAAGATCCGTTTTCTGAAAACAGCGAATCGTTCTGCAAAGCAAAAACTTTGTTTTGTAATGTTACCACTGACTGACAGGCGGTGGCTGATAAACCATTGCTGCCTGAAATATTTTGCCAGTTACTAAAGTTTGCCGGATTGGCTGCAGATACAGGTGTTTTTTTCAGTCCTTCGTCAGTGGCAGCGTAAAAAAAATTGTTGCCCTTTGTAAAACCATTTGTTTTTATATAACCTCCGCCATTTCCTATAAACCAGGAGTCTTTTATTTCCAGTTTATCTGCATCCAAAACAATTACTCCCAGACCAGTTGATAAATAACAACGATTATTATCAGCGTAAATGTGATAGATGTTCTTGTTACCCTGGATAGCTCCGCGTTTAAGATCGGGTATATTGTGAATCCCCAGGTGATCTATTACATCGATATTACTATTACTGTAAGCAACAAATAGTTTTTTAGATAAAGGGTCGTATTGAATACGGCTGATTCCGGTTTCGGTCAACCCTGCCACTTTACTGATACGTTCTATTTCTTTCGATGAAAGGTCAATGCTAAACAAACTGTATTCTGTAGCAGCATAAACTTTTTTATCGGAAGCAGTAACATCGATAGTACCCTGGTAGGGTAAGTGTTCCCTCCACATACCAACAGGCGGAAAGGTATTTTGAGCAATTGTTTTTAGAGATAAAAAAAGCACAAGAAAAATGGGAAGTCTCACTGTCCAAATGTATCAAAGCTTGTTCAAAGGAAAATGTTAGAAATAAAGAGGCTTATTTCCTTTCTTTGCGCCTCAAACTGTTGACCCATGTGGAATATCCTGGCTAGAACCATTTTGCGTTTTGGTTATTTATTGCTGGTAATTTTATTAGTTGTTACGGCTTTCTTAGGGTGGAGAGCCAGTAAAGTAAAATTGAGCTACGAGTTTGCCAAAGCTATTCCAACAGATAATCCGAAATATGTAGCCTACCAGGAATTCAGAAAAAAATTTGGAGATGACGGTAACCTTTTAGTGATCGGTATACAAACAGACAAGCTTTTTCAGCAACAATTTTTTAACGAGTACCTGTCATTACACCGCCAGTTAAAAACTTTAAAAGGTGTTGATGATATAGTATCGGTACCGGCGGCCATTAATCTTGTAAAGATTGAGGCAACGGAAAAGTTACAGGCCCGGCCAATTTTTCGGGATACTATTTTGTCGCAACAAGAGATCGATAGCAGTTCACATATTTTTCTAACACTTCCTTTCTATAAAGGCCTGCTCTATAACGCTGAAACCAATGCCTGGCTGATGGGCGTGAGAGTAAATACTACGTCGATCAATTCACCTGAAAGAACAGCTATTGTAAGTAGTATACTGAAAGTTGTGGATAATTTTGCGGCGAGGAATAAAATAGAAGTTCATTTAAGTGGCCTGCCATATATACGCACTATAACCAGCGATCGTATTCAAAAAGAAATGCGATTCTTCCTCGTTGGATCTGTTTTATTATCAGCCTTTATCCTTTTGATCTTTTTCCGTTCTATAAGCGCTATGCTTCTTTCATTGGCAGTAGTGATCATTGGTGTAATATGGAGTGTCGGTATTTTAGATTTGTCGGGATACAAGATTACCCTTCTTACAGCGCTCATTCCTCCATTAGTTGTGGTCATTGGTATACCGAACTGTATTTATTTTTTAAATAAGTATCATACAACTTACAGGCAAACCGGGGATAAAAAAGAAGCCATCATTACTATGATCGGAAAAATGGGTATAGTAACTCTTTTCTGCAATATTGCAGCAGCTATTGGTTTTGCCGTATTTGCCTTAACTGAAAGTGCTATCTTAAAAGAGTTTGGTGTTGTAGCAGGAACAAGCATCATGTCATTGTTCTTTATTTCGTTGATATTGATTCCGGTAGTATTAAATGTGCTTCCTCCTCCAAGTTGGAGGCATACAAAATATTTGGACAATTTGTGGCTTCGAAGATGGTTGGATAACCTGGAAAACTGGTCCGTGCACCATCGCAGGCTGATTTACATTATGACTGCTGCCATAATAATAGTAGCTGTAGCAGGTATTTTCAAACTAAAAAGCGTCGGTTACATCGTTGATGATCTTCCTAAAGGGGATAAGGTTTATACAGACCTGAAATTTTTTGAAGAGCATTTCCATGGTGTCATGCCTTTAGAGATTGTTGTAGATACAAAAAAGAAATATGGAGTGACAAGAAACCTGAACAATCTTTCCAAAATAGATTCTTTTGTACAATATCTTTCTGCTCAGTCCTATGCAGGTAAACCTTTAACTATTACGGAAGGATTGAAATTTGCAAAACAGGCCTTCTTTGATGGAGATAGCGGGTATTACACCATGCCTGGTGAAAATGATTTGTTAGCGCTGAAACCTTATCTATCTACTAATGGCGATGGTGGATCTGCAACTTCTTTTTCTAAGCTGGTAAGTACCTTTATGGACAGCAGCCGGCAGGAAGCCCGTATCAGCGTAAGTATGAAAGATATAGGCAGTGCAAGATTGCCTCTGGTGTTGGACAGTATTAAAAACAAATCAAGCCAACTATTTGATAGTACTAAATATAATGTTCAGTTTACCGGAACCAGTGTTACTTTTTTAGAAGGCACCAGGTTTATTATTAATGGATTAAAAGAAAGTGTGTTTTGGGCGTTTTTGCTTATATCATTTAGCATGCTTTACCTGTTTCGTTCAGGTCGTATTTTATTATGTTCTTTAATTCCGAATGTCATACCATTGATCATAACTGCCGGTATTATGGGCTGGGCAGGCGTTCCTCTCAAACCTTCTACTGTATTGGTTTTTAGCGTGGCACTTGGAATTGCTATTGATATTACCATTCGTTTCCTGGTCAATTTCAGGCAGCAGTTAAGGCCGAATAATTTTGACGTACACCAAACAGTAATTGAAACGATACATTCCACCGGCTTGAGTATCATTTACACTTCCATTGTGCTTATTGCAGGATTTGTAATTTTTTGCTTCAGTGGTTTTGGTGGTACTAAAGCTCTTGGATGGCTAACATCATTAACGTTGGTAACAGCAACATTTGCTAATCTGGTTTTGCTTCCGGCCTTGCTAATCAGCTTTTACAATAAGAAAGGAAGGACAAGTGTTTAATAAGAAAAAACGAATACAGCTTCCGACTTTGTAAGAGTGCATATATTATTTTTTCTTCGAATTGTTTAGTGACAAATTCTAATCGAGTGCCGGAAATTTATTTGGTCGGTTTCATTCTTCGATCTTATATTGTGCAGCAAACTAACAAAGCATCTTGTCTATTTGGATCGGATGCTTTTTAATTGCGTATGATCCCACCCCATGTAAAGCTCTAAACAGAGGACACTTATTACCAATATAAACACATGCACATGAGAAAAATTCTATGCCTGGTCGTGGCAATTGTAGCCATGGCCTGCCCGTCCTGGGCACAACGAACTGTTTCCGGAAAAGTAACAGACGACAAAGAACTTCCGGTTCCAAATGTATCGATTCAAGTAAAAGGCACTCAAACAGGCACTGTTTCCAATTCAGACGGTACTTATTCGCTGACGGTTCCATCAAATGCCAGAGCACTTATTTTCTCTTCGGTTGGAATGGCCACACTTGAAGTAGTCATTGGAAATCGGGCTGCAATCGATATAAAGCTTCAAAATGCTACCGAGGCAAATTTACAGGAGGTGGTTGTAGTAGGATATGGGACACAGCGTCGAAAAGAAATCACAGGCAATGTTGCCCAAATAAGTGGCTCTAAGCTGAAAGATCAGCCGATACAAACGTTCGAACAGGGGCTTTCCGGCAGGGCAGCAGGGGTAAACGTATCCATCCCTAATGGAGTTTTAGGCAACCCTCCAATCATAAGGGTTAGGGGAACGAATTCCATTTCCTTAAGCTCTTCGCCTTTAATTGTCATTGATGGTATACCATCTTTCTCGGGCGATGCCGGTGGAACTGCTTCAAATAATTTACTGGGAGATATTAATCCTTCTGATATTGAAAGTGTTGAAGTGCTAAAAGATGCATCTGCTTCCGCCATATATGGTTCAAGAGCTTCTGCCGGTGTCGTTTTGATCACAACAAAAAGAGGAAGGCAGGGCCGGACCCGCGTAAATTATGATGGATGGGCAGGATGGACGAAACCATATCACCTCATTGATGTTTTAAACGCCCAGGAGTTCACTAATTTAAAAAATGAAGCCCTTGTCAACGCAGGCACTGCGCCTAACGGGACTGTAAATGCTGACGGAACAGTTTCTGGTCCTGCGACAAATGCGCGTGGATTTTACACGATGAACGACGCCAATGGCAACCTTGTGGATACGCGCTGGTACGATTATATTTATCGCACTGGATTTGCACAAAACCACACCATTAGTGTTTCCGGTGCGAATGATCGCACCAGTTATTATTTTTCAGGCGGATATACGGATCAGGCAGGGATGTTTATCAATAACAATTTTAGGCGTATGACCGGACGGTTTACGCTTGACCATAAAGTAACCGGTGCTATTACAATCGGCGGAACTTTCAATTATACCAGCAATCATAATACAGGGGTCAATACGGGTTCAACAGGTGCTGCATTTAACACATCCGGTTCTGCACGTCTTGCTTTTGCCCTTGCTCCAAACGTTGGCCCTTATAAAAAAGACGGCACATACAATATAAACGGAGCAACTATAGGCCAGGGCAATAATCTTACTACATTGGCATTTACAAACCCTGTTATGTTAAACAATTTGAACAGGTTTGAATCCAACGGAGAAAGGGTTCTTGGAAATATTTATGGGCAGGTGCGGCTTTTTCAGGGTCTAACTTTTAAAACAGTTTACGGACTTGACCATTATTCAGTTGTAAATGAGGAATTCAGGAATGCAGCGCATGGTGACGGTTCGCAATATAACGGGGCCACCCAAAATACCCTGCAACGGCCACATCGTTGGGACTGGCAAAACATCCTGACATATGATACCCGTTTTGCAGATCACGGTCTTAATGTACTGGTAGGAGCAGAACAAACCTATACCCTTACAAATAATTGGGGCGCAGACCGTCGAAATCAAACAGACCCGTTTTTTGACGAATACCAGGGATCATATATTGATATTGTTCCGGCCGGAAATACTTATGCAGAGAATTTTTTACAGTCTTATTTTGGACGTATTAATTATGATTTTCAACGAAAATATTTTCTTTCTTTAAATGCAAGAAGAGATGGTTATTCAGCTTTCGCTAAAAAATGGGGAACATTTTACGGCGGTTCAGCCGGATGGTCTGTATCTGAAGAAAGTTTCTGGAAGAGTTCTTCTTTTTCTAATGCACTAAGCCTGTT
>DAIQPL010000217.1:3534-7247 GCA_036787395.1 Flavisolibacter sp. | reverse complement strand
TGCGTTTCACATTCTATTACAAAAGATGTGGCTGGCGAAAATTTATATTTCGGCCCCCCATTTAAGCCCATAAACTTATTTCCATTTAACTCAAAGTTTACTACAATTGGGTTTTCTGCCGTAATTTTTGAGTTTTTAAAAATTGAGCAGTAGTATTCTGCCGCTGCTTTGGCATGTCCGTCAAACCATAAACAAGGATACATTTGATCTTTCATCTTAAATTTTTTACTGAGTAATGTATGTCGAAAATACGTTGGGTGGCAAGGCAGGAATAGAACAAAACCGACAATTTATATTTAGGGACGGGAACCCAGGTTGAGATACTCCTTCGGGGTAATGTTGGTGAACTCTTTAAAGGAACGGATATAATGACTTTGGTCTGCAAAACCATTTTCGAAAGCTATGTCAGATAATTTATGGAACCTCCTGTTATTTAGCTGCTGAAAGCCTGAATTGAATTGACAAATACGCCTGAAGAGATTAGGCGCAACGCCAATATTTTTTTCAAATGTTCTTTCAAATGTTCTTTCTGTAATCCCCAATTCTTTCTGGATGGAAACTAGTATGTCCTTTGAGAAGTTATTCGCAATTTTAATTGCAGCGTAGTTAATTGTGGGGCGGTCAATTTTTGATTTTTCTGCTAAACACAAAATATAATTGTCCAATAAAATTGTCATCTCTTCTATAGACCCCGAATTCAATAACTTTTCTTGCAGCCCTAATGTCTTTTGTGGAGTTAACAGGTTTAAGTCAATTGGCTTGTCCGTTAGTTCTTGTGCCGATAATTTAAAAAGCGATACCAGAGAATAGGGTTTTAAAAAATATGCTATGAGTGTAAAGTCTTCTGTAAAAGTTAGTGTTTCGGGGAAAACGGTTTGGCCAAAAAGTGTAAGATGACTTGTAGCATTGCTCTTAATTGTCCCTTTTGTTGATTTAAAAACCAGGGTAGGTAAACCATTGGCAAATAAGGGCAAGGAAAATGGATTGATAATTTGATAATTTTCGATTACCAAAATTCTTTCCACATATTCGGCGATCTTTTCGTGGGGCCTAAAGTTTCTGACTTTCATTCCAGTCCATATTTCTGGGTTGCTTTCGTCAATCTATAATGTTCTAGCTCACGTTTTTATTAATCCATTACTACTTTTGCACAAGGTACTTATTGCACAGAGTTCCATTGGATAGTTGTCCGGAAGACAATAACTCAAGTTTGATGATCTTTTTCCCTTCCCTAAACAGCGGCATACCACTTCCGAAAATCACCGGATGTACAATTATCCAAATGTTATCTATCAGGTCTGATTCTAACAAAGTATGAACGGTAGTGGGACTTCCAAAGATCAGGATGTTCTTGCCTTCCTGTTGTTTTATTTTATTGACCTCGGTTAAAATGTTTTCTTTTATAACAACAATATTACCAGAACTATTTGGCTGTAATGTTTTGGACAAAACAATCTTTTTTACTGAATTGTACCAGTTTGAATACCTAATAACATTTTTTGTGGCATTAGCTTTACTCCCAGCTGTTGGCCAATTAGAATTTAAAAGTTCATAAGAAACACGCCCAAACAATGTTGTATCTGCTTCATCAATGATACTACACACAAACCCTAAATTTTCTTCACCTCCAATAAAATTATCGAACTCACCATTTAAGCCGGCAACAAACCCGTCCAGGGAAGTCTGGACAATTAAATTTAATTCTCTCATTTAAGTATTGGTTGAACTATTTCTATTACTACTGACTGATTACAATGACTGCTAATGGATAACGTATTGCCGAAGTCAGGGCTCGCGATACTGTCCTTCATTAAAGTTCTAAAATAAACAAATAGTTTCGTTTAGCCATAACAGTTATTCGGCCTGTAAATGAATAACTGTCTTATAGTAGGTGCAGATAAGATATAACGAACACGGGTAGAAAAAGAGTAAATGATGATGACCTTTTTTCAAAAATGCACGAGGATGCCTGGGAGGGTAAAGAAATAAAGTGCTGGCCTTAATATAAAACTAAGAAGAGGAGGGGCTATACTTTCTTTTGTAAAAAACAGAGATCACAAAAACAAACTTTCCCTGTTTTTCTGATTGCGATTGGGTAATATAACACAACTCTGCGTTTCCATTTGCCAGCCAATCATTCACATCTTCTTCTACCGAATCCAATGAGCTATAAACAAACATTTTCATTTGAGTAGCGGTTTCATTCATTGTCCGCGGATGCAATCCGTTCAAATACATGTTGTACAATTTTATCGCAGTACATCAAATGGAAGTCATAGATGTCTGCCGTTGAATAATAATTTTCCAGTTGCTTTTGCAGCATCGCTTTCGCCCGGTTGAGCCGCACCTTCACATTGACAGGTGTAAGTTCTAAAAGGTCAGCAGTTTCGGCCACGCTAAAACCTTCTATTTCACGTAGTACAAAAACGTTCCTGTATGGTAGCGGTAATCGTTGAAGGCTGTCTTCCAGCAGTGTTGCCAGTTCCTTGTTGAGCACTCTTTTTTCTGTATCAGTTTTACCGACGGAGGTATGCATCACCATAGATTGATCTGTTATTTCGTCAGCAGGTGACTCATACTTTTTGTGCCCAGAGTTCATTTTATGATAGCATTGGTTGAGATGGATCTTTGTGAGCCATGTTTTATAGGAAGCTTCTTTTCTAAACGATTTCATACCTGAGTAGGCAGCAAAATGCGATTCCTGCATCAGGTCTTCTGCATCCTGGTGGTTAAAACCATAAGAGCGGGCAATCTTGTATAACAAAGGGTTGTACCTGCGGATCAGGATTTCAAAAAGTGCTGTTTCGCCTTCCAACAGTTTTTGAACAATCACTTCATCTGGCGTATAGGCTGTTCTATGTTTCCATTTCTCCATGTAAGGACTTTTTGGGATTAATTCCAATATGATGTTTATAAATAAGCTTTCCTCCCATGTAATTTCCGGCAAACAAAGCTATTACCAGGAACGCTTTTACAAAGATACCGTTTGTGCTAGCCAGGTAGATTTCCGGAAAAATTTTCCAGGCCTTATAACAAATAATTGCAAAAAGAAGCAGGATGGTACCATTCATGCATCCATGATACAAGGCCAATGTGATAGCGTGTTTATTGCCTTTAGGCATAGTTATTAATTCTATGAGGCCGGATAGAATGGCAGGCAAACCAGCCAGCACCCCTCCAGCCAAACAATAAAACCCCGCGTGGTAAAACGATTGATTGCCAGTGGCATGATATAAGACAGACAATACAAGGTCCATAGGCAGCAGAGCTGTTGGAAAATGAATAAACAGGGGATGCACCGGGTGTCCCAATAGTTTCATAATCGCTTTATATAACCATCAATAAAAGAAATACAAAGCCGCTTACGGCAACGATGCCGTGTAATACAGCCAGCCATACAGGACTGAACTTCCCTTGCAGGTCCTGGAAGAACATGTAGAACCCTGCCACGGCTGCCACCAGAAAAAGAATGAGGCTGGTACGTAAACTACCTGCCGGATGGCTTAGGAAGTAGACAACCAACAACACCAATGCTATGGCAGCAAGGATGCCATGAGCATAAACAACCGTCCGCGGAGTGTGACCAGCAGTGAGCCAGTTCTTTAAAATGAAAAGACCGATTACAGCGGCCAGTGCAAATAAACCAATAACCAGGTAAAGCATACAATGCCAATTTAATTAACAGAGTAAGTGAGGAGGTAAAAGGTTACAAA
>DAIQPL010000217.1:0-3434 GCA_036787395.1 Flavisolibacter sp. | reverse complement strand
AATTACCGCGTAACGGTCACTCGTAAGAACGTAGCCGGGATAGACGTTTTGTCCAGATCACCACTATTGTTTTGGCTGATGAATAAGGCTTCCAACTCTCTTTGTAATTCAGCCGCTTTACCGTTCTTTTCTGCAGCTTCAAAAGCATTCATAGTAGGGCCATAAAAGGTTTTAAATGTTTCCAGAAAGTTCAATGGTGAGTAAGGAGCATTGAAAGTATAAGTTTCCCGTACAAAAGAGATATTTTCCGGGGCTATACCGGCTTTACCAAAGCGTTCTATTACATTGCTTTCTACACCCCACAACATAGGGCTGACAAATCCTTG
Source organism: Flavisolibacter sp. (assembly GCA_036787395.1). Taxonomy (GTDB): domain Bacteria; phylum Bacteroidota; class Bacteroidia; order Chitinophagales; family Chitinophagaceae; genus Flavisolibacter. The sequence continues at coordinate 3,108 of DAIQPL010000217.1, read as the reverse complement.
CGGCGGTGGCGGCGTGTAGGCAGCGCTGATCTTTAATATTTGTGCAACCAGGGTTGGATCGCCTGGTATCCAGTTGCCCATTACAATGCGGCCGCCTTTGCGGGTAAGCCTTACCATTTCGCTTGCTACATCAAAAGGCTTTGGTGCGAACATGGCACCGAAAATGCTTACTAGGAGATCAAAACTTTCATTCTCTAACTCCTGAAGGTTGGTGGCATCACCTTCCTGAAAGCGGCAATTAGAGAGTCCTGCTTGTTTTGCTCTATTGTTTCCGGCCGCTACCAGGTTCCGGGCAATGTCCACACCTAATACATCGGCGCCCAACCAGGCAGCAGGTATGGCGGTGGTACCGTCGCCGCAGCCAAGGTCCAGAATTTCCATTCCTTTTGAAATGCCGAGGCTTTTTATAAGATTGGAGCCGCTTTCACGCATGGTTTCGGCTAAGCGGGTAAAATCACCTTTTTCCCATAAGGCTTTATTGGGATTTACAATTGATTGTTGCAATGTTGCTGATTCGTACATGGTTTTTGAGTTTTAAAATGAAAAATAGGTTCGTAAGCCAGGCGCATTCGCGGCCAGTTATTCAAATAGAAAAATAATCGCTAGCTGCAGCGGGCGACGCTACAGTTCAGTGGCACCAAATCTTTTTTTTGCCAGTTGAATATCTTGTGGCTGAAGCTTTCCGATAAAAAGACACCTGGCAGATTCGAGCCGGAAGTCTGATAAATCAGCAAGTTCGTAAAAGGTCCACAGCAATTTTGTAGATGGAAAAATCAGTGTTGTCTTTTTTGATTTGGTATTGAAAACTAATGAAAACATGTCAGTGGATTTTACTTGTTAAAAAATAAGTCGATCCTTTTAGCTGAATACCGGAAGGATTCAGGTAAAGCACATGATATCGTTTCTTTTGGCTCACTTTAGCAGACAAAGGTGTTTTAACGGGGCTGCATTTTTGTAAGCTGTAGTACGTCATTATGAAAATCAGTAGAAATACTTACTTCCTTTTTCATTCGCAGATCGTACAGGGGCATTCCTGGCCTGGAAATGATTGCTTACCTTAATTTTGAAAACTGAGATTTCATGAATTGGCTACTCAATGAATAAAATTCGTTTGGCTATTATAGACGACCACGCCGTGGTTATTGACGGTCTGAAGGCCATGCTGAGTGTTTTTGAACATGTGGAGGTGGTCTATACTACGCAAAGCGGCCACGAATTGTTGAAGCATTTTGAAACAGATCTTCCCGATGTATTGCTGATGGATATACAAATGCCGGAAATGAACGGCATTGATTTATGCAGACAGGTAGTAAAACTGCATCCGTCCATAAAAGTTATTGCCTTTAGCTCATTTGATGATTCCAATTATGTAAAGCAGCTTTTCCGCAGCGGCGCCAAAAGCTATTTGCTAAAAAACAGCGACAAACACACCATTGTAAAAGCCATTGAAACCGTCATGCAAGGCGAGGAGTATATGGATGAAACCATTAAAAAAATTTTGTTGCAGGAAAGCCTTACCGGCCATCGCCGCTCCATTTTTGAAGTGCCCCTTACCAAAAGAGAAAAAGAAATCTTACAACTCATTGCCGAAGGTTTATCCAACCAGGAGATTGCCGGCAAACTTTTTATCAGCCTTCGGACGGTAGAAACGCACCGGCTCAACCTCAATCAAAAACTTGATGTAAAAAATACAGCAGGCCTTGTGAAAGAGGCCATCAAAAGAGGATTGATTGATTAAGCTAAACCCGCCGGTTAATATATAATTGAAGAAAAGCTGATCCTGACCGCAGCTGGTTACACTGCTTAAGTTGCCACAGCTTCAGTTTTAGTGGTCCTGCGCTGTAAACCTTCGGTGCTGAATTCAAGATAAGCATTCACGCCAACGCCCTCTTCGGTATTCAGTTCCATGTTACCATTCAGAGCACGAATACGGCGTTTGAGCGATTCCAGTCCCATACCGCCGGACGACCCTGCCGCTTGTTTGGACAGGCCGATGCCGTTGTCTTCAATAGACAGGGAGAGTACCATATCCTGGATGCTCAACTGCACGGTCGCTTCGGTAGCCCTTGAGTGCTTGAAAACATTATTGAGTAGTTCCTGAACAATGCGGTACACCGATAGCTCAAAACTGTCGATGTAGCGTTGCTCTTCGCCAACGAAATAGTAATGCACCTGTAAGGACGTACTGCTGATGTTAGCACAGTAATGTTGCAGGGCTTTATCAAGACCTTGCTGCAACAATACTTCCGGCATCAGGTTGTGCGAGGTCTTGCGCACTTCTGCCGTCGCTTCGTTCAACAGCTCCACTGCTTTCGCATAGCTTCCCGAATCTTTGTCACCCTCGCTGGTTGACAGGTGCATTTTTACAGCGGCCAGCATTCCGGCTACGCCATCGTGCAGATCCCTGGCAATGCGGCTGCGCTCCTTCTCTTCGCCCTGCATAAGGGCCTGCAGCAATTGAATTTCTTTTTCTTTCTGAAGTGACTGCAGCTGGCTTTGATGTAAGCGACGTTTATTCCGGTAGTACAAAAAAATCAGGGCCGCTATAAGCAGCGCCACCAGCGAAAACGCCAAGGCATAGACGAATTGCTTCCGGCTCTTTTCCAATAAAAGTTCTTTCTGCACCAACTCTTTTTCTTTTTGTGCCGTTTGATACCGGGTTTCTTTTTCAGCAATGATATTGTTGTTGGCTATTTTGATCACCGAATCGGAAAAGTTGAACCGGTTTTCCAGGTGCTGGTACGCCGCCTTATAATCGCCGGTTTTAAAATAGGCGTTGGCCAGTTCTTCTTCAATATCGCTTTTGTATTTAAGCGCCCAGTCCTGTGGTATTCCGCGGTAAGCGTTTTCCAATAATGCGATTTCTTCTTTATAAGCGCCTTGTTTCCCCAGTGCCATAGCCAGCGCCTGGGTGCCCGCAAAAATGCTATAATCGGCATTTGAAGCATTTGCATATTCCAGGGATTGCCGCAAGAGTAATACGGCTGAATCCATCCGGTTCATAGCACTTAAGACATAGCCATAGCAGTAATATCCATGATACCGCAAAAAATTATCATCTGCAAGCCGGCTGATTGCAAATGCTTCCCGGCTCACTTTCAGCGCTTC
>DAIQPL010000034.1:0-22351 GCA_036787395.1 Flavisolibacter sp. | reverse complement strand
AAAATAAAAATGCAAAAACGATGAATGCAAATTTAAGAAGCCAGGTACAAATTTTACAAAACCAATTTTTACATTTTAAGTTTTACATGTTTAACCTTCTTCTCTTCAACTCTTTTTCAATCAAACCTAACTCCCTGCTTGTTTGTCCGCCTACAGATGTATTTTCCTGGGCTCGGCGCATTAAATAAGGAATCACATCTTTAATGGGCCCAAAGGGTAAATATTTACTTACACTGCAACCTGCTTTTGCTAAGTTATAGGTAATATTATCACTCATGCCATACAGTTGACTGAAATGTACATGAGGATGGTTGAGCGGTAAAGCCTTTTCTTCCAATAATCGGGTCGCCAGTAAGTTACTATACTCATTATGCGTAGCTACAATAACACCAATCTGGTTGATATATTCTATACAAAACCGAACGGCTTCATTATAATCTTTATCACATGCTTCTTTACTGGGCTGAATGGGTGAAGGATATCCTTTTTCCTCAGCTCTTTTTCTCTCCTTTTCCATATAAGCGCCGCGAACCAGTTTGACTGCCAATAAAAAATTGCGCTCTGCAGCCGCCTCGAAGCAATGATTCAGAAAGGCCAGACGGTCATGCCGATACAATTGGATGGTATTGTAAATAACAAGCTTTTGATGATTGTAAGTATCCATCATTAACATTGTCAAGGCGTCAATCGGGTCCTGTATCCACGTTTCTTCTGCATCTACAAGAAATCCAACATTTGTTTTTTGGGCTGCTTCACAAATGGCTTTCACACGGTCAACTACGTTTTGCCATTCACCTGCTTCTTCAGTTGGCAGTTGTTGTAAGGCCTCATTGTATTTTTTAACGAGTGTAGTTGATCCGGACGTATGCATCAATTCATCCATTTTTTCCAGCAAACTAAAACGGGCCATGCCTGTTACCTTAACACTCATGAAAGGAACATTAGGTTGCGTAGCAGCGAAGTTGATTACCCGTATAAACTCATCTCTTGCATGATCGTAATTAGCCTCTCCCTCCTTCCCTTCCACCCCGTAGTCAAGGATGGCCTGCACGTTAAACTTTGCCATGTGGCGTGCAACGGGTATCGTTTCTTCTAATGTTTCGCCTCCCACAAAATGCTGGAAAATAGTTTTACGGATCAGGCCTTTTATGGGCAAACCAATTTGCAAGCTCCAGGGCGTTAGTTTCGTTCCCATCTTTACCAGCCAGGGCCGTGCCATCATGGAGAATAGCCAACGGGCATTTTTTAGTTCTTTATCAGAATCATGAGCAAAAGCAATCGCGGTATCCTCGAAGGAAATATTGGCTTTCATGTAGCGGCAAATGTAGGTAAGGAATTGTTTTATAAACCTGATTATGTTTGGTTGCCGGCTTTTGTTCTTCCATTGAACTTTGCTTGCGACGCTCCGTTCAGGTGTAGTAATTCTTATCATTTTTTTTAGCCCACAAAGAGTTACAAAGAATCTGTGAACTCTTTTATTTGTAAGAAGTTCTCGTTAGCCTTTTGGTGAATACAGTTACAAAATGTACAACAGAGTGACACAACGGAAGCCTTATAGTAGCACAATAGCCGGCCACAAAAAATTCCGGTGATCACTTATAATCCCGCTAATCTGCGGTTACCTTTGCCACAAATTTTTTTATGCAGACGAGGAAGCCATCAGACAGCTATACCATGATGACAGAAATTGTACTTCCCAACGATACCAATGTATTTGGCAGCCTGATGGGAGGCCGTTTGATGTACTGGATGGATATTGCGGCCGCCATTGCTGCACAAAGACATTCAAATGCACCAGTGGTAACAGCATCGGTTGATAATATTTCTTTTGAAAACCCCATAAAGCTGGGCAACACGGTTCATATTGAAGCCAAAGTAAGCAGGGCTTTTAACACCTCTATGGAAGTGCATTTAAAAGTATGGGGAGAAGATTTTACACAGCAGTACAAATACAAAAGCAATGAAGCTTATTATACCTTCGTTGCACTGGACCCTAACAGAAAGCCCCGTACTGTGCCACAGGTGATTCCTGAGACAGAGGAAGAGACAAAATTATTTGAAGGAGCTTTACGCAGGAGACAGGTACGCCTGGTTTTGGGCGGTAAAATGAAGCCAGAGGATGCCGCGGAATTAAAAGCTTTATTTTTTAAACAGGATTAATATGCCAGCTTATATAATTGTTGAAATAGAAATACATGATCCCCAATTATACGAGGACTATAAAAAACAAACTCCGATTTCTCTTGCAGTGTATGGCGGAAAATTTATTGTAAGAGGAGCAAAAACAGAAGCTTTAGAAGGCGACTGGAATCCTCAACGAATTGTTGTCATTGAATTTGCAACTTTAGAAAGAGCCAAGGAATGGTGGGCTTCTGAAGAATATGCGCCTGCAAAGGCTTTACGCCAGCGTATAGCTCATACAAAGATGCTTGTTGTGGAAGGCGCGTAAAGTAAAAGCGAGATTGAAAAATTCGTTCCCTGTTTTACTTTCAGCCCGGGCGCAAAACACACCACCAGAAACTAAAAACTTTAAACCCGGCTTTCTACGCCATCACTTCTTCTTTTGTTTTCCAGTGATGGGCACCCATCATCATGTGTTGTTTGCTTTGTTCAATGGCATCCATTACCTGGGCTAATATCTGTTCAGCCGGAGCATCATAATCTATTTGAAGCGGTTCTTTAAACGTTACGGATAACTGCACACCTTTCTTCTTAAATTTCAATCCCTTTTTATTGAAAGCCCTCCAAAAACCTTGTATCACGACAGGCACAACGGTGGGACGACAATGCTTAATAATATACGCAGTACCTTTTCTACCCGGGGCAAAAGGTTTGGTAGTGCCCTGGGGAAAAGTAATAACCCACGCCCTGCCGAGCGACCTTTCAATTTTTCTTGTATCAGATGGGTCTAATCCTCTGCGTGATTCATTTCCATCTTTTTTCCAGGTACGTTTTACAGTAAGCGCTCCTGCCAACGTAAATAAACGGCTGATCCAGCTGCTTTTCATAGTTTCTTCTGCAGCTACATAATATACGCTGGTGAATGGATTCAATAAATAATAAGGGATGCCTAACCTGTTTCGTTTACGCCATTTAACAGCACAGAAAATATGAAGAAATGTGATGACGTCAGCAAAGTAAGTTTGATGATTGCTTACAAATAATACATTCCTTGTTGGTAAGTTTTCTATATGCTCTGTGCCGCTTATCTTTAACTTGTTCACTATAGCCAGGCCGGGGTATGAAAAAACTCCGACAATGGCATACACAATTTTGCGAACGAGGCCAATTTCAGCTAACCTTTTCCAAAAACTCATCTGACAGGCAATTGAGGGTTTAAAGTTACGTGTTTACGAATTGTTAAGGAACAGTAGGGCTTATGTAAAATCGCAACACTCATCATCCACCATAAAAAATTAATGCCATGAAAAGCGTCTTTATTACACTCTCAATGATTTTAATTGGATTCAGCAGTTTTTCACAAACTGAAAAAAACCCCTATCCTAAAACAATTACGGTAACAGGCAGTGCAGAAATCGAGATCATCCCCGATGAAATTTATGTACAGGTAGACCTGAAAGAATATGATAAAAAAGGACAGGGAAAGATCAGCATTGACAAGATCAAACAGGATTTTCTAAACAACGTCAAATCCCTGGGCATACCGGATTCTCTAATAAGCATTGCCGGGTACGACGGCTTTAATGGCAATCCGTGGTGGAGAAAGAAAAATAAAAAAGAAGAATTATATGCTTCTATTGCCTACCAGCTAAAATTGAAAAGCAGCAAACAGGTTGATGACCTCGTAGATCGTCTTGATGACAATGCTACCCAAAACTTTTTTATTCAACGCACGGCTTCGAGCAAGATGATCGAGCTACGCAGGAATTTAAAAATTCAAGCCGTAAGAGCAGCAAAAGAAAAAGCAGGTTATTTAGCGGCAGCCATTGATGAAAAAATTGGTGAGGCAGTAACAATTAATGAACCCATGGAATATTTTACTCCTTACGTGCAAAATATAAGAGTTGCTAATAAAATGATGGCGCAGGAAATGCAACAAAGCGGGGTAGCCGATGATGCAACAGCGGTTGATTTTAAAAAGATCAAATTGAAGTATGATGTTACCGTCGTGTTTGCTTTGAAGTAAAAAGCCTCCCCGTCCCCTCCCGGGAGGGGTCATCTATCTACAAAGCCAGCTTATTTGACGATGCTTAAAACTCTCAACAGTTTTTATTGTTGAGAGTTTTTTATTTGTAGTAATGAATGTCTGTATAAGTTGGAATTGTGGGGCTGGTGGCCTCCTCTTTTGGACGAGGTCGGGAGGAGGCCGTAAGGTTTTGTGTGCCTGTTAAACCCCTCCCTGGAGGGGCTTGGGGAGGCCGCCCGTCAAACAAAAAATCCCCAACATTTCGTTGAGGATTTCAATTATAAGATGAATAAAAATTATCCTTCTGTTTCTGGTGTTGGAGCTGCACCGCCTTTTTCTTCCTGTTGTAATCTTTCTTTGATCTGCGCTAAAGCACCGAGGTCACCAAGGGTTGGCTTTTCTACCTTACCTTGAATGTTCTTTACTGCTTTTTTTGTTTTGTCCGCTTCTACTCTTGCTTCCTTTCGGGCAGCATCTTTTTCCTGGGCTTGTGACTGTTCCCAGATTCTTGAATGAGAAACAACAATCCGTTTTTCGTTACGATCAAATTCAATTACCATAAATTCTGCGGTTTCTTCAGCGCCTACGCTCTTACCATCTTCTTTTGCAAGGTGACGGTTGGGAGCAAAGCCTTCTAAACCATAAGGCAATTGTACAATAGCACCTTTGTCATCTTTGCGTGACACTGTTCCTTCGTGGATAGACCCCACAGCAAAAGTATCCTGCAGGCTGTTCCAGGGATCTTCTTCTAATTGTTTATGTCCTAACTGCAATTTGCGGTTGTCTTTATCAATGCCCAAGATGATCACGTCAATGTTCTCTCCAACTTTTGTGAATTCAGTTGGATGATTGTAACGTCTTAACCAGCTTAAGTCAGAAATATGGATCATACCACCAATGCCTGATGTCAGCTCAACAAATACACCGTATGGAGTAATGTTCTTAACTGCACCGGTATGGCGGCTTCCTTGTGGGAATTTGGTTTCAATATCGCTCCATGGATCCTGTGACATTTGCTTAATAGACAAACTCATTTTGCGACTGTCTTTGTCCAGCGTTACCACTTTTGCTTCATGCTCGTCTCCTAATTTGAAGAACTCCTTAGCATTGATTGGTGTGTTAGCCCATGTAATTTCAGATACGTGAACCAAACCTTCAACACCCGGAAGAATTTCAAGAAAAGCGCCATAGTCTTCAATGTTCACTACTTTACCACGAACAATTGAACCTTCAGATACGGTTTCGGGTAACACATCCCATGGATGAGGCGTCAGTTGTTTCAAACCAAGAGAGATACGTTTTTTCTCATCATCGAAATCCAATACCACCACGTTGATCTTCTGGTCTAATTTCAATACTTCTGTCGGGTGATTGATTCGACCCCATGAAATATCGGTGATGTACAACAAACCATCTAAGCCGCCAAGATCCATAAATGCACCAAAGTCAGTAATGTTCTTAACTGTTCCTTCAAGCACCTGGCCTTTTTCCAGTTTACCTATGATAAGTGCACGTTGTGCTTCAATATCACTTTCAATAAGTGCTTTGTGTGATACAACAGCATTCTTAATGGCCTCATTAATTTTAACCACTTTGAACTCCATTGTTTTACCAACAAACTGATCGTAATCAGTAACAGGCTTCACGTCTATTTGAGAACCAGGCAGGAAGGTTTCCATGCCAAATACATCAACGATCAAACCACCCTTCGTTTTGCTGGTAACGGTACCTGTAACAATTTCACCGGTCTTATGAACTTCAACAATTCTTTCCCACGCACGGGTAATACGGGCTTGTTTTCGACTCAAATTAAGGTTACCATCGCGGTCTTCTTTTTCAACTACCATCACTTCCACTTCATCGCCCACTTTAAGTCCCTGGATGTCGCGGAATTCGTTTAAAGAAACAAGACCATCAGATTTGAAACCAATGTTCAGCACAACGTCGGTTTTTGTAATACCAACTACAAGGCCCCTGATCATTTCCCCGTCGTTCAACTGCACAAAAGTGTTTTCATACACTTTGTCATACTTTTCTTTTTCTTCTCTTGAGTAAGCAGCAACATTGCGCTTATCAATGCTCCAATCAAAATCATCATGTGCAGCCGGAGTTTCCTGAACAGGCTCCTCGATGGGCACATCATTTATTACATTTTCTGCGGCAGGGGCATTTGTTGTCGCTGTAGCTTGCTCTGTTGCCTGTTCGGCAGCAGGCGCATTCTCCTGACCTTCAGCGTTTGGGTTAACAATTTGATTTTCTTCCATAAATAATCCCGAGGGTTTTGTTCGGGGCGGCAAAGATAGGTTTTTGGGCCGTAGATTATGGCTGTAGCGGGCAGTTTTTAGGCGAAATTCCCTGGCTTTTGTTAAGAGGTTGTAAAGGTTCGAGGATTTTTGTGTTACCGGCTGAAGTACATCCATTAAACACCTGTTGCGTCGCACTCTTGTACGTCTGAAATTGATTGAGCTATTGCTCTAAAAACCATGACTTAAATACTTAATGTCATTTCCTTATGTTTGCAAACTATAAAAGCCAACAGGTCTAATGTCCGCCAAAATAACTTATCCACTATCCTTACTGTTTGCATTACTTCTATTTTATCCATCCTTCTCTCAAAGAAATGCATTTTTTGCCAATACAGAAATTGGAATACAAGCTCATTATGGATCTTATTTAACAGACGTTCCAAAAGCAGACTATTTAAAAGATTCATATAGCTATTTTGGGGAAGTATATTTCAGTAAGCCACTTGGTTATTATGATCAAAAAAACAAACACGGCACACGTTGGGGCGCCGGCATTTTCTTTGGTGAATCAGGAAGTAAAAAATATATAGGTAAAATTGGTGGCCTCTATCCTTTTCTTGATTTTAGTTTGATTGGATTGAAAAAGTTTGAGAGCCGTTTTAGAGCCGGTCTCGGCATTGGCTTTGTAGAAAAGCCATATGATATAGAAAACAACCACAAGAACCTTTTAATTGGAAGCCGAGCCAATATATTCATTGAGGCCTTATGGAAAAATTCTTTTCAGCTTTCCGAAAGGTTACAATTAAATGCCGGACTATCTTTTAGTCATTTATCGAATGCAACTATTAAGCTGCCCAACCTGGGTTTAAATATTCCAGCCTTCTCTGCAGGAATTAGCTATTTAATCGATAAATCGGCTGTGACAGAATTAAAAAGCGCCGATACAATTGACAAAAGAATAAAGTTCAATTTGCAATTATCAGCAGGCTTAAAACAAGGACCATGGATAGAGAGTCCCATTTATAAAACGGCTGTTTTTACTATAGAGGCAACCAAACAAAAATCAATTAAATCACGGTATGGTGCTGGTCTTGCTTTACTTTACGATCCCTCAGTAGCCAATCAATACCTGGATTCTATTGTATCGCTTGACAAAACAGTTTATAGCACCGTAAATGTTGCACCTTATATCAGTTATGAAAAACTGATTGGCAAACTTTCCATACCTATTCAATTTGGAATGTATGTTTTGAAAAACCCGATGAAAAAATTTTACCAAAACCTTGGACTGCGATACCAATTTACACAGGACTGGTCTATGGTGGGGTTTTTAAAAACTCATATGGGTAGAGCTGACTTTGTACACTTAGGTATAAATTATCAATTTTAAATGAGACCGGATGAGACTTTTTAATAGCTTGTTTGTTTTATTTGCTCTTTCCATAAGTATAGGAGGTTGCAAGAAAGGACTTTTTGAAAAAGCCGGGAAAGTGGTAGTCTCAGAAAGGCCTGTCGGTTCTTTTATCCGAATTTATTTATTCAGCAATATCAATCTTATTCTTACACAGGACACTGTAAACAAAATAAAGATAGAGGCGGGAGAAAACTTGCAAGATGGAATTATAACAGCAGTAGCGGATAGTAACCTGACCATTAAAAATGGATTAAGCAACCTGGCGAATAGCCCTAATGAAACCATTAATGTGTATGTATCCGTAAAAGACTTGCAAGTCATAAGTTACCAGGGTGCAGGAGATATTACCTGTACTAACACTATAAAGGCCTTGGCTTTCAACATCCTGTCAAATGAAGGCGCAGGAAATGTATATCTCTCTTTAGATACTAAACTTACAATAGCAGGGATCTACGACGATGACGCTGACTTTATATTTAGCGGTAAAAGTGATAGTTGCTATAGTTATTGTGCTTCAAGAGGTACAATTGATTTCAAAGACTTTACGGTAAAAAGAATGCAGATGGATTATAGCGGTGTACGCGATGCCTATGTTCATGCGACTGAATTACTGCGTGCAAAAATTTCTTATAAAGGGAACGTCTTTTATAAAGGAGGGCCGATAATTGATGTTCAATTGAAAAATGAGGGAAGGCTGCTTCCATTATAATCATACGACCATGTTGCTGATACTTTTTGCCGCAATCCATGCACTTGTCCATGCATGCTGAAAATTGAAACCACCGGTTATACCATCTACATCCAAAACTTCACCTGCAAAAAATAAGTTTGGTATCTTTTTACTCATCATGGTATTAGCATCAATTTCTGCAAGGTTAATACCACCGGATGTAACAAATTCTTCTTTGAATGTTGTTTTGCCTCTTACCTCTAGTACATAATCAACCAGGTTCCTGATCAACTTGTTTTCAATTCCCGAAGGCAAAGCTGCAAACCGCATTTCCTCCTGTACACCGGATTGTTCAAGTAAAAATTGCCAAAGCCTGTTAGGTAACTGAACAAAATTGTGATTACTTATTTTTTTGGTTGTTTGAGAAATTCTGAAAGTTTGAAAAACTTCTTTTAAGCTTTGCTCATTGTATTGCGGAGTCCAGTTGATATGGACTTTGAACTCATAATTTCTTAGAGCTAATTCTCTTGCTCCCCATGCACTTAACCTTAACACAGCAGGGCCACTCAATCCCCAATGCGTTATCAGTACAGGACCTTCTTCTACCAGTTTTGTTCCTTCAATTTTTATTCTTGTTTTTTCTACACTTACTCCCATCAGCTGTGTAATAGGATGTTTGGGCATATTAAAGGTGAAAAGCGAAGGGACTGGTTCTGCAATAGTATGCCCTAATTGTTGTAACCAGTAAAACATGGTGGTCTTTGGGTAACCGCCGGAAGCAATACATATAAAGTCGGCATTAAGCACTGCACTATTTAGGTGAAGGTCGAAACCTGGATCATGTATAGAAATTTCCTTTACTTCTGTATTCATTTTTATCTCTACACCATACCTGTTCGCTTCGTTCATTAAACAATTAATAATGGTTTGTGACGAATCAGTAACAGGAAACATCCGTCCATCCTTCTCCGCTTTTAGTTGAACGCCCCTTTCTTCAAACCACTTAACAGTGTCCGTGGTAAAGAACTGGTGAAATGTCTTTTTTACAAAATTCTGTCCCCGTGGATAGCGCTTGCTCATTTCAGTAATATCAAATAGGGCATGCGTTACATTACATCTTCCACCCCCTGATATTTTTACTTTAGATAGAAGCTTGCTTCCTTTTTCTAAGATCGTCACTTGTAAATCCAGGTTCATTCGTGCCGCATTCACCGCACAAAAAAGGCCGGCTGCACCACCTCCAATCACAACCAGTTTCTTTTTTTTCACCCTATAAATTTAAAAGCCCTCATTCGAGGGCTTTGCTTAATAATCTGAAAATAAATTTGGATTAGCCTTCTCTGCTGCTTCAATGGGTTTATAGTCCGAGAGTACATCGGCCTGACCTTTTCTTACACAAACATCATGTTCAAAATGTACCGAAGGTTTTCCATCAGTCGTTCTAACGGTCCAGCCATCGGCCTCTGTGTACACATCTTTCTTTCCCAGGTTAATCATTGGCTCAATAGCCATTACCAGGCCCTCTTTCAAAACCGTTCCGGAACCTCTTTTACCATAGTTGGGTACTTGCGGATCTTCGTGCATGCTTTTTCCAAGTCCATGTCCCACCAGTTCTCTAACCACGCCGTATCCATTCTTTTTCTCGGTATGGTCCTGTATAGCAAACGATATATCACCAAGCCTGTTTCCTACAACAGCCTTTTCTATTCCTTTATAAAGCGACTCCTTGGTTACTTTTACCAGTTTTATTGTTTCATCAGAAGGTTTACCAATCATAAACGTATACGCATGATCGCCATGAAAACCGTTTTTATAAATACCTATGTCAACAGAAATGATGTCACCTTCTTTCAATTCATATTTGCTGGGGAAACCATGTACTACGACCTCATTAACAGAAATACAGGAGCTGTACGGATAACCATGGTAATTTAAAAAAGACGGAACAGCTTTGTGGTCACGAACATATTCTGCAATAAAGTTGTCGATTGAAATAGTGGTTATTCCAGGCTTTAATATTTCCGCTACCCCGGAAAGTGTTTTACTCACGAGCAAGGCACTTTCCCGCATCAGTTCTATTTCCTGGCTGTTTTTATAATTGATCATATTTAAGCTGCCAGCTATCAGCTAACAGTAGTCAGCTATAAATAATTCAAGCTGATTGCTGAATTTTGATAGCTTATTTTTTTACATACAAAAACCTGGCAAGTTGGCTTACCAGGTTTGCAAATTTATCTTTAAATCTCTTAATAAGACGCCTGTGTAACTGTTCTGCCCTGGATACGTCCGCTCTTCATCAAACCATCATACTGGCGCATCAACAATTGCGTTTCTATTTGTTGTAAGGTATCAAGAATAACACCTACCATAATCAACAATGAAGTGCCACCAAAGAAGGTAGAGAAACCCTGAGTAACACCAAGCAACTGGGCAATACCCGGGAGAATACCAACAAAGGCAAGAAGGACCGCTCCTGGTAGAGTAATCTTATCCATGATAGAACCAATATAATCGGCAGTAGGCTGACCAGGTTTTACGCCTGGAATAAAGCCGTTGTTTTGTTTCAGGTTGTCTGCAATTTGCTTTGGATTAAAGATCAGAGCAGTATACAAAAAGGTAAACCCAATTACTACAATGGAGTAAATGGCCATGTACCAAACGTTTGAGTGGTCGGTAAAAACCCTGTTGATACCCTGCCCGGTTTCTGTCTGTGCCAAACTTGTTAGGTTGAACAAGGTAGGTAAGAACATAATAGCCTGGGCAAAGATGATTGGCATTACACCGGCACTGTTAACCTTAATCGGTAAAAACTGGCGGGCGCCACCAAATTGGCGGTTACCAACAATTTGCTTGGCATAATTCACAGGAATTTTTCGAACACCCTGCACCAGCAGAATACATCCCATGATGATGGCAATCAGGATAGCGATCTCTATGATGAAAACTAATATTTGTCCTGAGCGCACAGATTTATTTGTCAATTCCTGTAGGAAAGATTGAGGTAAACGGGCTAAGATACCGATCATGATGATCAAAGAAGTACCATTACCTAACCCTTTATCAGTGATTTTTTCACCCATCCACATAACGAACAGGGTGCCCGCTGTTAAAATAATTACAGTTGAAAGCCAGAAATAGTCAGCATACCCTGGAATTACGCCACCACTTTGTGCGGTGATCTGTCTCAGGTAAGCAACATAGGCAGAAGCCTGCACCGCCGTTACAGCCACGGTAAGGTAGCGTGTCCATTGGTTTATTTTCTTACGTCCGCTCTCCCCTTCTTTCTGCATTTTTTGAAACTGCGGTACTAATACCGTCATCAGCTGCATAAAGATAGAAGCAGAGATATAAGGCATGATACCCAATGCAAAAATGGAAGCCTGTGAAAAAGCTCCACCCGCAAATGTATCAATCAACCCAAGGATACCACCACTTGCTTGTTTGGTTACTGCTCCCAAAGCTGTGGGATCAATACCCGGCAACACAATATGCGTACCTATCCTGTAGATGAAAAGGAGGAGCAATGTGAACAGTATCTTACTGCGCAATTCCTCAATGCTCCAGATATTCTTTAGTGTTTTAATAAAATTTTTCACGGAAAATTCAAAGTTTACGGTCCATAAACAAAAAAAGACGCATTGCAGCGCCACCAAATTTACTGAAAATTACTTCACTATTTCTACAGAACCACCAGCGGTTTCGATAGACTGCTTAGCTTTTTCGCTAATAGCATTCACTTTGAAGCTCAGCTTAGTTTTCAATTCTCCGTTTCCTAAGATCTTGACTCTATCAGTCTGGTTAATTAGACCATTTGTATATAAATTCTCTAAATTAAATTCCTGTAGGCCGTATTTCTCAACCAATTGTTCAATCTGTCCCAGGTTGAAAACCTTGTATTCAATACGGTTTGGATTTTTAAATCCACGCTTTGGAACACGACGTTGGATCGGCATCTGTCCACCTTCGTGAGCCATCTTTCTTTTATAACCCGCACGGCTTTGACCGCCTTTATTACCTTTTGTAGAAGTTCCGCCATGACCTGACGCTTCCCCACGGCCTATACGTTTTTCTTTGTGAACAGCGCCTTTTGCAGGACGCAAATTGTGTAGTTGCATTTTTTTGATTTTTACTTACGGGGAATCGCCCCTCGCTTGTTAATTAAAAATTGAAAATGAAAAATGTAAAAGCTCAGTCTTAATTTTCATTTTACCTTTTACATTACGCTACTTCTTCCACCGCTATCATGTGTTCTACCTTGCGAACCATGCCTAATATCTGCGGAGTAGCTTCAACTTCTTTAGTAGCGTTCAATTTATTCAAACCCAGAGCTTGTAAGGTTAACTTTTGACGCTCTGGTCTGTCAATCGGGCTTTTCACTAAAGTGATTCTTATCTTTTTCATTGTAAAGTAGTTTAAGGTTCAAGGTTAAGGTTTAAGGTAACTACAATCCGAAGCAACTTTAAACTTTAAACTTTAAACTTTCAATTATCCGTTAAATACTTTCTTCAAACCAATTCTTCTTGTTTTAGAAACAGAAATTGGTTCACGTAATAATGCAAGCGCTTCAAAAGTTGCTTTAACCACGTTATGCGGGTTAGCAGAACCAAGCGATTTTGCCAATACGTCGGTAACACCAGCGCTTTCTAAAACGGCACGCATAGAGCCCCCGGCAATAACACCTGTACCATGTGCAGCAGGCTTAATTAAAACCTTGGCAGCACCAACTTTGGCCAATTGATCATGTGGGATAGTACCACGCATTACCGGAACCTTTATCAGGTTCTTTTTTGCATCTTCAATTCCTTTTGTAATAGCTTCCTGTACTTCTTTTGCTTTACCTAAACCATGACCTACCACGCCTTGCTCATTACCAACCACCACTAATGCAGAGAAAGAGAAAGTACGACCACCTTTGGTAGTTTTTACTACACGGTTGATAGCAACTACCTTTTCTTTTAACTCGAGGTCGCCTGCTTTTACTCTGTTTAAAATTGCTTTTGCCATTTTATATTACTTAGTAATTTCTTATTTGATTAATTAGAATACCAAACCGCCTTCTCTTGCGCCTTCAGCTATTTGTTTTACACGACCATGGTATAAATTTCCACCACGATCGAACACTACCGTTTCAATTCCTAATTCTTTTGCTTTACGGGCAATAGCTTGTCCAACCAATTTACTTTTTTCAGTTTTTGTTCCGGCTTGTGCTGCAATATCCTTATCTCTTGAAGATGCTGCCGCAATTGTAACAGCATTATCATCATCAACCAATTGAACATAAATATCTCTGTTGCTGCGGAAAACAGAAAGACGTGGCTTTTGCGCTGTGCCGGCAATCTTTGTACGAATGCGGTAGCGGATATTTTGCCTTCTTGTTAATTTTGCGCTTGTTCTCATTTTATTTCTATTTCAAACCTTGATACTGCCAAGGTTTATTCATTAATTAATTATTATTTACCGGCAGCTTTACCAGCTTTCTTCCGAACTACTTCACCCTGGTAACGTACACCTTTTCCTTTGTAAGGTTCTGGCTTACGCAGGCCACGAATCTTTGCTGCAACCTGGCCTATTAACTGGCGATCGATCCCTTCCAAAGAGATGGTAGGATTTTGACCCTTTAGCTGCTCCGTGGCTACTTTTAATTCCTTTGGAACTTCAAAAACGATGTTATGTGAATAGCCTAAAGTAAGATCTAACACATTACCTGAGTTAGCGGCTTTAAATCCCACACCAATCAATTCTAATTTTTTTGAGTATCCTTCTGTTACACCTTTAACCAGGTTGTTTACCAAAGCTCTTGATAAACCATGCAAAGCACGGTGACGTATTTGATCGGTGGGACGACTTATGTTAATAGCACCATCTTTTACTTCCACTTTCATATCACGGTCAATGGGCTGTTTTAATTCGCCTTTTGGTCCTTTTACAGTAACCACATTATCGTTACCTACAGTAACTGTAACACCACTTGGAACTGTGACCGGGGCTTTACCTATACGGGACATAATTTCTAATTTGACAATTTGTTAATTTAATAATTTGACAATGTGAGTTTGAAAGTGTTCAGTTCCGTATAGAGAACTTAGATTGTCAGTCAAACTTTATATAATCTGGAAACCATTGCCTTATTCCCAAATTTCCGGATTGGCTAATTAATATATATAACAAAGAACTTCGCCACCTACATTTTGCGTCTTTGCTTCTTTATCAGTTAAAACACCTTTAGAAGTAGAGATGATGGCGACACCCAAACCATTTTTTACACGGCGAAAATCGTCTGGCTTAGCATAGTGACGCAAACCTGGACGACTTACTCTTTCCAGGCTATGAATAGCCGGCTGTTTAGTGGCAGCGTCATACTTCAGGGCAATCTTGATTAAACCTTGTTTGTTATCATCCTCGAACTTGTACTTAAGGATATAACCCTGGTTGTATAAGATCTCGGTCATACGCTTTTTTAAATTAGAAGCAGGAATCTCGACGATTCTGTGACCTGCCATTTGTGCATTACGGATTCTTGTCAAAAAATCTGCAATAGGATCTGTTACCATATTTTGTCCCTCCTACACCCCGATACTTCGGAGCAATTGGAATTTAAGTTTTAAGTTTTACGTTGTAAGTTTTAAGTTTCGTCAATGGTGATTTAATTATCACCTATGACTTATAACTTATAATCTTTTTACCAGCTTGCTTTTTTCAAACCTGGTATCATACCATTTAAAGCCATATCACGAAGTGCAATCCTCGAGATACCAAAATGACGGGAATATCCTCTTGGACGGCCTGTCATCTGGCAACGGTTTTTCAAACGCACTTTAGATGAATTTTTTGGTAATGCATCTAAAGCCTGCCAGTCTCCGGCTGCTTTCAATGCTGCTCTTTTTTCAGCATATTGTGCAACCATTCTTTCTCTTTTCCGCTGCCTGGCTTTTACTGATTCTTTAGCCATATTTTTTTCTATTTTTAAATTTCTGATTGTTGATGTCTGATTTGCAAATCCGCCATCAGACATCAAACATGATCAAATTATTTCTTTACGTTTTTGAAAGGCATACCCAATTCTTTCAACAGTTCAAAAGCTTCTTCATCTGTTCGGGCAGTAGTAACAAAAGTGATGTCCATACCGGTGATTCGATTGACTTTGTCAATATCAATCTCAGGGAAGATGATCTGTTCAGTAACACCCAGGGTGTAATTACCACGGCCATCAAAAGCCTTGTCATTAATCCCTTTGAAATCACGTACACGTGGCAGTGATACTGATACCAGCCTGTCCAGAAATTCATACATCTTCACACCACGTAAAGTTACCCTGGCGCCAATGGGCATGTTCTTACGTAACTTAAAGTTGGAAATGTCTTTCTTTGACATGGTAGATACTGCTCTCTGACCACTAACAGTTGTTAGCTCGTCTAAAGCGATATCTACTAATTTTTTATCGTTCACAGCACCGTTAACGCCGCGGTTAATGGCGATCTTTTCCAACTGAGGTACCTGCATTACAGATTTGTAACCAAAACGCTTCATCAACGCCGGCACTACTTCATCTTTATACTTGCTCTTTAATCTCGGAGTAATTGTTTTTGTTGCCATGATTATATAGTTCCTCCAGATTTTTTAGATACACGAACTTTTTTACCATCTTTTTCTTCTCTCTTCACTTTAGTTCCCTGCTTGCCATCCCACAACATT
Source organism: Flavisolibacter sp. (assembly GCA_036787395.1). Classification (GTDB taxonomy): domain Bacteria; phylum Bacteroidota; class Bacteroidia; order Chitinophagales; family Chitinophagaceae; genus Flavisolibacter. The sequence goes on along the minus strand of DAIQPL010000034.1, from coordinate 6,182 downwards.
ACGTTGCTGATTTGCATGGCAGCTTCTTTCTTTATGATACCACCCTTGGTGTTTTGCGCAGAAGGTTTTGTATGTCTTGTAATGATGTTAGCACCTTCCACAATTACTTTACCCTCTTCAACCAACACTTCTTTTACCACGCGGGGTTTCTTTAGGTCCTTGTCATCACCAGTGATCACAACTACCTGGTCACCCTTCCTGATATTATACTTTGGTTTAAATCTTGTTTTCATTTTTTATTCTTTTACTCCCCATTTCCAACGGGGGTCATTAATTACTAATTATTAAAGAACCTCAGGTGCTAAAGAAATAATTTTCATATAACCCTTATCGCGAAGTTCCCTGGCAACAGGTCCGAAAATACGGGTGCCTCTTGGCTCATCTGCTGCATTCAAAATCACTACTGCATTGTCATCGAAACGGATATAAGAACCGTCTTTACGACGCAGTTTATTTTTGGTACGAACGATAACCGCTTTGGCAACAGTGCCTTTTTTAATTCCGCCGGCAGGGATCGCGTCTTTTACAGTAACCACAATCTTATCACCCACTCCTGCATAACGCTGACCACTATTACCCAATACTCGGATACAAAGCACTTCTTTAGCACCACTGTTATCCGCTACATTCAAACGGGATTCTTGCTGGATCATTTTCTTTTAAACTTTGAGCCTTAGGCCGTCAGCAATCAGCTTTCAACCATCAGCAATTAAAAACGATTTTATATTTATAAGCTTCGGCTGACAACTGGAAGCTGACAGCTGATAGCCACTATTTCACTTTCTCTATAACTTCGACTAATCTCCAACGCTTGGTTTTACTCAAAGGGCGGGTTTCCATGATGCGAACCACATCGCCGATGTTTGCCTCATTTTTTTCATCATGGGCATGAAACCTGGTAGTCTTTTTAATGAACTTACCATAGATTGGGTGCTTCACTTTTCTTTCAACAGCAACTGTAATGGTCTTAGTCATTTTGTTGCTGGTAACCACACCAATTCTGTCTTTTCTTAAATTTCTTGTTTCTGTACTTTGTGTTTCAGCCATTTTTCAGCTTTTTATGGATTGGATTTTGCCAACCCTGATTATCAAAGAGGTTAGGCACCTATTTGTTTCTTTTTTAATTCAGTTTTCAAACGGGCAACTTCTTTACGCAGGTTCCTGATGCTCATTGGATTTTCCAATGGAGAAATAGCATGAGCGAATTCAAGCTTTTTTAACCGCTGCTCGTCTTCTTTAATTCGAGCTTGCAGATCCTGGTCATTTAAACTCTGAATGCTTTTTTTGAAATCTACTGTCTTTGACATTTTATATAATTTGCAATTCGACAATTTGATAATTCGACAATTCAACTGTCATCCTGTCCAATGGACTACATTGCCGAATTGGCTAGTTTTTTACGCTTCAGCTAAATCCCGACGCTTAATAAATTTTGTAGCAATAGGTAGTTTTCCTGCAGCCAGGTTTAAAGCTCCTTTTGCTACTTCTTCGGTTACACCATCAATCTCAAAAAGAATACGTCCGGGTTTTACCACAGCTGCCCAATATTCCAGGTTACCTTTACCCTTACCCATACGCACCTCTGCTGGTTTATTGGTAATTGGCTTGTCAGGGAAAATGCGGATCCATACATTTCCCTCACGTTTCATGTGACGGGTTAATGCCTGCCTCGCCGCTTCAATCTGGCGATCCGTAATCCAATGATTTTCCAAAGCTTTTAATGCGAAAGAACCAAAAGAGATGGTTGTTCCTCTTTTTGCATCGCCTTTCATGCGACCCTTTTGCATTTTTCTATGCTTCGTTCTTTTCGGCTGTAACATATTCAGTCTCCAGTTTTCAGTTTGCAGTTTGCATTTGCCGCAAACTCAAACCAGTATTATTAATAAATGAACTTTTCATTTTGCCAACTGCTAACTGTTGGCTGTTACTCTATTGGTGCTGACCTCTGCCACCACGACCTCTTGTGAAATCACGACCACCACCACCTTGTCCTCCTCCACCTTGTCTGCGATCTCCACCGCCTCTGAAGTTTCCACCCCTGTCATCTCTTCTATCTCTTCTATCTCCCATTCCACCTGCTTCTTTACCTCCAACAAAGTTTGGATTCAGGTCTCTCTTAGCCAACACTTCGCCTTTACAAATCCATACCTTAATGCCGATTTTACCATACACTGTTTGAGCAAACACGTTTGCATAATCAATATCCATACGGAATGTATGAAGAGGCGTACGGCCCTGCATGAATTTTTCGCTACGGGCAATTTCAGCACCACCCAAACGACCACTCAACTGAACTTTAATTCCTTCGGCACCCATACGTAAAGCAGAAGCAATTGCCATCTTTGTAGCTCTTTTGAAGTTGATACGATTTTCGATCTGGCGGGCAATGGTGTCGCCAACAATCATTGCATCCAGTTCCGGACGACGGATCTCTAGAATGTTGATCTGTACATCTTCTTTACCAGTGAGTTTTTTCAACTCTTCTTTAATACGATCAACCTCGCCACCACCTTTGCCGATGATGATACCAGGTTTAGATGTATGAATAGTAATAATTAACTTCCCTAATGTCCTTTCAATTACTATTTTGGCGATTCCGCCTTTATTGATACGGGCATTCAGGTACGTTCTGATCTTGTGATCCTCGATCAGCTTCTGTGCGAAGTCTTTTTTGTTACCATACCAGTTAGATTCCCATCCGCGGATGATACCTAATCTATTACCAATAGGATTTGCTTTTTGACCCATGTTAAATGGTTATACGTTAATTATTTTTTTGTTGTTTTCTTTGGAGCAGCTTTTTTTGTTTTTACTTCCTGCACTACAGGAACTTGCTCTTCCTGTACTGGTTCAGCTTTTGGAGCTTTTTGTTTAGCAGCACGTACAACTTCAATATCATCTACTATAACAGTTACGTGGTTGCTTCTTTTACGTACGCGGTAACCGCGACCTTGTGGTGCAGGACGCATACGCTTTAAAGTTCTTGCTCCGTCAACGAAAATTGTTTTTACAAACAACTGTCCTTCATCACCGCCTTCATTCTTCTGTTTCCAATTGCTGATGGCACTCAACACCAACTTACGCATTGGCACTGCAGGATGCTTTGGATTATGCTCTAACACAGCCAGAGCTTTTTCTACTTGCATGCCACGTATCAAATCAGCCAGTAAGCGCATTTTGCGTGGTGATGTTGGATAATTTCTCAGTTTAGCTACTGCTTCCATTTTTATTTCGTTTTAAGTTTTAAGCTTTAGGTTTTAAGTTATTGTTCTTGATTGATACCTTACACCTACGGCTTATCACTTTTATGCTTTTTTACTTGAGTGTCCTTTAAAGTTTCTTGTAGGAGCAAACTCGCCTAATTTATGTCCTACCATGAACTCTGTTACATACACAGGGATAAATTTATTTCCGTTGTGCACAGCAAACGTATGACCAACAAAATCAGGGGTGATTGTAGAACGGCGGCTCCATGTTTTAATCACGCCTTTTTTGTTTTTGCCTTCGTTGATTGCAAGCACTTTCCCTTCCAGGTGAGCTGCTACGTAAGGGCCTTTTTTAATTGAACGAGCCATGTTTATTTTCTATTTAGAATAAATCGGTTTAATTATTTAGCTAGCTTCTTTCCGTTCTTACGCTGGATGATCAGCTTATCGCTTCCTTTACCCTTTGTACGTGTTTTTAAACCACGAGAGTATTGACCAGTTCTGGAACGGGGCTGTCCTCCGGACGCCCGGCCTTCACCACCACCCATTGGGTGATCTACAGGGTTCATAGCTACACCACGGGTTCTTGGTTTGATACCTTTCCAACGGTTACGACCAGCTTTACCCATTGATTGTAACTGGTGATCGCTGTTTGAAGCAATACCTACGGTTGCATAACAATTGATCAACACCTTTCTCAACTCACCGCTTGGCATCTTTAATACCGCATATTTGTCTTCTTTATTAGAAAGCTGTGCAGAAGAACCAGCCGAACGAGCAATTTTACCACCCTGGCCCGGCTGCATTTCTATATTGTGAACCACAGTACCCAAAGGCATGTTCTTCAATTGTAATGCATTACCGAGTTCAGGAGCTACCGCATCACCGCTTATCACAGTCATTCCAACTGTTAAGCCCTGTGGCGCGAGGATGTATCTTTTTTCACCATCAGCATAATTTAGCAATGCGATGAAGGTGGTTCTGTTCGGATCATACTCTATTGTAGCAACCGTACCAGGAATTTCTTTCTTATTGCGCTTAAAATCAATAACACGGTACATTTTCTTGTGACCGCCACCAATATAACGCATAGCCCTACGACCCTGGGAATTACGTCCGCCGGTTCTTGTTTTGATCTCCAATAATGATTTTTCGGGTTCATTAGTGGTCACTTCTGCGTATGCATTACCGATTCTCCAACGAGTACCGGCTGTGATGGGTTTATACTTTTTTAATGCCATGACTTATTCTTTTTCAACATTTGCGGCTGTTGAAGCCATTCTTGTTTTCTAATTAAATGTTTGAATACAAATCAATGTTTTCACCTTCGGCTACTGTAACCATAGCTTTTTTATAAGCTTGTTTCTGGCCTTTGGTAAAACCTTTTTTAGTATACCTGGTTTTGTTTTTTCCAGGAACAACTAATGTATTTACATCTACTACGTTCACTCCGTAAAATTCTTCAATCGCTTTTTTGATTTCAAGCTTATTGGCTTTACGGGAAACCTTAAAGGCATAGCGGCGCAGTTTTTCCTGCTGGCCATTGGCTTTTTCGGTTAAAACTGGTTTTATCAATACTTCAGAAAGTTTCATCTTTCTATAATTTGAAAATTTGACAATTCGACAATGTGACAATGAACTTCAAAACCACCTGTCTTTTACTTTAAAAACTTTTCTCCCCTATTGGCACATAGCCAAACCGGCTAAATCTTATGCTGCTACTTCTTCTTCACCACCGGCAAAAATCTTGGCGGCACTTTCAGTTAATATCAATACTTCTGAGTTAACCAGGTCATATGTATTTACATCACTCATCAACATAGTCAATACAGACGGAATGTTACGAGAGCTTACATATATAGTGTCGCTATACTCTGGAAGAATAAACATTAGTTTTTTATCGCCAACTTTCAGACTGTTCAAAATATTCTGAAATGTTTTAGTTTTAGGAGCGTCCAATGTAACGTCCTCTACCACATAGATAGCGTTTGCCTTCGCCTTATGAGCAAGAGCAGACATTTTTGCCAAATCCTTCACTTTACGATTCAATTTGATATCGTATTTGTGGGGTTTAGGACCAAATACGGTACCACCACCCTTATATAAAGGATTACGGATGTTACCCTTACGGGATCCACCAGTACCTTTCTGACGATGTAACTTACGGCTGGCACCCTGTACTTCCGCCCTTGTTTTCACCTTGTGTGTACCCTGACGCTGAGCAGCCAGGTATTGCTTAACAGCCAGATAAATGGCGTGGTTATTTGGTTCGATGCCAAATATTTCTTCAGGAAGTTCAACAGTTCTACCTGTTTCCTGTCCTTCTATGTTTAATACTTTCAGTTGCATGATTACTTCTGGATTAAAACGATTGAACCATCGTGGCCTGGAACAGAACCACTTACCAATATGTAGTTTTTGTCGGCAAAGATCTTAACTACCTTCAGACCTTTTACTTTCACTCTGTCCTGCCCCATTCTACCTGCCATTCGCATTCCTTTGAACACACGGCTTGGATAAGAAGAACCACCAATTGAGCCGGGAGCCCGCTGACGATCGTGTTGACCATGAGATGCTTCACCGACGCCGGAGAATCCGTGACGTTTTACAACACCCTGAAAGCCCCTGCCTTTTGTAGTACCAACTACATCCACATTCTCGCCTTCAGCGAAGATGTCAACAGTGATGGTATCACCAATATTTTTTTCCTGGAAATAGTTTCTGAATTCTTTTACACACTTTTTGGCCGGGGTATTGGCTTTTAAAAAATGGTTCTTTTCAGAACCGATAGTGTGCTTTTCTTTTTTGTCGCCGAAAGCGACCTGGAGGGCATTATAGCCGTCGGTATCCTGCGTTTTCACCTGGGTAACAACGCAAGGACCAGCTTCAATGATAGTACAAGCAGTCTGCTTACCACTTGCATCGAAGATGCTGGTCATCCCAATTTTTTTACCAATGATTCCTTTCATTTTTCTT
>DAIQPL010000216.1:0-7298 GCA_036787395.1 Flavisolibacter sp. | reverse complement strand
TTCCATGGCAAGAATCGATCACTCATTTTACAAGATTGCTCGGCTCCGTGCATACGGGTAATTTGGATAAAGCGATAACAGAATTGGAGCAATTAAAACTTCTTCATGGCAAACTAATCGGCGCAAAGGATAAAGCCGCGGAAGCTGCCCAGGTAGCAATTCAAATTAAAGCATCAGAGGCATGGATCGAATTTAAATGGGGGAATAATGGTAAAGCCCTCGAACTAATGAAAGCTGCGGCCGATACGGAAGAAGGAATGGAGAAACACCCGGTAACACCCGGGGAAGTAATACCAGCCCGCGAGTTGCTGGCAGGAATGTTATTGGAGATGGACGAGCCGGCTTTGGCGCTCGATGCTTTTGAACTCGTTCTGAAAACTCATGCTAACAGGTTCAATGCCCTCTATGGTGCAGCCATTACCGCACGGAAGCTGGGAAATAAAGAAAAAGCAACCGACTATTTCAAAAAATTATCGGAGATATCTGATCCAAAAAATTCCAAAAGGATCGAACTGCAGGAAGCAAGATCATTTTTGGTGGTGAGATAAGATTTTACCACCGAGACACAATTAATTTCATGCAAAGGCGCGAAGGCTTAAAAAGAATTTGCAATCATCGCGCCTTTGCGTGAGTTATTCCTAAAAAATAGAAGGTGATTCGCGGAGTGCTCAAGAGTCAAACTCTTCCAGGTTTAGTGTTGTGTTCTGCACCAACAACCCGAATTTGTTCGAACTTTTCGGAGTAAAAAACTTTAAAATAAAATTATAAGGCTTTTTTCATTTAAAATACGCATAAGAAATGGTCTGATCATTACACTCTTTGTCTGACCAGGTCGGTATCTACACCTGCACGCTTCATTTTCTGTTCAGCAGCATTTTCTATTTGCTTTTTTAATTCAAACAGTGTTTCATCAAATAGAACATGCTTATCCATCATGTAACACATATCGTATTCGATCTCTTCCCAGGTTGAAAAATCTGCATGATTGTGCTGTAGCTGGACTTCCAGTTTGTCCAATGCGTTAGCTACTTTCGCTTCATACGTTTCCTTATTTTCAAATTCGTAAAACAGATCATAAATCTCCTGGCCATTCGTTTCTTTCAACACTAAACGTAAGTTTTCAATGGCTTGCTTTTCTTTTTCTGCTTTTTGAATCCTGATCTCAGGATTGCGTAAAACATCTAAAGCAGAAATGTCCCTCGCTTCCGCTTCAACCAGGTCATGAAGGATTATCATTTTTAAAAGTCGCGCCGTATCAATTTTCTGTTTTAATAATGGCTCAATTAAAACAGCCATCAATGACATTCGCCAGCAATGTTCAGCAACACTTTCTTGTCTGCCACTTGAAGTATAACTGTGCCGGAGTTCAAATTTTAGTCGCTCTGCAAGAGTAAGGACTTTTAGAATCGAAGTTATTTGTTCATCCATACGCAAAAGTAGAAAACGGCAACCAAAAAAATTACCGTAAATATTTCCGTCTCTGCCAATCAATTCTCTGGCGATTGAAGAAATACGCCTCCCGATGAGGGGGTCTGTGTGATAATTTTAAATGAGAGTTAGAAAAAATTAGGGTAAGTCGTGTTTATTAAGAAAGGCCCTGATTTTCAATAAATCATTTATAAAAATGTTCGAAAGTTCACCTTTGTAGCCCCGCATTTTGACCATTTTTGAAATTATTTCGAACTTTTCAGCCAAATTCGGAAACAAAGACTAGATATCCGGTCGGCGGGAACCAATCTTACTATTGCTTAAAAGTGGTTTTAGCCTGTACAATAGGTTCAAATCATCAATAAATTGGTTCGAAATAAATCCGGTGTGGCGCACAAAATCAAAAGACGTTGTAAATCAATATTTACAAGGTCTTTTTGATTTTGATCCCGCATTGAAAACTCGAGCTTTCTACAATTTATACTTCTTGTATTCTTCATCCGTTACTCTCTCCATCCATACTACCACTCCATTTTCAGTGTTTGGATTGATAGCGATATGTGTAAACTGGCTATTAGGTGCAGCGTTGTAGGGACAGATAACATAAATATCAAACATTCTATCCCATTAAAAGAAATAGAAAATACTGATAAAACTAAAAGTTATCAACTGTGTCCTTGCAGTCCATAGTAGTGATTAAGTCTGGCTCAAAAAAAATCCTGCGCACTTGCTGGCTTATGAATTGTATAAATTGAATAAAAAGGACTTGTATGCATCCGCTAAATACTTCAAAAGACCTGGCTGCTTTAATGGAAGATATTGGTGACAGATCTGTTGTTATGCTTGGCGAAGCGTCGCATGGCACACATGAGTATTACACCTGGAGGGCGGCTATTTCAAAAAAACTTATCCAGGAAAAAGATTTCAGCTTTATAGCAGTTGAAGGCGACTGGCCCGATTGCTATAAAATTAACCGGTATATAAAAGGATATAGTGATGCAGGTAATAACATTGCAGATGTGCTGAAAAACTTTGACCGCTGGCCTACCTGGATGTGGGGTAACTGGGAAATTGCTGCTCTTGCAGAATGGTTAAAGGACTATAATGCAGGATTACCTGTAAATAAAAAGATTGGTTTTTATGGTTTGGATGTGTATAGCCTTTGGGACTCTATGAAAGCTATGATGCATTACCTGGAAAATGAAGATCAGCAGGCTGCCCGTTCCGTTAAAAAAGCCATTCAATGTTTTGAACCGTTTAATGAGGACGAACGGATGTATGCCCGTTATACCCTCAATGACAAGGGATGCCGTAATGAAGTGCTGGCTCTGTTAAAAGAAATTAGAATGAAAGCACAGTTTTTAGATGGCGACCGGGAAGCTGGATTTAATACAGAGCAGAATGCACTTATTGCTGTAAACGCAGAAAAATATTACAGCAGTATGATAGGCTTTGATAATGAAAGCTGGAATGTAAGAGACAGGCACATGATGGAAACACTGGACAGGCTTATGAAATTTCATGGCGAGAATAGCAAAGGGATAGTATGGGAACACAATACACATATAGGAGATGCAAGGGCAACCGGTATGAGCCGGGCAGGCATGGTAAATATCGGTCAACTGGCACGGGAAGAATATGGTGAAGAGAATGTTTACCTCGCCGGCTTTGCCTGCTATAAAGGAACTGTTATTGCAGGCAAAGAATGGGGCGCATCCATGAAAGTAATGGAAGTTCCCGAATCCAGACCGGGAAGTATTGAAGCTATTTTACATAATCAAAATATAGATAGCGGCTATATACTTTTCAATGATGAAACGGATAGTTTATATCAGAAGGCTGTTAACCACCGCGCAATCGGCGTAGTGTATAATCCTTCAGAAGAAAAATATGGTAATTATGTTCCTTCCGTTCTCTCCAAACGTTATGATGCATTAATTTATATTGATAAAACAAAAGCATTACATCCGCTTCATCTGCATCCTGACAGGCATAAATTACCTGCAACTTATCCATTCAGTTTATAAGAAGTTTTATCACCATCAAAGCATTTTTATAAAAAATGGGCTCTATGATGATTTGTGTGGGTAAACCCAATTAGAGAAAAGCAAATCGAAAACGTTAGTAGAAATAGTTTATAATGGTGGAATAGAACCTTATTACTTATTGAAACAAAATGATGGCAGAAATCCAAAATAAGGTAATAAGGTTTGTACCGATTTCGCAAGGCCATTTTTCCTACTAAAGTTGAAAGACGACTAAAGCATACCCCATAGCACTGATAGGGCGAATTTGTTACCCACACAAATCGTCATAGAACCAGAAAACGAAAGGCGCAGTTTTTGTGCCTTCTCTATTAAAAAAGTTCATAAAAATGAAAACTATTTTTTTCATTTTAGCTATCGCCTTTTTTGGTTGCCATCCAAATTATAAAAGCACTACACACAACAGTGAAACAGACACATCATCTTCGGCTGCAACTGACACGCTGTCTCTTTACAAACGGCTGGTTCATTAGAAGGTACATGGAGGCTGATACCTGTTATGGCATCAGATACGGCTACCGGCAAAATTCCAACATTAAGTTTTAACATAAACAAACAGGTAACCGGTCATACCGGTTGTAACAGTTTTTCGGGAACGTTTGTTATTAACGGAGACAGCCTGTCCTTCGTTCACATGCGCAAGTTGCGGGAGGATGTTCGCAACAGGGCAATTGACATAGCCAATAAATTAATTGAAGAAGGCATGGATGAAGAACTTGCTACAACTACTGCCATGAAAGAGCGGAAGCCTGGACAGATCATCGTAATAATCCTTCCGAAATAAATGAAGGACATCGAAACTATCATGAAAGAAAAGAAAACGGTTAGAAAAATGGATGGAAAGCTTCAGACGAATGCAAAAAGTCTGATACGTTAAATGAATTTTTCGATGAGGTAAGACAGCATAGTTTGCGCACAGCCGGAAGAGACTTCGGTAATAACCAGCAGGCACGGGACCATATTGAGCTGTAATACGGGTATTGTCTGACTATATTAGTGACGGTGAAATGGACGATGTAAAAGCGCAATTACCACAGCCAATTACACAACTGTTTGAACAAAAGAACGTAGATCAAATGTCAATTCAGGATGTATAGAGCTTGTAAAAAGACACAAATAAAAAAAGGGCGACGTGTTATTTCTAACACACCGCCCTTTTTTTAAATTTATTTCATTTCTGGTTTACAGCATCCCGGTAAAAAATCAGCCTACCTTCACTTCTTTTTTAGCTTTTACTTGGTTCTCTGTTTTTGGAATTGTCAGCTTAAGTATGCCATCATTATAAGTTCGGAAACTTCATCGTCTTTTGCATTTGTCAGGCAGACGGAACGAACGTGTGAAAGCACTATAGTTATATTCTCTCCTGCTGTACTGTTTGTTTTTGTCTTACAAAGGGAATAAAAAAGATCTTGGGGCCTCTTTGAAAAAAGAGGCCTTTTTTTGTACTATATATTCTCAGCAGCCGGCAAACGAAACTCTTTTTTTTAAGATTGTTATAGTTCTTCGTCATTGGCAAAACAATTATTTTTTCCGGATTGGATTTCCAATGTTACTTTTTTAAAATCGCTATTGAAATAGTATAATACTTCAAGAGAAAAAATAATTATGTTCCTTCTGGTCTGTAGCTAACCCGGTATTATTTCAGCAGGTGCACAATGATGCATAAGGAATTACCTACTTCCAAACATTAAAATTCAATTTCAGCTTTTTCCTGGTAAGCAATGTTTTCCAATCTGTAAACAACATAAGCGATAAGAAGAGGATGCAGGCAACAGTAGCAACAATTGCTTTCCACGAAACAAGTCCATGAAGTATATCATTCAGATTTTCAGCCGCAAATTTACCGGCATAAACCATATACATATCACTAATAAACTTACCCACTAAAAAAGCAGGCATCACTTTTAGCGGTTTCACTTTAGCCATGCCAAGAGCAGTAAATAAAGGGGTTGTAGGAACAGGAATTAAAGTATAAACAAACACAGCCAATTGTATCTGCCATGTTGTACCTGACAGTTCTTTACCAAGAAACTCAAGGTCTTTATCTTTTTCTGTATTTACCACTTTAGAAGTAAAACGCGAAATATATAAGGTAAGTAAATACCTGCCTATAGTAGAGCCAAGCACACCTGTAACCAATACCAGCCAGATGTTTAAATGATATTTCAATTGAAAGAATACCATTACTGTCCACGCCGGGGGGCCGATAAACGGAATTATATCAACCAATAATGCAGCAGCAAAAACAAGCAGGTACATGAGCATAAAGGTAAAGAAACTGTAAAGAAGGCAACATTAGTACTTGCCTCTACTTTTTAAGTGGTACAAACAATTCATTTTATAGAATTAGGTGAATTAAGCGTAAAGGCATTTTAGAGCAATCCTAAAAATCCTATCATTTTAGCGCGGAACTAATAGGAGACAACAGGAGATCACGATAAAACAAAAGGAACACACACTTACAAATCTTTATTAAGTTTTTATGCCTCCCTGATAATTTCCTTTAATAAAAGATAAAGCAGTTATTAAACACATAATGATGCGGATAACAGAAACAGTGTGGGTTATTTCGGTCTCGAATCAATACTAAGCGGTCCTGCACCAAAGTAAGCGATAAGAAATGCGGCCCCAAGCATGGAAATATTTTTCATAAACATTATATACTGTGTTTGGCGCATCATCGAGTCTGTTATTGTCCAGAAATTATGCATCGTAAATGTTATTGGAATTAAAAAAGCTACTATAAGCCACGCTCCCCATTTTGCTTTAAATCCCAATATAATGCTAAGACTACCTATAAATATTATTATCCCTGCAACAGGCACCAGAATGGAGGCCAGGTTGCAAAAAAGAAAACCTAGCTGTTGCTCCACAAACCGAAGGAGCTCCCAAATGTAACTGCTGATTCCTTTTTTCAATGAATGTTGCAATAAAAAGATATTCTTAAATACCGTGAAGTTCCTGGTACTGCAAAAGATATTCGTAGGAAAAAATGCAGGGATGGCACTAAACTAATCATCGTTATAGCAGGGTCCTGCTTCTTTTATCATTAATAACGTATCAACGTCTAAAACTACAGTAAATAATTTGAGTACTGGTATTTACCAGTTTGAATTGAAAGTAACTGATGCAAGCGGAGTATTTGATAAAGACACGCTGCAGATAACAGTAAATGCTCAGTCAATTCCTCCCTGCGATAACAGCAACTGGCCGGTGATAAATGCACAATTATTACCTGTGGGTACACTTTCGCAGGCAACGGGAATAGCTGCTGCTTTGGCTGGTTCTGCTCATTCGCTGATAAGAAGAAAAAACCTGTTACTAGTTTAGGGTTACGTTGTTTATTATCCTACCATTCATTCAGAGGAGTTGACCATTCTATCTTATTTATTCATTCCAAAAATTTATTATGAAGCCCTTCGCACGGTTATCAATTATTCGTGGGCTTGGATATTTGCTTATTCTTACTTTGTTCGTGAAATGCAAAAAGGATTATATCTCAACAAATCCATCACAGCTTTCTCCTGAGTTAACTTTAAAGTCGGCAAGCAGCAACTTAGCTGCGACCGAAGTTAATCTATCTCAAACCGCAACAGCCACCCTATTTAATTACAATTTAGAGGGAAACCTGGTGACTAATTTTTCTAAGGATAGTAAAGCGAGTGATGTGGCATCCGATGATGGAGTGTACGCTTCAACAATAAAATTGGGACCACGGGACGGCTATTCTCTCCTCGTATTAGAGGGTTTTGGTTTTAATATCCCCGATGATGCCACAATTGAAAACATATTTGTAAAAGCCAGGCGATTTAAAACCGGAACGTG
>DAIQPL010000215.1:5549-7315 GCA_036787395.1 Flavisolibacter sp. | reverse complement strand
TGCGTGACAGCCAAAACAATCCCTTATTTGCGGTTGCCCAGGTTGAGGATGTAACCGAAAGAAAAACGACGACCGAACAATTAGCGCTAAGCGAATCAACATTCCGCAGCGCCTTTGATCATTCGGCAATCGGTATAACACTAGTGTCGCCGGGTGGAAATTTTTTGAGGGTAAACAAGGCCCTGTGCAGGATATTGGGGTACGCGGAAAAGGAGTTATTATCATTGACATTCCAGGATATTACCCATGCCGACGATCTGGACGAAGACCTTATATATTTGAAAAAAACGCTGGAGGGAAAGATCGATAGCTACCGGATGGAAAAAAGATATTTTCACAAAGACGGCTATCCTATTTGGGCCCATTTAGGTGTTTCGCTGGTACGTGATAGCCTGGGTCAACCGTTGTTTTTTGTTTCCCAAATCGAAGACATAAGTGAAAGAAAAAAATCTGAGGTATTAATAAAGGAAAGTGAGGAAAAATTCCGGAAACTGGTTGAGGAAACCCTGGTAGGCGTTTTTATTTTGCAGGAGGGCAGGTTTGTTTATGTCAACCCGCGATTTGAAAAAATCAGTGGTTATACTAAAACGGATTTAGTAAATGGAATTTTGTACGATAAGTTAATCCACAAAGATGATGTGGAAAAACTAAAGAGAAACTATGCATCCCGGGTACTTGAAGAAAAGCCTTCCAATCACGACACACTCAGGGGCATCAGGAAAGATGGTACTATTCTCCAGGTAGAAATTATTATTTCACCCATTTCATACGAGGGGAAACCTGCACACATAGGAACTATCATTGACATTACAGAAAAGGTGGAAGACGAAAAACGTATTAATAAAGCCGTTGCCGACGCACAGGAAAATGAAAGGCAGCAAATTAGCATGGAGCTTCATGATAATGTAAAGCAAATGATGGCTGCTACCTTGCTGAATATTGATTACATGAAGATGATTGTTAAGGATGATAAAAATGCCGGCCCTGTTATTAATAATATCAAGAACTACATTCGGGAAGCAATTGAAGAACTAAGGAGGATATCGCACCAGTTGGCACCTTCAATAGATGCATCCATCCCTTTAGAAGAAAAGATCAAAACAGTAATCAATACCATGAATGTATCTAAATCAATTGAGATCAATTACCAGTTTTATAAGTTGGAAGACGATGTAAAAGCCGATGTACAGCTTGCCGTTTACCGGATTGTACAGGAACAGTTTACCAATATTTTGAAACATGCAAAAGCATCTTTGGTTGACATTATTGTGGAAAGGCGTAATGGTGATATCTGTATGTCAATAGAAGACAATGGCGTGGGATTCGACACGCATATCACAAAAAACGGAATTGGTTTGGAAAATATTAAAAGGCGGGTACAGGTATTCGATGGAAATTTTAGCATTCAAACATTACCCGGTAAGGGATGCAGGCTTTATGTTCAGCTCCCCGTCAATTGAAATGAAAGACTGCTTCAGTCAACGGGAAAAGCAAGAGAAATAAATTTCGTTTAAACAAAGTAATAGGTGTGGATGCAGGTGATTACTTCCTGCTGCTTCAAGTGAGGGCCTTCATAAATTCAATCCTTGCAAAGTTAATTGTGGTCGGCGCCCCAGCCCGTACAATATCTTCAACATCTGTTTTAAGCAAGTGATAACAATTAATAATCGATATAACACTACTTCGTACTTTGATTTTTATACTTGAGGCGAATTAGGTCTCAGTTGTTATCAAAGAGAAACCAGGACCGGCTACGTTCATAATTT
>DAIQPL010000215.1:0-5449 GCA_036787395.1 Flavisolibacter sp. | reverse complement strand
CGACTCCTCGGCCAAAAAAATTTCTTGGTTCTCTACCTGCGAAATTCTTGCGGGAGCTGTATTGGAAGTCCCTCCAGACTGTTTTTTATTAGTAGCCTTACCCTACTATAAGTACAAACTCCTATAAACAAAAAATAAAATATTTATTTTATTTAAATGAAAATATCCTTTTTTTGTGCCATACCTGTAAAACGGATCTAATTACATGAAAATTTATCAAATTGTTGATGGAGTTATCACCATAAACAAACGATTTTCGGTCAAAAATTTACGCTACGGCTTGGCTGGAGAAACAGCTGAGAGATGTACTTCTCGGAAGCAAAAGTTGTTGGAGTAATCGTTCAGGAACATGTAATATGTGAAGCAGTGAAGTTGAAAGTAACGGATAACTTTTTATCATTCATTTAATAACCTTAAAATCACCATAATGCTTAACTACCTTAAATCAAACATTTCCTTTCTTTTTGTTTTGATCATTTCTGTTAATGCTTCCAGATGCAAAACGGCAGCTCCCGAACCAGGAATTTCATTTTATCTGTTTTTTAAAGAAACACCACCCACCGATAAGCGAAGCTTTGTGATAATGAAAGACAGTACCATTGTTTACGGAACAAAGGTTGATGCATCGTATGGTCTGTTAGTGAAAGACGCAGTAAAGGTTGATGGCAGGTCTATTCCTGCAAACCAGGTGCAAGGTTTCCAATCAAAGGGTATTTATTATAAAAGGATTGATAATAATTACGCCAAAAGACTTATTCACGGGAAAATAAATGTATATGAAAAAACCAGAGTGGGGTCAAGGGGTATGGCTGAACATGTCATATTGATGCAAAAAGGTAATAACGGCAATCTGGAGGAACTCATGAACGTCGATCAATTGAAAGTGTTGGTAAAGGATTGTTCTGAGGCCTACGAGATGGTGAACAAGAGCGACAAGGACCTTAAAAAAGACATGAAAAAAGAGCGCTATCATTTCCAAAACACAATTCTAACCTATAACGGCTGTAGCTAAATACATACACTGCTTTTTCTGCTGCTTATGAAATTGAAGTTATATACCAAAATGTGGTGTAAAACGGAAGCAAATGACAACTGGCAAATCCACGTTCTTTACAACTATGACAATAAGATGAACCCCTTTCAGCAATTGAATATTGCTTCTACGTTTTATATGCTTGGTTTTGATGTGGGTTACCGGCACTGGAATGACTGCTCAGAGAATGATAATTTATATATAGTGGGTCTCAACCAAAATAATATTACGAGGATACAGCCATCGAAACGCTCGTATACGCTTCATCCTAATTATACCTACGATGCAGATGATTATCCCTTGTCTGCTGTCATTACCGCCGCATACAACAACACGCCTGTAGTCCTGAAAATAAAATATCAATACACACCGTAAACGGCCCAAACTATTGCCATGAACTTTAAAAATTATTTTGTCTTAACAACCAGTGGTCTCATCTTTTTTTCTTCTTGCAAAAAAGGCGATTCAAACAACAATCCTCCACCATCGCCGGTTCTACCCACTATTCTCAGTTTTTCACCCGCTTATGGTCAGGTAGGAACGCAGGTGACGATTACCGGAACGGATTTTTCTCCGTCCCCGGTAGAAAATGCGCTGAAGTTTAATGGAACTGCTGCGCTGGTTACAGCAGCCTCAACAACACAACTGGTCACTACTGTGCCCACAAGTGCTACTACAGGCAAATTATCCGTGACAGTTAAGAATAATACGGCCACAAGCACTGATGATTTTTTAATTCTTACAGGAAGCTGGACACGAAAAGCAGACTATGGAGGTGCCGGCAGAAATCGTTCTGCCGGTTTTTCCATTGGAAACAAAGGCTACATTGTCACGGCATATCAACTCGGGCCCTTAAACAATGACGATAACGATTTGTGGGAGTATGATGCGTCTGCCAATCAATGGACCCGAAAGGCCGACTTTCCGGGAATAGATAGGGAAAATGCACTTTCTTTTTCGCTTGGTGGAAAAGGATACATCACCCTTGGTTATACGGGAGGCCAATACACAAGAGAAACATGGGAGTATGATCCATCTTTAGATAAGTGGATCCGAAAGGCAGATTTTCCGGGAAAGCTAAGGGAGTTCAGTGTTAGTTTTTCTGCAGGTGGAAAAGGATTTGTAGGTCCCGGTGTTGACTTTTACACAAATCCGAGTATAACATACACAAAGGAATTATGGGAGTACGATCCTATAGTAAATCAGTGGGCCCGCAAGGTTGATTACCCTGGAACCGTCAATGGTGGTTGGGCCGCTTTTGCCATAAGCGACAAAGGATATTTGGGCGGAGGCGGAGCCGCGAAGGAATTTTGGGAATACAATACTGTAAACGGCCAATGGACAAGTAGAGCGCCATATCCGGGTATTGGTTTTTCTGATGGCATAGGTTTTTCTGCCGGCAGCAAAGGCTATCTTGGTTTTGGAAGCAGCTTGGCTCCTATATCCGATTTATGGGAGTATGATCCGGCAACCGATAAATGGACGCGTAAAGCCGATTTCCCAGGCATGGTCAGGGATAGGCCGGTAGCCTTTATGATCAACAACAAAGGCTATGTAGGTACCGGCCGAAACAGCACCGGAGCATTTAAAGACTTTTGGGAGTTTACGCCATAGCAAGTCTATTTAGCTTAGAATATCTGGTAGAATGAGTGAAATACTGTCCCATCAATTTCTCACACAGCATAAATAATTCCGTTCAGATGCTCAATCATTTTGTCTTGCCGGCCGGCAAAAACAGCACAACTTGTAATTGACATCATGCTGCAACAAAATTCAACACCATTCTTTAAATGGCAAATAAAAGGGGAATAGATCAAAGCAGCCAGTACAACCCTGCCAGCCAACAAATAGCGGTGAGGCTCTTCCTCAAAAACACCAAAGCCTGCGTTTTTCGGTTAGGCTTAATTATACTGCTTTGTAGAGTTACCTTATAATGACCGCTAACACCTAAATATATGAACAATTCAATAACCTTAAGACGGCTACACTATTGAAAATCAAAGTAGTTTTGTTCATATTCGTGTTGCAATGGAAGGATTTATGAACAGCAATATTATATATCAAGTTTGAGGAAAACACCTATACCTTCGGCTCTGGTGAGCTCCATTCTTATCTTACCGACATTACTTTTTCTTTTTTAATGTCCGTATGTTAACTTCTCTAAACCTGCCACCTCGTGTGTCGCAAAATCAGGTTGCCAGCCCAAGATCTCCAAAACTTTCTCGGTCATCGTGTCTTTAAATTGTAGGGTAAACCTGCCACAATATGTTTATTACTATTTTGCAAGGTTCTTCCTCAGCAATCACTACCTTTCTTTTCTTTGTATCTAACCTTCATTGTGAGCTCTAAGCCATTGTTCCTTTTTGTTTTTCTGTTGGCAGGCTGTTTTGCCGGTGCCCAGCTTAAGATTACCTCCATTAAACAAAATGCAGGCAAAGATTGGTTATCATTTTCGTTTCCATTTGTTCATGGTGCAAACAAAGACGTTGCCAGGAAAATAAATACTTACCTGCAGGAAGATGTTCTGGACAACAAAACCATTGAGACGGGCCCGGACAAATTATTTAGGCAAACCAGGTATATCAATAACGATAGTATACACCAATCGGGCTATTCTATGATCAATTATAAAATAGTGGTGAACAACACAAAGCTATTATCCATAGAATTTGAAATAGAAAGCACCGGTGCTTATTCAACCTACTACAACCAGTATTATAATTTTGACAGCAGGACAGGAGAGGTGGTCACTTTGAAAGATATTATCAGCTACCGTGGACGCGATAGCCTTAGCAATTTCCTTGAAAAAGAAAGAAAAAAAAGAATCAGTGCTTTCATTAAGGAAAACTATGAGGATTCGGAGGATTCAACTTTTATAAAAGAAACCTACGCCGGCTGTTTGAAGAAAGGAGACGTTGAAAAAATATTTATAAAGCAGAATTCCATACTCTTTTATAAAGAATTGTGCTTTCCCCATGTTGCCCGGCCCTATGATATGAATTTAGACATTGTCCTAAATTTCAATTTCCTTGAGAGGTGCCTCACTCCTAATGGCAAAAAGTTATTGCCGGGAAAAAACTGGTAAGCCACTTCACTGCTACCCCTTTATTTTTACTTGTCCCGGATCTTTTTTCAGTAGTTCCTTGTGTCGGGCATCCGTTTTATCTCTGCCTGTACAAGACGAGTGACATCTTTTTGTAACTGCAAATAATTTGCTGCAATCATGCTACTCGTGACTATTTACCTGTGGTAACTTCTGGTAATTTTCACTTTCAAGGCCTGACTGCCGTGGTTGTTCAAGATCTCGGTGTAAAAGGTTTTCAGGCCAATTCTCCCCTCCGCGTTATCAGCCTCAATGCGTTTTGGTTTAAAGAGCACGTCGGCTCATGGTATTGAATTGGTTTGCAAGAATTAAAGGGGATCTATTATACACGTTGCCCAGCGATAATAAACACCAGATCAGCAAACCAAAATGAACTAAAACGGCTGGCCATAAACCCGCGCCGGAAATTCGTTCAACTAATTCTGAGTAAACAAGAGTGCTACAGAAAAGACGTTATATGCAAGCATAGCTTTAATCAGGACAGCAGATTGAAGGCTGCTTCTTGAAAGCCAACAAGCAATAGCAATGGTAATTAATGCCGCCCCTGCAAGCCTTGCAATTAAAATTGCGTTTATCTCTGTAAGTGAAGTGCCGAGTAATATAGACACAACAAAAGAAGGCATAGTAACAAGTGCCAACCCGGTAAAAACTTCAATTAGTGCTGTCAATGTTAGTATTGATTTCATTTTCTTTGAAGTTTGCACACTGCTTCCGTGAAATTTTCACGCTCGTTAAAAATAAAATGCCTGTTGAAAGTGACCCAACGTGAGTTTGTGAAAAAACTGCGGTGTTGCCCGCTAAATATACATATTGTTCCAACAGCTGTAGAGTCGTATAATGATTGTGGTGTTAGAGGTATGCAATTGATGCAAAGGTCCAATCACCATCAAAGCTATTTTGCCACTCTGGTAGACCAGGGTAAGCCAGGGTTGGAAATTCCGACAGGCTTGATCACTTCATTTCGCAAACGGCTGAGCTACAAATCGATTGACTGTTAGAATGTTTCGAAAGAGTTTAAAGCTTTTTCAATGAAAAATTGAATCGACAAAGCACGGAGTCAACATTAAGAAATGAAAAAAAGTTAGTTGAGGAAAAGTTGGAAAATTTTAAAACTGAGAAAGTAGGCTTTTTGAAGCAAATCGAAGATGGAAAGAAAGAACTAAGTTTGGTTCGGGTTGAGAAAGATAAAAAAATAGAAGCGGTAGAAGAAAAATTAATTCAAAAGGATGATAAATTAAAAGGATTAGAAAAGAAAATAGAGGCCTTACAAGTGGATAATGAAAAGGTGGTTAGCCAAAAGGACAATTCTTTAA
>DAIQPL010000214.1:6656-7337 GCA_036787395.1 Flavisolibacter sp. | reverse complement strand
ACTTACAATTCCAAAACCGCTTTATGAATCTCTTTGTCTTTCTCCCAAACACACAATACATGCTCATTATTCACTTGTTTTAGCACAGGCAGGCTGCCCTTGCCAAGAACCTTTTTTATTCCTTGTGGTTTTAAAACTACTACGTCGCCGTTTTCTACCCAACTGTAAACATTTTTCCCGTTAACAGTTTCCATTGTACAACTTTTTCCTTGCCCCAGCTTTTTTTCCTCTTTACCAGGCTCACAGGAATAGATTATGCCTTTTCTATTCCAAACTGTTTGCGCCTTGCTCTTGTTGTTAACGACTATTGTACCGCCGTCCATCGGGCAACCTTTCAATGCCCAACTTCCTTTGCCCAGCTTTTGGGCTTCTCCAAAACTTTCGCCGCCATTGGATGACTGAATCAAATACAAATCTCTGTTTCCGTTAAGCCAGTTACGGAACATCACAAAAACGGTATGGTCTTTAATAACAACAGACGGTTTACAGCATTCGCACACTGTTGTATCAGGAGAAGCATAGATCAGAGTGTTTTTATTCCATGTTCTGCCACCATCAACAGATCTCGCCCCAAAGATTTTATTATGCTTATCCCGGAGGTCAAGCCACACTGCAAACACATTTTCTCCATCTGCTGACAAAGACATCAGGTTTTCTTTTGCCACAGTGTCGATATCATTT
>DAIQPL010000214.1:0-6646 GCA_036787395.1 Flavisolibacter sp. | reverse complement strand
CAGACCAGTTACCTGATCCGTTCATTTGATAAGAAAAGATATTACCTGAATTAGTACAGGCTGTAACAATTAGTCCATTCCTCGTTGCAGCAACCTGGGGTCCTCTTGTGTGAGATGCCGCTAATTGAGGAAGCGCGGATATTAATTGCGGTTTTGAAAACGTTTTTCCATGATCGGATGAGAACGAATACATAATACTATCACCCGTACCATAAACCACATGAAGCTTACCAGCATTGTCCTTTGCAATATTGGGCATTTGACCAGGTGCCAGAACTGTGTCAGAACTTTGCAAACTCATTTTGTTTTTACAACTTATAAAAACAATAGCGGTTACAAGTATCAGAAATAGGGTTAAAGACTTCATACATTTAGATATTATCCAATGACTAGTGCTAAGTTTTTTAATCTGACCTGGGTTAAGCACCGTGACTTTTTTGAATTGAGAAGATAAATGTGCCATACTGCCGTAACCCAACTTCCACACAATCTCGCTTAAAGTTATTTCGTATGCTTACCATTCTTTGACCTTTTCTATTTTTTAAGAATAAAAAAATTGTCCAATCGTAATACCCTTTACTGGAAACAGACGGTTCATCTGTGAATTCTCCTTATGAATAGCCTTTCTTAAAAAAGTTATTATGCTGAAATGTTCTTCGAACTTCACCAGTTTAAACTTTTTTGACAATCAGGGTTTTTATTTTTTCAATGAGTTTGTTTTCTGGTTATCTAATATTCAAAGCCAATTCGTTCAACCTTTTCTACGTGCTGTAATGTTTATTTGACGCAGCCTGTGATAGGTTCACTTTTCCCATTTTAACTATAATTGGTTTTAATCCTGACTTTTCAAATTCTTGTCTGGCTACCATAATGCAGCGGTTACAAACCATGTTCTTAATGTATAACTTCACAGGAGTTAAATTATTCATCTAGGCTCGCACAATACTGGAAAGCCTATGATACCGTTTTAACCCCTGATAACATATTCGAATTTTGTAAGGTTTGCAGCCTAACGTAATGACACAGATCATTAGTTATAAAATATCTGACCAATGAAATGGATCACAAGAGAACGACCAAAAATTGACCGAATTGCTTGTCCTTGGCTTATCAAAAGATTTATTGATCCTGAAGCCGAAATCATGTATGTTCCGTTTGAGGAAGTTGAAAGCAAAGCCAGAAAATTTCAGGCTATTCCCTTTGACATACCCGGAGTAGAATATTCACATCACCACGACAAATGCACTTTTGATTATTTTCTCGGCAAACATCAATTGTCTGACCCGGCACTAAAAATCCTTGCCATCATTATAAGGGGCGCCGATACCGACAGACATGACCTGGCAAGGGAAGCATCTGGGCTCTGGGCTATTTCTTCAGGGTTAGCACATAATACCAAAACAGATGAGGAATTACTTGAAAAAGGAATGATGATTTATGATGCTTTGTATAGCTGGGCCAAATTCCACAAAAACGAAAAGCATACGCAAAATCCCACCGAACACTTACTTATTGAAGTTTTTGAAAAGTTTTTGAAACAAAGACAATCTAAAAAAGCTCCCGCCTGGGCTAAAGAATTAAAAGAAATTATCCAGGATCAGATTGATACAAATATTACACTCAAACAATTATCCAAAGACCTCGATATTAACCCGGCTTATTTGTCAAGGGAGTTCTCAAAGTATTTTAATGATCTTTCTTTTGGCGACTATATTCGCAAACTTCGCATAGAAAAGGCTATTGAATACCTGAATACTTCCACGTACTCCCTTACTAAAATTGCTTATCTCACAGGCTTTTCGGATCAAAGCCACTTTACGAGGATTTTCAAAAAACATACAGGTGAAAATCCATCTATATACAGAAAGAAATTGGGCAAAAAGTAAACGATATACAAAAGGTTATTTCTATTCTATTTTAGGAATTATGGTCAAACTAACATTGTGTTTTTATAAATACAATGGAGCCAATAGAAACTTTGCTTTTAAAGCGCAGTGAGGTGGCCTCGCTTTTAACAATTGACGAATGTATTGCAGGAGTAGAGCATGCATTTAAAATGTATGCCGAAGGAAAAGTGTTGCCGCCAAAAGTGCTGGGTATGCATACAGATGGTGGTGGGTTTCATATCAAGGCTGGAATAATGAACCTGGGAAAACCATATTTTGTCAGTAAGATAAACGCCAACTTTCCTGCCAACTCAAAGCAATATGGACTTCCTACCATACAAGGAGTTATAGTGGTATGTGATGGAGAAAATGGCAGACTTTTGGCACTCATGGATTCTATTGAAATCACCATTATAAGAACTGGCGCAGCAACGGCCGTTGCTGCAAAATATCTTGCTCCACAAGGGGCGACAGTGGCTACTATATGTGGCTGTGGTAACCAGGGAAGAATTTCTTTAAAAGCATTGATGAAAGTACGGAACCTGGAAAAGGTATTTGTTTTGGATACTGATAAAGTACAGGCGGATAAATTGGCGCGGGAATTTTCCCAACAATTGCAGGTTATTCCTATATCTGTAAATGAATTAAAGGCATCTTTAAAAGAAAGCCAGGTTGTGGTGACTTGCACTCCTTCCAAAAAGCCTTTTCTTCGCGCTGAAGACATAATGCCAGGAACATTTATAGCAGCTGTTGGCGCTGACAGTGAGGAAAAGCAGGAATTATTCCCGGAATTAATGGCTTTAAACAAAGTTGTGGTTGACGTGGCAGAACAAAGTGCTGGTATTGGAGAATTCCACCACGCCATAGAGCAGGGATTAATTACTGCAGCGGGCATTCATGCGGAACTTGGCTTTGTCATTGCGGGTAAAAAAGCAGGTAGGGAATCAGATGGGGAGATCATTATATTTGACAGCACAGGGATGGCTTTGCAGGATGTAGCTGCCGCATCCATTGTTTATGAAAAAGCTTTGGCGAAAGGCATAGGAACAACATTGAATTTTTCAGAACAGCAAAGCGTCGATTTAGAAGTTTCAAAAAATTATAAAAGGGATATTGAGGCTTTGAATTCCTGGTTCCCCTTTAAATAATGTTTTAAGTCTTGAATGAACTGGGTACAACTGGCTATCCTGCATTTATAAGAATAGCTTACCTGTTCTTTTTTTCCTGATAAAGTTCAATGGCAATAGAGCAGCTTTCATACAAGTAAGAAAAGAGCTTTATACAATAACGTAAAAATTTGCAAACACTCATGTCAGTGGTAAAGCAACCAGGCTATAGTTTAATAGATTTAGCGACCTACTTTCTAAAACTAGGATCATTGGGCTTTGGTGGCCCGGTAGCCCTGGTCGGATATATGCACCGCGACCTTGTTGAGAAAAAGAGATGGATTTCAGAGGAAGACTATAAAGAAGGGCTTGCGCTTTCTCAACTGGCACCGGGTCCTTTGGCTGCCCAATTGAGTATCTATATAGGTTATGTGGATTATAAAATAATTGGCGCAACCATGGCAGGCCTGGCATTCATTCTTCCGTCTTTTTTAATTGTTGTTTTATTAGGGTTTTTATATCTGCAGTATGGAGGTCTGGCCTGGATGCAAGCCGTTTTTTATGGCGTTGGTGCAGCAGTAATAGGTATTATAACGGTAAGCGGTTACAAACTAAGTAAGAAAACACTTGGCAAAGACAGACTTCTTTGGATCATTTTTATTATCGTAGCTATATTCACTTTTATTACTGAAAGTGAAAACATCTGGCTGGTATTAGGTGCTGGCTTTGTAACATGGCTGATTAAAACACCCCCAAAATTTGTACAGGCAAATACTTTTTTATTAGTTCCCTTCTATCTTCAGATAACTACCTATGTTCCTTATAACGAGAAATTGTTTCAAATAGCTGTCTTCTTTTTAAAAGCCGGCGCTTTTGTTTTTGGTAGCGGTCTGGCTATTGTTCCTTTCCTATACGGAGGTGTGGTTAAAGAATATCATTGGCTAGACGACCAGCAATTCCTCGATGCTGTAGCCGTTGCCATGATTACTCCAGGGCCGGTAGTCATTACAGTGGGATTTATTGGATATTTAATTGCAGGCTTTCCCGGCGCGTGTGTGGCAGCAATGGCCACTTTTCTTCCATGTTATTTGTTTACCATTCTTCCTGCACCTTATTTTAAAAAGTATGGTAAAAATAAATCGCTCAAAGCCTTTATTGATGGGGTAACAGCCGCTGCTGTTGGAGCAATTGCAGGAGCTGTAGTGGTATTGGCAAAAAGGCAATTTGTTGACATAACTTCCGCGTTGATTGCTTTAGCAGTTGTGCTTATTTTAATGTCGTTTAAGAAAATTCAGGAACCATTAATCATCGTAGCTGCCGCCATATTAGGCTTATTGATTAAAAGCTGGATTATTTTTTAATAAGCAAAGGCGCAGACTATTTATTCCGTGGTAGCCAAAAATGTTACAAGCTGCAGCTTATTTTTTTTTAATTCTTTTTACGAAATTCAGTGCTAGTTTTTCAGAACCTCCTTCACCGGTATTCTCGAGATCCTTGTAAATTCCCTTGTCAGAAAGATCGAGCGGGTAAGAATATTTCCAGTCATCGTGCGTAATCTTTTGAAGACGCTCTATAATTTTTTCATCGGTTACTTCAATAGCCAATTCCCGCCGCTCATCAAAACTTCCGGTAGTAAGGTTGATAGAGCCGGCAATAGCACGTTCACCATCTGCTAAAAGCAATTTTGCATGGAGTACAAGGTGCTGGAGGTTATGAATTTTTATGCCGACGTCATTCATAATACGCAACGCACCTACCCCTTCTACTAATTTATCTTTTTTCAATGTATGAGGCGATGGCGACATGATGTGCACTTTAACACCGCGGTTAGCCGCACGTATAAGCCGCTCAATGATGACCATGTCCTGGTAGCGATCATTCTGCAAAAACAAACTGTGTTTTGCTTCGTCAATAAAACGTGCAATTCGTGCCCGGCCATTGCCCCTGCACCAGATGAGGTGTGCAGCTTCACCCGGATTAAAGTCAGTACGAATCCAATCGCATTCAAAACACTCTATAATTTCAGCCACTTCTCTGAAATGCGTAGTGGAAATAGCATAATCCCTTGTTTCGCTTAGATGCCTGGGTACCCAGTTAAGCGTTTGGACATACGCTATTTTTTCATCTACCACCATTGATTTTTCGTGAGAGACTTTAAAGGCAGGATTGGTATCCCTCACTTCTATTCCTGCCTCTTCCAGTTTTATGCGGGTGGGTTCATTTAATGAATCTCCGTTGCTCCGCGAAGGATTCAACATGACCCTTACCTGCACCCCTCTCTTAGCAGCTGCTATCACTGCGTCAATCAATAAGGGTTCAGAGAAAATGAACATTTTAATCCTCAGCATTTGCTTTGCATCAATAATGCTATCAAGGATAGGTTTTATAGTATCATCAGGAAGAATAATAAGTGAGCGGTGTGACATGTGTGGTGTATTCGTTAAATGACGGTTTTAGTTTGATTAACAGTTTCTTTACCGAATAAGTGCACGGTTCCGGCTTGTAACTGGTATAACTCGTGATAAATTTTTCCTTTACTAAACAATTCGCCGTGGGTTCCTTCTTCCGCAACCAATCCCCCTTTAAGTACAATGATTTTATCGGCATCACGCAGGGTACTTAAGCGATGGGCAATAATGATGACGGTGCGGCCTTCCATTAGCCTTTCCAAAGCCTCAATTACATTCTTTTCAGATTCGGTATCTAAAGAGGCGGTAGGCTCATCCAATATCAGTATAGGTGAGTTGCGAACGATAGCCCTCGCAATACCAATGCACTGCCGTTGCCCACCCGATAAAGTAATGCCCCGTTCTCCAACAACGGTATCATACCCATTTGGCATACGCATGATGAAATCGTGTGCATTTGCCATTTTTGCGGCCTGGATAATTTCATCGTCAACAGCACCCGGCCGTCCATAAGCAATGTTCTCTTGTACAGTGCCGTAAAAAATAAAGGTGTCCTGTAATACAAATCCTATCTGTTTTCTAAGTCCTTCAATAGTATAATCGCTTATGTCCTGCCCATCAATCAATATCCGGCCACTTGTAGGATCATAAAACCTGGCGATGAGGCTGGCCACTGTCGATTTTCCACCTCCGCTGGGACCGCAAACCCCAACCCGTTGTCCTTCGCTTATATGGAGATTAAAATCATGCAGAACAGGTGTTTGATCAAAATAAGAAAAGCAAACCTTATCAAAGGTGATGTTGCCCTTGAGCTTTTCAGGAGCCAACGCATTGGGTTTTTCAGGTATTATGGTATCTGCATTTAAAATGACCTGTATGCGTTCCAGTGCTACGCCTGCCTGCGCTACAATGTTGGTCATTTTTGCAAGGTCCTGCACTGGCGTAAAAAACTTACCGAGGTACGCAAGGAATACTGTTAAAGCACCAACAGTCATGACACCGGTAATCACCAGGTCAGCGCCGCGCCATAACACTAACGCTATACAAACAGCCACACTGATACTAATAACAGGAACAAGCAAAGCTTTGAGGCGCCGGGCTTTTAATGCTGCTGCTACGGTTTCCAGGCTGGCTTTACGCAAGCGCTCTTCTTCCAGATCCTGGCGCCCAAAGGCGTTGACTGAACGCATTGATTCGAGCCCCTGTTGCATAACTGCCGCCATCACGCTTTGATCTTTTCGCACTT
>DAIQPL010000452.1:0-2444 GCA_036787395.1 Flavisolibacter sp. | reverse complement strand
TGGATGGTAGATGATAAATTGGCAAGAGTAAAAAAGCTTACAGAATTTGCCGGGGAGTTGGGTGTTTCCGTTGCCACCTTATCATTAGCATGGACGGTTAACAATCCAAATGTTACCACAACAATTTTAGGCGCCACAAAAAAAGAGCAATTGCTCCAAAATTTAAAAGCACTGGAAGTATTGCCTAAACTTGCACCGGAAGTGATGCAGCGTATTGATGATACGGTGCAAACAAAACCTAAGTTACCAGCGTTTTGAAATGGAAAACAGTACTATGTCTTTAAAAAACAAAACCGTATTAATAACAGGCGGAAGCCGTGGTATTGGAAAAGCCATTGCTATGCGATTGGCTAAAGAGGGAGCTAATATTGCTATTGCTGCTAAAACCATTGAGCCACATCCAAAACTGGAAGGCACTATTTATACAGCAGCGCAGGAGATTGAAGCGCTGGGTGTAAGGGCCCTTGCGGTGCAATGCGATATTCGTTTTGAAGAACAGGTGCAAGCTGCTGTTGAGCAAACAGTAAAAGCCTTTGGTGGTATAGACGTCTTAGTTAATAATGCCAGTGCCATCAGTTTAACACCCACAGAACATACAGATGCTAAACGGTTTGACCTGATGCATAGTATACAGGTAAGAGGCACTTTTCTTATGTGCAAGGCATGTATTCCTTTTTTAAAGAATTCAACCAATGCACATATTCTAAATCTTTCGCCGCCACTCAATTTAAATATGAAATGGTTTGCGCAACATTTAGCTTATACTATGAGCAAATATGGTATGAGTATGATTGTTTTGGGATTATCAGAGGAATTAAGGGAACACAAAATTGCCGCCAACGCCTTGTGGCCTAAAACAACTATCGCTACAGCCGCTATTCAAAACTTGCTGGGCGGGGATGTGCTAATGCAAATGAGCAGAACACCAGAGGTAGTGGCGGATGCAGTTTATTACATTCTTTCCAGGCCCTCAACTGAATGCACAGGAAACTTTTTTATTGATGAAGACGTTTTAAAAAGGGAAGGAATAACAGATCTAGAAAAATATGCGGTTAACCCAGGACAGAAATTAATGAAGGATATTTTTTTGGACTAAATGATTTTATAATTGTTGTAGTCGAAGGGCCTTTTGCCGGTTATTTTTTCCACAAAGTTTTTAAACTTTTCTTTGGGTGTTAGTTTATTATAGGAAAGATCAAAGTCAAATTTCCAGTTCATGCGGTCAATGCGCGGCTGCATTACCCTGGGATGAGTGCCTGTAAATTGTTCCAGTGCATCGGTTTCTTTCTTATAATCAAAAGCAACACCATAAATTTTCTCGGGGTGCCAGCTATCACCACCCCAGAGCGTTCGAAAGTTATATTGTTTCTGAAACATTGCTTCCGGTTCTCTCACCCACCCGTAGTGGTGAATAAAAGCACTTAATAGTTTTACTTTTAATTTTTCGTTTTGATTTTTACGAAAGCCCTGTGCATCCCTATAGGAGAAAATGTTCTTATTATTTTTGATAATCCGGATCTCTCTCTTATACCATTTGGATGAAATACCCACATAGTCAAACGAGCCATAAAAATGGCGGTAGTTGAATAAAAGGCCATCAACCTCTTTATGATCTTTCCAGGAATACATTGCTTTTTGTATTTCTTCATAACCTTTTTCGTGCACTACCTCATCGCCCTGGATATAAAAGCACCAATCTGTATCATTTGAAATGGCCGTAAAAGCTTTATCTGTTTCAACGGCTAATGCTCTGCCACCTTCCTTAAGACTATCATCCCAAACCGTGTCAATGATCTTTATTTTATTGGGATGAATAGATGCAACAAGGTCTCTTGTTCCATCTTCTGAAGCACCAACTGCTACTACCACTTCATCACAAAGGGGTAAAATAGACTGTATTGCTTCTACAATAGGATATTGATACTTCACTGCATTCTTAATAAAAGAAAAACCGGTTACTTTCATAAGACTATATTCGATAGACACTGGTTTTTATAAACCTCTAAAATCTAAAAAATTTAAGGTGTTTCTTTATTTTCTTCATTTGATTCTATCACCCATTTCTCCGGACGCATTTGCGGGAACAATAAAACATCCTGTATGGAAGGTTGGTTGGTCAACAGCATACATAACCTATCGATACCGAATCCAATTCCTGACGTCGGCGGCATTCCATATTCCAGGGCCCTGAGGAAATCATAATCTATGTACATTGCTTCTTCGTCGCCACGCTCCATTAACTTTGCTTGCTCTTCAAATCGTTCTCTTTGATCAATGGGATCGTTTAACTCACTATAAGCGTTTGCAATTTCTTTTCCGTTGATGATAAGCTCAAAACGCTCCACGAGGCCTTCTTTACTGCGATGTTTTTTTGTTAAAGGGCTCATCTCCACTGGGTAGTCAATGATAAAAGTTGGCTGAATGTAATGGTGTTCACATTGTTC
>DAIQPL010000033.1:3008-22656 GCA_036787395.1 Flavisolibacter sp. | reverse complement strand
ACGACGCATCTACGACCAAGTCTGGAATACGTTGGCTGTTTTCAATGATACCTTGAAACGTGATAGTCATTTCTTTTTCATCAAATAAACCTACAGAGAACTGGTAGGCATCCATTAATTCGTTTATACTGGAGTAAATAACGGCGATAAGTTCTTCAAGTGAAAGTTCAGGTGTAATAAGATCGCCTATTTCGCTTAACATGCGGAGCTGGTCCTCCCAATCAGGGAGTTTATTTTTTGCAGCATTGTCACTCCAGGTCCTTACCTTTTGTATAAAATCAGTCTTCAATTGCTGCTTGGTTCCGGGCATAATTAAATTTACATAAATAAAACAGCCGGTGTTGTTAGCAGCTTTCCTGCCTTTGCACAAGTCCAATCAACATTGACTTTTCACCGCAGTTTTCAACATAGGAATATTGATGGGACTTACCTCCGTATCTTTTTCTATTTTTTACAGCATTTCTTTTGCATTTTTCCTTTCAGGAAGTGCACGGTGTGGTTTCCCTCATTTAAAGTACAGTTGGAATAATGAAGCCTTTGCCTTTATGGAGGTTCAAGAATGCAGTTTCTATTTACAAATGCGGCTTCACCGGCTTAATGGGTGGTTCAAAACTATTAACGCCCCGCGTGTTGATACGCCGGCGGTACACTTTATCACCTGCGGTAACATAAAGAATAGAAAAGCCGGGCCCACCAAAACAAAGATTAGAACATTGGCCTGCGCCAAATGGCAAGGGCAGAATAGCATTTACCCTCCCGGTTTGGTCAAGCACTTGTATCCCTATACGAGAAGCCACATAAACACGTCCGGCAGTATCGCATTTTAATCCATCGCTCCAGGAATTTTCTGCAGTATCCGGCACATGCAACCAGCCAAATCGTTGTTTATTTGTAAGTTTTCCATCTGGTTGTATGCTGTATGCCCACACCCAATGCGAGGCAGACTCTGTTACATACAAGCC
Organism: Flavisolibacter sp.; assembly: GCA_036787395.1. Classification (GTDB taxonomy): domain Bacteria; phylum Bacteroidota; class Bacteroidia; order Chitinophagales; family Chitinophagaceae; genus Flavisolibacter. Next base: position 21,694 of record DAIQPL010000033.1, on the reverse strand, counting down.
TGTTTGGTCGGGACTGAGGGTAAGCCCGTTGGCAAATTTGAGTCCCTCATCTACAACTGTTTTACTACCGTCTTCTTTCACCAGGTACAACAAACTAGGAGCCAACTGTCCTTTAGGAGAAGTGAGATAAATGTTGCCATTATGAGCAACAACAATGTCGTTACCCGAAATGCTGTCCGCTACCACATGTTCTTTTCCACTCGCGTCATAAGAAAGTACCTGGGCTGTTTTTCCTGCTGCTGTATATCGTTTTCCTTCTTTGCCAAAAGCAGTTCCCGATGCTTTTTTTGCATCGAGCTCCAGGGCTGTTAGTTTTCCATCCACTGTTATTTTATAAGTTTTAGATGCAGGAATGTCCTGGAAAAAAACTTCACCGCTTGCATTAGCTGCTATGCCTTCAGTAAAACCGTAACCTTGTCCTACCAACTCCCAGCTTTGACCGGGAATAAGAAGTGTATTCAGAAATTCGTTTTTCGAACGGCCTGCTGTTACAGCCTTTGGATAGCCTTTCCATAACCATCGCATGGCCTGCGGAAAAAGGGCTGTGCCCTGTTTACCATTGTGACCACCATCGCCCCACACATGTTCTACTTCATAACCTGCAAAAGAGAGGGAACGTTCCATGGTTTCATTGGCCATCCACCAATCACCGGCATAAATATTCAGGTCGTTGCTGCCGTCCTGCAAAAAAATACGCAGGGGCTTAGGTTCATATTTGCGGATGAGAGTGTGGTAACGATCTGCTCCCCTCAGCCCCACATAAGTACCTATAGCGCTAAACACACGGGAGAAGGCATCAGGCCTTTCCCAGGCAGCGGTAAACGCACAAACAGCTCCGCTACTGCTTCCTCCGATTGACCTATCGTTAGCATTTTTAGAAAGACGGATAGGCCGGCCATCTGTTGTTTTTTGTTTTTCTACTTCCGGTAAAATTTCGTCTAAAATAAAGCGGGCATAGTTGTCGCCCAGGCCATCGTATTCATAACTGCGGTTGAAGCGATTGAGCGCAGCAGCTTCGTCTATAGCTCTTACTTGTCCATGCATTACAAACACACCAATGGTAATGGGCATTTCTCCTTTATGTATAAGGTTGTCAAAAACAACCGGCGCCTTCCATTGAATCCCATCCTGGTTTACATACACACAAGCAGGTTTGCCGGGTTTATATTGAGCAGGCACATACACCCAATACTCCCGCCAGGTGCCCGGGAATATTTTGGAATGATCAAATGTAAATTTTAATACTTCTCCCTTTGGCGTACCCGGATGTTCTATGGATGCAGAATCTTCAGGATAGTTTTCCTGAAGTGCCTGGGAAAATGAAAATAAGTGAGTAAACACAGTCAGAAGAAAGAACAATCTTTTCATTTTAGTGGTTTAAGAGAAGCAAGGACAACAATTTACTAAATAGAACAATGCTTTTATCAGCTTGCAAAAGGAATAACGGATTTGTTTAAATTGCCGCTTACATTAAATCACGCTTCTTAATTTATCAGCATGAAATATCGTATCGCTTTTTTACTGCTTGTTGTATCTATATATTCCGAAGGCCAATCTTTATCTCCTTCTAATACACGATTCCAGGAAATGCTTAATAATTATTACGAGGCATACCTGCAACTAAATCCTACCACTGCTTCTTATAGGGGCGATTACCGGTATAACGATCAAATGGAAAATTCCATCAGTCAACCGTATCGGGATCAGTCCCAAGCTTTATACAGCCGTTTCCAGGATTCGTTACGAACTTTTTCCGTTCAGCAATTATCTCCCCGTGACCAATTGAGCTACCAGATATTTGAGTACACCTTAAAAAACAGCCTGGAAGAACTTCAGCTTACCAGCTATCTTATTCCTGTAAGCCAGATGCGGGATTTCAGGATCAGCTTTTCACAAATGGGTTCCGGCAGTAGTGTACATCCATTTAAAACAGTAAAAGATTATGATGATTTTTTAAAGCGTATCAATGCTTTTGTTTCCATAACCGATACAGCCATTGAGAACATGCGTAAAGGCATTGCTATCGGCAAGGTGCAACCAAAAGTTTTAATTGAAAAGGTGGTGCCCCAGATTAAGGCCATGTTAGTAGACGATGTAACCAAGAGCATTTTTTACAACCCGATAAAAAATATTCCTGCAGGTTTCTCTGCCGAGGAAAAACAACGTCTTACAACGGCATACACTACTGCCATTAACCAACAAATAAATCCTGCTTACAACCGCCTGCTTTCTTTTATAGAAAAAGAGTACCTGCCAAAAACCCGCGAGACTTTTGGACTAATGGCCCAGCCCAATGGCAATGCTGAATATGCTTTTCTTGTTAAGTCATGGACCACTACCAATCTTACACCCGACGAGGTTTTTGAGATAGGTGAAAAAGAAGTAAAACGGATTCGCAAAGAAATGGAAAGCATAAAAAAAGAAACAGGTTTTAAAGGAACATTGAAAGATTTTTTCAATTACCTGGGAACCGATCCAAAATTTTTTCCGTTCAAAACAGACGAAGAGGTAACAGCAGGTTTTCAAAAAATATATGAACGCATGAAGCCGCAGTTAGTAAAGCAATTTAATGCGGTGCCGAAAACTGCTTTTGAAATAAGGCCCATTGAAAAATATCGTGCCGCTACAACCGCAGCAAATTATATGGGCGGAACACCGGACGGCTCAAGGCCCGGCGTGTTTTATTTTCCTGTAACGGATGCTGCAAAATACAGTTACTGGCGTATGGAAGATCTTTTTTTGCATGAGGCAATTCCCGGACACCATTACCAGATATCACTGCAAACTGAAAATGCAGCCATTCCAGAAATGCAAAAAGTAGGACGTTACGGAGCTTATGTTGAGGGTTGGGGACTTTATGCTGAAAGGTTAGGAAAGGAGCTCGGATTATATACCGACCCTTATCAACGCCTCGGCCAGTTGCAAGGCGAAATGCACCGGGCCATACGCCTGGTGGTTGATGCCGGCATTCATCACAAAGGCTGGAGTCGTGAAAAGGCCATTCAATACAGTTTGGATAATGAGCCGGTTTCTGAAGCTAATGCCATACAGGAAATTGAACGCTATATTTCTATGCCCGGCCAGGCACTTTCTTATAAAATAGGTGAACTAAAAATCCTTGAGATGCGGCACAAAGCTGAAAAGGCTTTAGGCAAACGCTTTGATGTGAGGGCCTTTCATGAAGAAGTGTTGAAAGATGGTGCCATGCCATTACAAATATTTGAAGACAAGATGGATACCTGGATTAAAGGGCAGTCCGGTTCACTAAAGAGTTTTTGATTTAAATATTAATATTCATGGTCAGCAGCGACGTCATGAGTTTAGCTAAAAAGCTATGGGATTATCACCACATGAATCATAGCCTTGAAAAATCGGATTGCATCCTGGTATTAGGCAGCCATGATACAAGGGTGGCAGAAAGGGGCGCTGAATTATGGTTGCAGGGATGGGCGCCACTATTAATTTTCTCTGGAGGATTGGGACGCCTGACCAATGAAATCTGGAGCGAAACAGAAGCCGGTTTATTTGCCAGCATAGCAATGAAAAAAGGAGTTCCGCAAAATGCTATTTTGATTGAAGACCGTTCAACCAATACAGGGGAAAACATAATCTTTACTCAAACACTATTAAAGAAAAAAAATCTTAACCCGCAAAGCTTTATCGTTGTGCAGAAGCCTTATATGGAACGCAGAAGCTATGCAACTTTTAAAAAACACTGGCCTCAAAAAACACTTTGTGTTACTTCTGCTCAAATTTCACTTAAAGAATATCCCACAGAAGAAATTCCACTCACAAAAGTCATCAACATTATGGTGGGTGACCTGCAAAGAATTAAAGTGTATGGAGAAAAAGGATTTCAATTGCACCAGGAAATTCCTGCTGATGTTTGGGATGCTTATGAACAATTGGTAGCGGTAGGCTATGACAAACAACTGGTGGCTGAAGAATAGCGTAAGTAAGTTAATGCCAGAGTTTCCGCTTTTCATCAACACGTACTGCCCGGCTTCAGGAATTTTTTTACGCGATGTTTCGGCTGGCTATTAATATTTTAGTCTATATTGTTAATACAAAAAGAACCCTGAAGGGCAATGAATATTCAACCTGCTAAAACACTGCTATGATCAATTACTATGAGCTGGTAAAAAACAATCCGCAATACTTCAGGCAGTTTTCTTGTAAGGACCTGCTTTTCCTTAATTATGATTGTCCTGTAACGGTGAAAAAAGCAACGAAGTGGTCGGAATACCATTACATATACTATGTGCTTAGTGGAAAAAAAACGTTACGCACCACTGACGGACCGGTTACATTAACAGACGGCAATATTGCTTTAATAAAAAAGGGTGCCTGTATTATAGAGCAGTTTTTTGAACAGCCCTTTTGTGTTGTAGTATTTATTATTCCCGATTCATTTATTGTTTCCTTTTTGAATGATTGCCTGCCGGGCGAACAACCGACAGGGCCCTCAAACCGTCTCATCATGTCTGTGAATGATGACGGAAGGATAGAAAGCTTTTATCAATCCATCATTCCCTATTTTGCTTCTACGGAACCAATACCTGAGGCTTTGCTAGAATTAAAGTTTAAGGAATTGCTACTAAATCTGCTTTATAGTCCCGGCAATGAAGAACTCCGTAATTATATTTTAAGCATCCGAAACCAAACATCATCGCCTATCAGGGAGATCATGGAAGCCAACTATGCTTATAACCTTACTTTAGAGGCTTATGCACGGCTAACTAATAGAAGTATATCTTCCTTCAAAAGAGATTTTCAATCACTTTATCAAACAACCCCCGGCCGCTGGGTGATTGATAAAAAGCTGGAGCATGCAAAACGTCTTTTAATGCAAAGCGATGACACTATCTCAAATGTAGCCTTCGACAGTGGCTTTGAGAACACTGCCCATTTTAGCCGTTTGTTTAAGCAAAAAACAGGAATCACTCCAATGGAATTCCGCAAAAGGGTAGCTGAAAAAGAGCTCATCGCAGTCTGAACTTTTTTGCAAAAAAGTTGAACTAAATAGAAAATTGGTTGCCAATGGCTTGCTGCAATTTTGTGCAACAAGTTCAGAGTATGAAAAAAGCATTATTATTCCTTCTTTTTCATGGTTCATTGATTTCGGTCACGCATGCTCAGAAAAAGAATGGTACAAAAGAGTCTTCAACTGTACTTACCAATTGGATGGATCTTCATTGTCGCATGGTAAGGTCAACTTCAGGGATAGCCCATGTGGCTTATTCAAGGCATTTTTCCTATACAGCAATAGTGGCTTATGAAAGTATTGTTGGCAGTAATCCAGGTTATCGCTCCCTGTCAGGCCAGCTCAATGGTTTAAACAACCTTCCTTCTTTGTCCAAAGGCGATTTATATTGGCCGGTAAGTTTGAATGCAGCGTATGCAGCTATGCTTCGGCAATTTTATTCTTCCTTTGGTTCGTGTGCCGCAAGGATCGACTCTATGGAGCAGGCCCAAACGAAACAGTTTGCATCTGAAGGCATCAACCTTCAACGAATAGAAAAGAATATTGCATATGGACAAGGTGTTGCCGCGGCCATTATTCAATGGCTGCAAACGGATGGTTCTGCAAACGCAAAATCATACCTGCCTCAAAAAGGCCAGGGATTGTGGGCGCCTACTCCTCCATCTTTTAAGGAAGCTGCGGTACCCTATTGGTCGGAGAACAGGAGCTGTACAAAAGATTTGAAGAGTTTATCAATATTAAAGCAACCCATTTATTCGCCCGATTCAACAGGAGCTTTTTATCCAATGGCGAAGGAAGTGTATTTGGTGTCTTCAAACCTTACACCAGAACAAAAAGCAACTGCACTTTTTTGGGACGATTCTCCTAATGGAAGTTATATGACTGTATATGGTCATTGGAGTTTTATTTTATCTGGTCTCATTAAGAAACATAATTTACCCCTTATTGAAGCTGCTGAAGCGTTCGCCAAAATGACAATGGCTATGCATGAAGCTTCTATCCTGGCATGGAAAGGAAAATATCAATACAATGTTGTCCGGCCAATTACTTACATACAACAACATATTGATAAGGAATGGACACCATTGATTTCTACTCCTCCCCATCCCGAATTCCCCGCCGCCCACGCCACGCTTTCTTATGCTGCAGCTACTGCACTTTGTTCACTGTTTGGGGAGAGTTGTGCTGTGACTGATAACACTTACACCGACATTGGCTTGAAGGAAAGAACCTATGGTTCTTTGCAAGATGTAGCAAAAGAAGCAGGCCTGTCACGACTTTATGGAGGTATTCATTATCGCTATTCCATTGAACAGGGATATTTACTGGGGGAAGCCGCCGCCAATCACGTGTTGAAAAAAATTCATTTTCAATATACACCCAGAGAGCGTCAAAAAACAGCACCTTAATCCTTTCTGCTGATACCTGGCAATCGGTGTAGTATTCTTTATTTAACCATAAACTTTATCATCAATGACAACAACATCTTTCCAGATGAAGAGGCAGGCTATTGCCTGCCGGCTTCTGCCCGCACTTTTAACTATTGTTATATTAAGTGCCTGTAACAAGACAAATGAATTTAAGAACAAAAACAAACCTGGTTCTTATCCTGCAGATGTTATCAACAAATGGATAACGTTGCAGGTACGGCTGATGCGTAATGCAACAGGCATACCTAACCAGGCATTTTCAAGACCTTATGCTTATGCAGGCATCGCCGCATTGGAATCTTTAGCGCCTACTCTTCCTGCTTCTTCGCAATGGACAAAGAAATGGAGTAGCTTAACAGGCTTACCGCCGGCAAACCACTCTGTCCACTATTACTATCCGGCCAATGTAAATGCGGCGCTTGCCAGTATCAACAAAGCTTTCTTCACCAATGCCAGCAATACAGATAAAGCAGCTATTGATTCACTGGAGCATGCGTTAAATAATAGCTTTCTTACAAACTCTGACAATGCCACTCTTACAGCTTCTGCTCAGTATGGAAAAGCAGTGGCGACTGCAGTATTTAATTGGTCGGAAACGGACGGTTACAAAAATGCCGGCGCGGCTTATACAGCACCCTCAGGCCTTGGATTATGGGTTCCAACCGCACCTGCTTTTGCTAACCCAACTTCACCGTATTGGGGTAATAACCGCCCAATAATAACCGGCAGTACAACTAATTCTAAACCGGCTGCACCTATGGCTTATTCCGCTGATCCAAAGTCGTCTTTCTATGAAATGGCAAAACAGGTATACGATGTTTCTCAAAACCTCACAGACGAACAAAAAGCCATAGCATTGCATTGGCGAGATGTTCCAGGTGTAACGTCCCCGGGCCATTGGTTAAATATTTTGGAACAAGTTCTACATCAAACAGATGCCAGCGTTGAAAAAGCTGCTTTGGCTTATGCACTAACGGGAGCAGTAATAAATGATGCGCTGATTAGTTGCTGGAAAACAAAATATGAATATAACCTTATGAGGCCGATCACTTATATCAGAAATATAATGGGGCATACAACATGGACTTCGTATTTAACCACTCCTGCACATCCTGAATTTGCTTCAGCGCATGCGGTACTTTCGTCAGCAGCCGCGGATGCATTTCAACGACTCTTCGGAAACATTGGCTTATTTACAGATCATACTTACGATTATTTAGGCTTTGCACCGAGAAGCTATTCTTCACTTACCGCAATTGGCGAAGAAGCAGCACAATCAAGATTATACGCAGGTATCCATTACCAGCCTTCTATTGATGCGGGCATTATACAAGGAAGGAAAGTTGCCAGCAACATTTTTTCCGTTGAAAGTTCAAGTAAGTGACCAATCTGGTTTGTGGTTAAGTGGAGCTTTCTCTGCAACGCAGAAGTAGAGCTCCACTTTCCATTGCTTTTTTGTGGTTGTTAGCCCAAGAATGTAGTTGATTTATTAATTCGGAAAAAGTACCGGTTTCTTATCTTACATACTTGCATTATGATTTCTTCGATTCAACGGCCGGGGTTGTCACCAAAGCATCTGATGGCTTTATGGCTTGTTTAACCACTTGCACAGAAGCTACGGGCAGCTTCACCAGCTGTCCATCCGGAAGTTCGGCTATATATCCGTTGGAATTAACTGCTAAGGGAACTAAAAACGTATTTGCTTTTATCAAACCTCCGCCACTTATTTTTTGCGTTTTCACTACTTTTAAATAGCCTGTAATATTTTTAGAACTAACAGTTGTGGCCGTTTTTATAACCCGGTTTACAAATGGCAATGGATCTATTGCACCGCTATACGTGTATACCCCAAAGTGAAGATGAGCAGGTGTAAACCGGGCATTTCCCGTGTTACCCACCAATCCCAGCACATCTCCTGTTTTCACGGATTGTCCTTCCTGCACTAACTGCTTATCAAGATGAGCGTAGTAAAGGAAGATGTTTTTATCAGTTGGTTTCATCCAAACCGTTTTGCCACCGAGACCGCCTTCGCTTACGCCGGTAATATACCCATCAGCAGCCGCTATTACAGGAGTCAGCTTAGGTGCAAAAATATCGATGCCTTCGTGGCTGCGTTTGCCGCCATCCCGATCATCTCCCCAAACACTACCCACATTTGCTTTTTTTCCTGACACCGGGAAGTATAGTGAAGGACCTACAGAAACAGAAAGGCTGTATTCGCCGTTGTGGTACAATTGCGGCTGTAAACGCAATGTATAAAAACCGGTTTCATTCACATCAAAGCTGAACTGAGAACTGGTTGTATCTGCGGAAACCAAAGGAGAAGAACTATTTCCATTCTTGAAAAGATCGGCATAGAGAGCAAACCGGGAACCTGTCTTTTTGGTTAGATGAAAGGTAATCCGTTCACCCTGTTTTGCCTTAAATTCTAATCCCAAAGCACGTGGCTTATCAGAATGAAAATAACCGTGTTGGCTGTACGGAAGTTGAATGGACTGCGCATCGGTTAAAGCTTTTTGGGACGCAGCCAGCCACAACCGGCCGTCTGGCGTATCTTCCAAACCCGTGTCATCCAGCTTATCCGCATATTTTTCATGCGGCGTTTTATTATCAAAGATGTGATGTAAAGTAGAGCTGCAGGAAGATCCGAACAAAGCTACCAGCAGCAGAAAAGTGGCTATATTTCTCATAGATAATGCGCCCTCACTGCAAAGCAAAAGCCGGAAAAGGTGAAGGAATTATTAAGGATGGCATTTGAGGCCTATAAATTCTTAAAGCTTTCTCATTAAGACAGAAAAAAATAATGTCAAAAGGTGTGACAATTAAAAGAACTGGCAATTACAACTCAAACCCAGTTTTTTAGAAAGTTGTCTTCCTATTCAACTTCTTTCATTGCTGCAGTAATAGCTCTTTCAAATTCGCTTACAAAATTTTCGAACTCCGGCCATGCCGTTCCGTTTGTCTTTTTGGTTTGGTGGTACGCTTCCGCCTGTTTTTCTTTTATGTCTTCAAGATTTTTTTTATAATTGACATAGGCCGTATTTAAATCACACTCTTCTACCAGCTTTGTATAGAGGGCTTCAAAGTTGGCTTCATTGCCCCGGTGTTGACGGATGTAAGCCAAAACTTCTTCAAAATGCTTTCTATTCACTTCCATTTAGTATTGGCTTTTGAAACGATTTTACATTTGGATGTCATACATGCTGTCTCGCAACAGCGAGTCTTAACACACGACTTGTGTACTCCCTTACCTCCTGGCAGAGCGCTGCATCTTTTCCGAGAGACTTATCATAAGAAGGAATCATTTGCCGGATTTTTCCCTGCCATTCCCGGGACTGCAACTGATGAGGAAAACAACGTTTTAAAAGCTCGAGCATGATAGACACTGCGGTGGATGCGCCTGGGGAAGCTCCCAGCAAGGCTGCAATGCTGCCATCAGCAGCGCTTACTACTTCGGTTCCAAATTCCAGCACACCACCTTCTTCTGCGTCTTTTTTGATGACCTGGACGCGATAACCAGCTATAGCAAGCTCCCAGTCTTCGCTTTTGGCTGCCGGATAATATTCCTTCAATGCATCTAATCTCCCTTCTGGCGTTAGGCGCACCTGCTCAATCAGGTATTTGGTTAGCGGCAGATTATGAATGCCTGCTGCCACCATTGGCTTCAGGTTACTGAACTTGATAGATTTAAACAAATCGAGTAAAGACCCATGTTTTAAAAAACGAGTAGTAAAGCCGGCATAAGGACCAAAAAGCAGTTCCCGTTTTCCTTTAATCCACCGAGTATCGAGGTGGGGGACAGACATTGGTGGCGAGCCTACGGCTGCTGTACCGTACACCTTAGCATTGTGTTTATTGATCACATCTTCATTGATGCAACGCAGCCACTGACCACTTACAGGAAAGCCGCCGTAGCCCTGCGCTTCAGGAATGCCTGATTTTAAGAGTAGAGGTAATGAGCCACCCCCAGCTCCTATAAAAACAAATGGACTTCGTACAATTCTCTTTGTTCCGCTCTCTTCATCTTTAACTTTTATACGCCACATTCCATCTTCCCGATAAAGGCTTTTCACTTCGTGATCAAAATAGAGTTGAACCCCTTCCATCTTTTTCAGGCAATCGAACATACAGCGTGTAAGAGAACCGAAATTAACATCTGTGCCAAGATCCATTTTTGTAGCAGCCACAGGTTCGCTGGTATCGCGTCCTTCCATGACTAGCGGTATCCATTCGGCTATTTGTTCAGCATCCCGGGAATACTGCATTTCCCTAAAAAGGTGGCATTCCTGCAAGGCCATGTACCGCTTGTGCAGGTATTCTACATTTTTATCACCCCATACAAAACTCATGTGCGGTATAGGACGAATAAAAGAACCTGGTGGTTCAATGATGTTATGCTCCACGAGATAAGACCAGAACTGTTTGGATATTTCAAAAGACTCTGCAATTTTTACCGCCTTGCCAGTATCGATAGTACCATCACTTCTTTCAGGTGTGTAATTGAGTTCGCAAAAGGCAGAATGCCCGGTTCCTGCATTATTCCAGGCATCGGAACTTTCAGTAGCGGCATTATCTAAGCGTTCAAATATTTCAATGGTTATACCAGGTTGTAACTCCTTTAATAAAAGGCCCAAAGTGGCACTCATAATACCGGCACCAATCAGAACCACATCAGCAGTACTCTTCTTATTCATCATGGATGACACAATTAAAATAATATGCCATTGCTCTTTTCAGATGCTTGTAATTGAGTACCATTACAAAAGTAGAAGTTGAAATAAACCTGTTTTCATGAACGCAGCGCTTGTGTTGTTGCTTTTGCAGAGATGTCATAACCCCACTCGTTATACGTACACCTTCCGTCTTTGATTAGTAATAATTGTGGTGATTGATGAGGCACACCAAAATTTTCAGTGATTGCGTTAGACAAATCGCGATGCTTCAGTAGATCGAGGAAATAAACCGAATTTACCTCATGTAGGATTCCTGCATCCTGTTCCAAACGATCTCTCACACCTTTACTGATGGAGCAAGTAGTATTGTGTTTAAATATTACCGTGTATCCTTTAGCGCTTTTTATTTTGTTGAGCTGTTCTTTGTTTTCCAGTGGTATGAATTGCATAACTAAAATTTAGAGCAGGACATAATACCAATACTATTCCAGTTTATGTTGCACTCTCAATAGAAGCTATAGGAAAATTTTTTTTATGAACACTTTAAAGTGTACGATAAAGTATAAATAAAGAAGCAAGCAATCGAAGCAACGTATATAGAAGCTCACATCCAGTTGAAGCAGTTACAAAGGATTTAGCATAACAAAAGGATTCATACCGGTTTTATTTTGCTAACTCCAATTTTTTATTGATATCGAAATTTAAATAGTGCAGTATCGTTTCGTCTGCATCTCCCACCCAACGGTCGCCCTTTTTTTCTAATGCTATTTCTTTGGGAAGTAAGGCTGGCTTGTAGCCATAGTAATCAAGCAGGCGTGCTTTACATTTTTCTTCGTTAATCTTAAGCACATTGTAATACGTTAGGTCTTCGTCATACAATACCCTACTGGTAAACTCCATAAACTGTTTGTTTTAGAATGAATAAACGATTGATCCTTCGCTCTTTAATCTGCGATCACAAATAAAGTTTCTATTATGGAGCAAGAAATCGTGTTTGAGCAGTTGATAGGGATGGGAAAGATTAATGCTAAAATAAGATTTTTTTAAAAACAGCAAAATCCATTTTCAATACTTGCTTTCTATAAATGGTAAAAGTCAACCCATCTATACTATCGGCAATTTATATCCGTTCTCGTATTCCTTCATCAGGTATTGCCTGTTTAACTTATCATCGGTGAATTTCTCAGCCACCTTATCCCATATCACTCTTTGCCCGCTACGGAAGCTTATGTTACCCATCTGCGCTACGGTAGCTACATGAGCGCCTGCTTCAATAGGACAGTTTAGCTCATTTATTTTGCGAGAACGGACTACAGAAATAAAATTCTCCCAATGTTTATCCAATCCATTGTCCGAGCGTTGTTCCAGGGGTTTGCTTACTTTATTCTTACCTTGTTTTTCTTCGATCACTTCCCATCCTCCCCGATCTAGAATCAGCGTACCGTTGTTACCGATGTAGGCAATACCATGATCTCTTCCATAGGAACCGTTATCTATACCCATAGCATGATCCCATACCAGGTTGAAATTATCAAATTCATATAGAGCGGTGAGCGTGTCAGGGGTTTCCTGTAACAGGTCAGGATAAGCAAATTTGCCACCGAGCGAAACAACCGTTTTGGGTACAGGCGCTTTCATCCCCAGTAATCCATAATCCAACAGGTGTACACCCCAGTCTGTCATTAATCCGCCGGCATAATCCCAAAACCATCGAAAATTAAAATGGAACCGACTGGCGTTAAACGGCCTTGTTTGGGCAGGTCCAAGCCAGGCTTTATAATCCACCCCAGCCGGTGGAGCAGTATCAGGTACAACAGGCCCGGGTTTCATCCATCCCTGGTAACACCAAACTTTTACAGTGCGAATATTGCCTAGCTGCCCCGAGTAAACGAAATTAACCGCATCTTTAAAATGTTGCTGGCTTCGTTGCCACTGTCCTGCCTGTACTACGCGGTTGTATCTTTTTTGTGCAGCTACCATGGCGCGGCATTCGCCAATAGAATTTCCTACCGGCTTTTCTACATATACATCTTTGCCGGCTTGGCATGCGGCTATCATTATCAGGGCGTGCCAATGATCAGGGGTACCTATTATCACTGCGTCAATATCTTTTTGCTCCAGCAGCTTACGGTAATCCGTATACGCTTTTATTTTAGTAGCATCAACTTTCAGCTTGGCCAGATCAGCCATTCTTTTGTCTAAAACGTTTTTGTCTACATCACATAGAGCTACCAGATTTACACCTGCCACTTTCAAAGCGGAGGTAACATTAGCCCAGCCCATACCATTAATACCAATGGCGGCTATGTTTACCTGGTCCGCAGGACTTACTTGTTTTTTTAGCATGGCAAAAGCTGAATTATCAAAAGCAGAAAAAAGGGTTGCTCCTCCCAATATGGTAGAAGTTTGTTTTAAAAACCGGCGGCGATGAGACATGCTATAATTTTAAATAGGAAATTAAGAAATAGAAAAGATCAATATAATAATTTTTAAGAGAACAGCTTTGACATTTTAATGCCTCCTTCCGGCTGGCGCCGAAGGCAAGGGCACAATCATTTATTGATATATTTAAGTGTTTAATAAAAACTAACCTTAGTGAAAAAAAGGTGGCTGCTCTATAGCCTGTGCTTAACCAGCTTAACGGCCCTCACTCAAAAAAAGAATGAGGCTTTTCGGCTGCACATTCATAAAACGGCTACGCCTATAACTATAGATGGCCTTCCGGATGAAGTAGCCTGGACAGATGCAGCAACGGCTACTGATTTTTTTATGGTGTTACCTATGGATACGAGCCATGCAAGGGTGCGTACAGAAGTAAAAATGACATACGATAATCAAAACCTTTACATGGTAGCTCTTTGTTACCATGCGGTACCGGGTCCTTACTTTGTGGAGTCGCTCCGTCGTGATTTTGTTTTTGGGAAGAATGATAATTTTTTACTTTTCATGGATCCTTTTGATGATCAGACCAATGGTTTTTCGTTTGGCTCTAATGCCGCCGGAGCTCAATGGGACGGGACTATGTATAGCGGCGGCAGTGTAGACCTGAACTGGGATCACAAATGGACATCAGCTGTAAAATACGATGCACAAAAATGGGTCTTTGAAATGGCCATACCTTTTAAAACGATACGTTATAAGAAAGGCGTGAACCAGTGGGGAATTAATTTTAGCCGTCTCGACCTTAAGACAACGGAAAAGTCAAGTTGGGCTCCTGTTCCCCGCCAATTCCCGACAGCATCACTGGCATATTCAGGAGTGTTGGTATGGGATCAACCTCCACCGGACCCGGGCAGTAATATTTCCCTAATTCCGTACGTGCTGGGCAGGATAATTAAGAACTATGAGCCAGATCAACCATCGGCTTATGAAAAGAAGGCAGGAGGTGATATCAAGATTGCTGTAACATCTGCGCTTAACCTTGACCTGACTATCAATCCCGATTTTTCCCAGGTAGAAGTAGACCGCCAGGTAACTAATCTTGAACGTTTTGAATTGTTCTTTCCAGAGCGTCGGCAGTTCTTTCTGGAAAATGCAGACCTGTTTGCCAATTTTGGTTATTCTGGTATACGTCCCTTCTTTTCGCGACGCATTGGCCTTGGTGTGCCGATAAGAGGTGGTGCCCGGCTTAGTGGAAGAGTAAACAGGAATTGGCGTTTGGGTGTCATGGACATGCAAACAGGAAGTGTAGCAGAAACAGGTTTGCCGGCCCAAAACTTTGCTATTGTTTCGCTCCAACGCAGGGTTTTCAGCCGGTCGAATGTTGGGCTTTTGTTGATTAACAAAGAATCTGTTGACTATCATCCGGGACAGGATTCCAGTAAACCCGTTTATTCAAAATATAACCGAAACATCGGGTTGGAATATAACCTGGCCTCTTCTAATAATGTGTGGACAGGGAAAGCTTTGCTGCTAAAATCTTTTTCGCCTGGCAAAGCAGGAAAGGATATCACGGCCGCGGGGCATTTGCAATACAGTAGCCGCAAATGGAACCTGTTATTGCAACAGGAATACGTGGGCCTCAACTATACGGCAGAAGTGGGATATGTACCACGCAGGGATTATTACAAGATCAACCCTGTGGCCACACGGCTATTTTTTCCTAAAGGAAGCAGCCTTTTAAGTCATGGCCCAACCATCAATGCAACTTATTATTTTGATGGACGACTACATAAGACGGACTATATAAATCTCTTGAGTTACGCCTTCAATTTCAGAAACCAGGCAGTGTTCACCGTGTCCGCAGCCGACGAATTTGTCAAGCTATTACAGCCTTTCGATCCAACCAATTTTGGGAAAGATACCCTGTCCCGTGATACACGGCATCACTGGAAAGCATGGCGAACCAGTTTTGTTTCAAAGCCACAAAGCCTGTTCAGTTTTGCTTTTGATACCCGCGGGGGCGGCTATTACATGGGCGGTACCCGTACAGGCATTAATGGTGAAGTGGGTTACCGGTTTCAACCTTATGTAAAGCTTTTGGCTAATGCCAGCTTTAATGATATACATCTGCCAACACCCTGGGGCCATACCACCTTTTGGCTAGTAGGATCTCAAATAGACATCACCTTTACAAACCAATTATTTCTCTCAACGTTTTTACAATATAATCAACAGCTGAACAATGTGAATGTGAATACGCGTTTTCAATGGCGCTATAAACCTGCATCAGATTTATTTATTGTATACACCGATAATTATTTCCCATCACCTTTCTTTGTACGTAACCGGGCGTTAGTATTGAAGTTGAATTACTGGTGGAACTAGTGGCCAAAGATTTTATCGCGGAAATTTTTGTTGGGAGCCCTGTAATACAGTGATAAGCATCACCATTGCTTTAAGAACAGCTTTAAGTTGGTGTATGCAGAATTTGAGTGGAAGAAGTATAAAAAGACTTTGTAAAAACCTTTGATTGAGATGAAAGCGGAAATTTGAATCCCCGACAAAATTTTTACTAGTATTGACTTCTACATGTCGTGACAATCAGGACAATTTTTGTCCCAAGCTGCCAAAAAAAGAATTACTGTAACTTTTACAATAAGCTGTACGTACTACTCAGTCAAACCTTAAAGTTTTATGAACAAGCTTTTTTCCTTTTTCCTTTTCCTGGTGGCTACTGTCTCTTTTGCCCAGGATAAAATAGTATATGATGCCAATGTTGAAAAAAGAACCGTTAGTGATTTCCATGCCATCAAAGTGTCCGATGGAATTGAACTATTGATCAAACAAGGAACTATGGAAGCGGTAGCCATTAGCGCAGAAACGGAAGAGCAACGTCAGGCGGTGAAAACCGAGGTGGTTAATGGAGAATTGAAAATTTATATCCGGCAAAACCTGGAAAAATGGTGGAAGCAATTACGATCAAAAGGAGTAAAGGTGAAGGCTTACGTATCGTTTAAGAACCTCGATAAAATTGATGGTTCTTCCGGAACCGCGACAACCATTGATGGCAGCCTAACAGGCACCGAACTTTTTATTGATCTTTCTTCCGGCGCTTCATTAACAGGTGAGCTAAAGATGGATAAACTGGACATAGACCAAAGCAGTGGCGCCAGAAGTAATTTAATGGGCAGCGTCCAAAACCTGGATGTCAAGACGAGTAGCGGAGCTCATTTCAACGGTTACAACCTGGCGGCCGACACGGGCAAAGCCGATGCCAGCAGTGGTGGAAAGATTGAACTGTCCGTTACTAAGGAAATAGCAGCATCTGCCAGCAGCGGCGGGGGCATTAATTATAGAGGCCAGGCGTCTATTAGTAAAATATCAACCAGCAGCGGTGGCAAAATAAAAAGAGGAAGTTGATCTCCACTTTAATGGGTTCATGTAGGTTTTACGAGTATAACCTATTGTAAACTGGTATAAATCACTTTCGCTCATAAAAACATCAATGGATTTTTGGAAGGAATATGTGTTACCGGCATTCCTGGTAATTTTTCCTTCAGCCAATTTGCCAAATAAGCAGAACCAGGTTCTTCGCTTAACACATGCCCCAGTATAACCAGCGCTATTTTTTGACCTTTTGTTTGGGCATCTCTAATGTATTCTGCGGTTTCCCATTCTTGTATCTCTCCACATACCAGTACATCTGGTTTGGTGGCACCAATAGCTTCGATATGGCGTCTACCACCATACGCTCCCGGCAACACAAGAATTTTTCGACACACTTGTGAAATATCCCCGATATACCTGACCATTGTAATCCCTAAAGTTGACTTTACCTGTTTAATAAGTTCCTCGAGGGTTAGGCCAGGAAGAGAAACAATATTTTTATTAGTAGGGTCCTGGTAAATTTTCCAATCCAACTGTGTCATCAGACTCTCTAACACACCATCGGGAAGGTGTTGGTGGATATAGTCATGATTTCTCCAGACAGCAATATCATGTTTTTGCAAAAGCTCTTTTTTATATTGGTAGACTTCGTCGTGTTGAAGCCATGCCGTTTCATCTGAATGATTATAAAAAGTTGGCTCGTGAGCAATAATAAAATTTGCACCAAGGCCAATCGCTTTTTGAATAACCTCAAGAGTAGCAAACATGGTAGTAACAATACCTTTTACTATTGTACCAGGCTTTCCCGCTTTTAAAGTGTCTACAGTTCTTTCAAATGGTGCTCCCGGAACTTCTTTTATAAACAATTCCATTACCTGTTCAACTGTCCACGATCTATTAAACCAACTTCCCGCTTCATCAAATAACGGTTGCGAGACTAAAAAAACTCCGCCTGTTAGTTTGGTGATTTGTGCTATAAATCGTCTTCTGCCCGGGTCATCGGGTGAAACCATCTCAATCGGAGAAGAATTGTTTATTGTCATAAATTATTACTTAGTGCTTTGAATATTGTTCGATTAAGTTAGGTAATTGAGAAAACACTTAAAAAATTTGCAATTGCAGCATAATCATCCGTTATAAAGCTCTTCCGTTATCGGTGTGCGTATTGTTGTTAATTATTTGTAGGTAATTTCTTTACAAATGGAACTGCTTTTGAAGCTCTAAAAGAGTATCAAACAATTTTAAGATGGCAACGAAAACAGCCCCGGTAAAAAAAACAGTGCGCCGGCAAAAGCAACAACCAACAATAGCACCGAAGAAAAAAAAAGCTGAGGCAGGAAAAGATCTTTCAAAAACATACAACGAGTTCAAAGATTTTGAAGGCCGGCAATATAGCGGCATGAAGGTAGGCAGAAGCCATAAATGGTATTATGACAAAGGGGAATGGAAAGAAACGAAGATCACACCCGACCTGTGGGAAATATCATATGCTGTTACTAAACGAAGGGCAGGCAAGGCTCCGGAAGGTTCCGGTGTACCCGTAGGTACCGAATACCACTGGTATATACTGGCACACCAGAATGTACGGAAGCTAAATGCTAATGATTACACCACTACTCTTACCGGATTAAAATATAAACTGGCGCACAAACGGGCCGATAAAGACAAATGGAGTACGACCGCTAAAACACAAAAAAAGAGACTGATAGAACTTATGAAAGAACTGATTAGCCAGTTAGAAAAAGAACCAGTACCGATTGAATTTGAATACGAAAATGAAACCTACACAGGCGAAGCGATACCTGTTTCACAAACCTGTTTTGACGGTGT
>DAIQPL010000033.1:0-2908 GCA_036787395.1 Flavisolibacter sp. | reverse complement strand
AAAAGCCTGGAAGGATCAACTCTTAAGAAAGTGTACAGAGAAGGTAAGGAACTACGTTTTGCCTTCAGTAATGGCAAAGTGCTGGGAATGCATTTAATGTTGAAGGGTAGGTTGAAATGGTGGGAAGAGAAAAACAAAGAAAAAAATATCATTCTTGAATTACGATTTAACCATGGTATTGGTCTGGTGTTGACCGATTACCAGGGCCTAGCTGCTATTAGCCTGAATCCGAAAGAACAAGAAGCACCCGACGCCTTATCTGAAGAATTAAATTATGATCATCTAAAAAACATACTTTCTAAAAAAAGAACAACGATCAAAAATGTTTTGCTCGATCAAAAAATAATAAGGGGTATTGGTAACGCGTATGCTGATGAAATTTTATGGAAAGCCCGTATCTCACCGTTTTCAGTTGGCAATAAAATTCCGGATGATAAAATAAAATTGTTGGTGAAAGCTATTCCTTCTGTATTAAAAGATGCAATAGAACAAATAGCCAAAATAGATCCAGATATTATCAGCGGCGAGATAAGGGATTTTCTAAAGATCCATAATTCAAAAAATAAAAAAAGTCCAGGTGGCGCAATTATCCATAATAAAATGTTGAATTCAAGAATTACTTATTACACTGATGAACAAAAACTGTATAATTAAGAATGCAGGTATTTACTTTTAGCCGTAGAAAAATGAAAGGATTTTAACGACGGTAATCTATTTAAACGCATGTAACCACTGGGCTTAGCAGAGAAGTCCTATCTTTCATTTCTAACTGCCGGTTATGAAAAAAATGTTTTTCGTCCTCTCCTTCTTTGTTTTCGCAGCAATAGCAACAGCCCAAAAAACCACTAAAATTTTTAATGGCAAAGACCTCTCTGGCTGGACAATTCATGGAACAGAGAAATGGTATGTTGAAGACGGAAGCCTTGTCTGTGAAAGCGGTCCGGATAAACAATACGGCTATCTTTCAACCAACAAGTGGTACAAGAACTTTGTCCTTACACTAAAATTCAAGCAAGAGGCTAATGGAAATAGCGGGGTATTCTTCCGGGCGGGAATTGAAGGCACAAAGATAAATGGGTGGCAGGTGGAAGTAGCGCCGATCGATCATCACACGGCTGGCATTTATGAATCGTATGGAAGAGGGTGGCTGATACAACCAAAGCCGGAAGATGAGAAAAAATTGAAACCGGGTAAATGGAATTCATTGAAGATACAGGTTACAGGCGATGAAGTAACTACGTGGCTTAATGGCCAACAGATGGTTTACTTAAAAGATGAGAAGATAGGAAAAGGAGAAGGTTTCATTGCTTTACAAATACATGATGGCGGTGGTATTAAAGTAAAGTGGAAGGATATAAAAATAAAGGAGCAGTAGCAATCCCGTTGTCCCAAAGAATTACGGAAAACTATTCATTTATCTATTTACACTTAGCTACAAAAGCTGCTGCGCGGTTAACATCCATCAATGCCGGAGCTGCGCTGTCCATATTTGGAAACTGCTGTTTTAACTGGCCAAGTATACACTTACACTGGGCAAATGCTGCTTCTTCTTTCATTTTTACTTTTGCGCTATCAATACATCCTGCAAGAAACTCCTGTTCTTCTTCCTGCGCCCAGGTGAATGACTGAACGTTGGAACTGTCTTTTTTATCAGCTTCATTCTTTTTTGAAGACGTGTCTGTTGAATTGTTGTTACAGCCAGCTGTAATTAGCACAAGAAATATAAAAAAGTACCTAAGCATACTACTGGTTTTAGGATGAAGAAACGCTAATTGATTTATGAAGGTATTTAAATTTACAACTCGACTGTTTTTCTGTTTTACAAATACAAACTTAATAAAGCTAAACCGTCGGACAGGCGTAAGGAAAAACTTCCACACCGCTTTAGCTAAATGATGATCTCATCTATTACTTCCGATCAAAAAAATAATGCAATTCTGTCTTAGCCTTTAAACAAACCGCTCTGCGGTGGTATGTAGCATGCAATTTGGTTATCCTCATAACTATTTAATTAACCAATAAAAATTTAAAGAATGAAAAAAGTGATTCTCATGGGAAGTTTGTTAGCAGTTGTTTTTACTGCCTGTGACAAGGACGAGGATGATAGCGATACCCTTAATTCTACAGACCAGATGTTTATTACACAAGTAGCAATAGGGAATACTGCCGAAGTACAAGCCGGTCAGCTTGCCGCTGCCAAGGGCACTAACGCCGGTGTCAAGGCATTTGGGCAAATGATGGCGACAGAGCACTCACAAGCGCAAACGGAACTCAAAAATATTGGAACTTCTGCCGGCATAAATGTAAAAGATTCGGTAGACCCTGCCCACCAATTACTGGTGCAGCGATTAAGCACTTTAACCGGAAAGTCATTTGACACGGCGTACATCAACAGCCAGGTAGTGGATCATCAAAACACGTTAAATATTTTCCAGACAGAAATCAGTAGTGGAAATAATCAAAACGTAAAATCTTACGCCGGCAAGTATTTGCCAAATATTCAACTGCATTATAATAAGGCTGATAGTATTAGGAAAGCCCTATAATTAAAACTTTCTTCATCAACGACCTTTAGCGGCTCGTTGATGAAGAACTTCTTAAAGGTGGTAACTGGCAAAAGCTTGTTAAGGTTTCTCTTTATTTGAGCTCAGCTGTTCAACTTATTAACATTTTTCGTTTCTGGCATTTTTCATGCTGATGGGTAGCCGACATTAATTGAAAAAAAGATTTCAGTCAATGTCAACAACTCCATCATTCATCCTCTGAATAAAATTAACATGACTACCACCTCTTTGGAACAAACACAGGCAAAAGAAAAAGCCTTGCAGTTAGGTATTTCTGAAGAAATACTTTCTTGTGCTTTACCCATCATTTATCAAAACCGCAACCTTGTAAACGCGATAGATAA
>DAIQPL010000451.1:0-2460 GCA_036787395.1 Flavisolibacter sp. | reverse complement strand
TAATGCAGGAAATAGCAGCGGCCGGCTTAGACAACTTATATTTTCTATGGGCTGGTAACACAAAACATGAATTGGGCAAGGGCTATTATTACCGCCTTCACGGTCCTACCATTTTAATAGAATATGACAATGTTCAAAACAATGCCAACCATGTTCATACAGTAATTAGAGATTTAAAGCATGATTTCGGAGGCGATGAATTACTGCAACATTATCAATCGGGGCACCAGGCTGAGCCTGATACCAAACGTACAAGGGAGTGACACAACGGACGATGATAGCAGTACTTTGGCTAAGTGCCACCTATTAATCATCTTAACTTAACCTTAATTTTAAGTGCTCCATCTGAATCCCATTCCTGAAATGGTGGTAGTTCGTAAATTTGTGTAAAATCAGCTCAATGAAGTTTGAGAAAATTCATAATAAAGGCCAGGCCCAGCTTTTCCAGAATCCTGTTTTGGAAATGCTTACCAAAGCAAATCCTTTAGTGATTTGGGGAATGTATCTTCCTTTTATTATTGGTTTGCCTGTTTATGCGTTCACAAACGGAGGTTTTAGTGGCGGCAAAATAGCTGCATTGTTCCTTGGAGGCATGTTTTTTTGGACCCTTTTTGAATACATAGCCCATCGTTTTGCTTTTCATTGGATAGCTGAAAGTGAAAGGGCTAAAAAAATTATTTATGTCATGCACGGCAACCACCACCATTATCCCCGCGACAGGGACAGGTTGTTTATGCCGCCGCTGCCAAGCATTATTCTTGCCTCTTTTATTTTTGGTATACAATACTTATTGTTAGGCTCAAATGCTTTTGTATTCTTCCCTGGTTTTATACTGGGTTATTTGTTGTATGCTTCTATGCATTACGCTATTCATGCCTGGAACCCCCCGTTCAGGTGGATGAAACCTTTATGGAGAAATCATCACCTGCATCATTATAAGGATGAAGGCAAAGGATTTGGCGTAAGCTCTACTTTATGGGATCATGTATTTGGAACGATGTTCGACCTTAAAAAGGAAAAAGATGATAAGGAGAAGGTGCAGGATCTGATGTTTAATAAGACGCAGAAAGTAAGTTAAACTAAACATTGGCTGGAGCTTTTTGCTTAAATCTTATTCTTTTATGGGACAGAAAAAGTTGGTTCGTTTTGCGGAATTGGAAACCTTTTCTAATGTGCTGCAATACCCTGTAGCCATGGGTGGAAGCTGGTACCAGTTTTTTGAGAATAGCAACCCGATTGTATTGGAACTGGCATGCGGCAAGGGAGAATATACACTGGGCCTTGCCCAAATTTACCCCAATAAAAATTTTATTGGTATTGATCAGAAAGGTAACCGTCTTTGGGTGGGCGCAAAAAAAGCTATTCAGCAAAACTTAAAGAATGTTTGTTTCCTGCGTATACAAATCGACCGGATTACGGAGTTCTTTGCTACAGAGGAAGTAGATGAAATATGGATAACTTTTCCCGATCCGCAGTTGCGTATTTCCAAATCAAAAAAAAGACTGACACATCCCAAGTTTCTCAGGCTGTATTACCAGGTATTAAAACCTAATGGAAAAATTCATTTAAAAACTGACAGCCCTGACCTATATCACTTCACTAAAAAGGTGATTGATATGTATGGATGCACTTTGTATAAAGACTATAGTGATGTTTACGCAGAACCGGGCATTCCTAAAGAACTTCATATAAAAACGCACTACGAAATGCTGGATATAGCAGGAAGTAAACGCGTACATTACCTGTGCTTCTCTTTACCAAAGCATTTACCTTCAAAGGAAATGGATATTGCATTACAAGAGTTTTTAAAGGAAACAGCCGCCTTTTCTAAACCTTCCCATGAAGAAGAATACACACAATCGTAACTTATGCAAGACGCTGACAGTAATAAAGACATTCCGGAAAGCGATAATAGCAGTAATGATTTTTTTCAGTGGGAGGAACAGAAAGGGACTGCAAACGAAGCTTATTACATCAATGAAGAAGGCTTGCTCACTTTCACAGCAAAATTTCTATTATCGCGGGGTTTTTGTTGTGGCAATGGGTGCAGGCATTGCCCCTATAATTATGAGGCGGTGCCGGAACCGACGCGATCTTATTTATTAAACAAACGCAATAACACAGGTTCGACAAATATATAACCCGAGCTCATTATGGCGTCGAAAAAAAATACACTAGAGGAAAAGCCGAAGTCAGTTACTCCGTCGGGTAAAAAAGATGAAAGTTTTTTTGAGCTCGTGTTTGATGTGGTCAGGCAGATTCCAAAAGGGAGAGTAACATCATATGGTGCGATTGCAGCAGCCCTGGGAGCTAAATCTTCTTCTCGTTTAGTTGGCTGGGCTATGAATGGATGCAGGCGGGTGCGCCCAAAGGTTCCTGCACATAGGGTAGTGAACCGCCAGGGGCTACTTACCGGAAAAATTCATTTTTCACCTCCTGAGCAAATGCAGCAGTTGCTCG
>DAIQPL010000213.1:0-7422 GCA_036787395.1 Flavisolibacter sp. | reverse complement strand
AGTTTTATAGGGAAACGAATTAAAAAAAACGTTACCGAATTATCTGACATCTACAAGTGCGACGCAACAGACGCCTCGTAGTAGCAACGCAGCTAAGTACACATAAACTTCCTCTCTTCTTTAACAACTCACTTCCATTTTACACCGAATTCCTTCTCTAAAACCGGCCTCAAAAAACTACCTTCGCAGTCTTCGATAAGGCTCACCCTTTAACGCCTTTTAACAAGCCAGGGTGAAGCGGAGGAGGAGAGATCACAAAGATTTTACTATGCAAGAATACCTGAAGGGATTGAATGAAAGACAACGTGAGGCGGTGCTGGCAACAGACGGACCCCTGATGATAGTGGCCGGCGCCGGCAGCGGAAAAACCAAAGTACTGACCACCCGTATTGCCCACCTGATGGCCCAGGGTGTGGATGCTTTTAATATACTGGCCTTGACCTTTACCAACAAGGCAGCGGCCGAAATGAAAGACCGTATTGGCCACATCCTTGGCAACCGCGAAGCCCGTAATTTATATATTGGCACCTTTCACTCCGTGTTTGCCCGCATTATGCGTGCGGAGGCACACCGCATTGGTTACCCCAACTCCTTTACCATCTACGATACCGATGATGCCAAAAGTGTGATAAAGGCCGTAACGTCGGAGCTGAACCTGGATGTGCAGCACTATAAACCCAATGCCGTGTATAACCGGATATCGGCGGCCAAGAATGCACTGGTGGGTCCAAAAGAATATATAGCCGACTACTCCCTTCAGCAGGAAGACATGAGAGCCAACCGACCTATGATAGGACAGATCTACGATGCCTACAGCAAGCGTTGTTTTAAAAACGGCGCTATGGATTTTGACGACCTGCTTTTTAAATTTTACGAGCTCCTGAAGAACTTCCCCGAGGTATTGCACAAGTACCAGCACAAGTTCAAATACATTTTGATAGACGAGTACCAGGATACCAACCCGGCGCAGTACGAGATCATCAAACTATTAGGCGCTGTGCATGAAAATGTATGCGTGGTAGGCGATGATGCGCAAAGCATTTATTCTTTCCGCGGCGCTACCATCCAGAATATTTTACAGTTCCAGAAAGACTATGATGAAGTAAAAGTGATTATGCTGGAACAGAATTACCGCAGCACACAAAATATTTTGAGCATTGCCAACGAAATTATTAAGAACAATAAAGGACAGATACCAAAAACCCTATTCACCGAAAACCCTACCGGCGAAAAAATAAAGCTGGTACGCACCATGACCGATAACGACGAAGGCAAATTTGTAGCCGATGCCATACAGGAACAGAAACTGCGCTATCATTATAACAACAAGGAAATTGCTATCCTGTATCGAACCAATGCACAGAGCCGTTCTTTCGAGGAAAGCCTGCGAAGGATGAACATTCCGTATACCATCTATGGTGGCATTTCCTTCTACCAGCGCAAGGAAGTGAAAGACTATATTGCTTACCTGCGTATGATTGTCAATCCTAAAGACGAAGAAGCGCTGAAGCGCATTATCAACTACCCGGCACGGGGTATTGGTAAAACTTCGGTTGACAGGGCAATATTGGCCGCCAATGAAAACAACATCAGCATGTGGCAGGTGCTGGAGAATGCACAGATGTTTGGTTTTAAATCAGGCACACTGCAGGCCATTGAAGAATTTGTGCTGATGATACGAAGCTTTCATAGCATGCTGCCCACAAAGAATGCGTATGACATTGCTTTTCATGTAGGCAAGCAAACGGCCTTTGTAAAAGAACTGTTTAACGATAAGAGCACCGAAGGTGTTCAACGTTACGAGAACGTGCAGGAGTTGTTGAACTCTATAAAAGAATTTACTGAAACACCTTTGAGCGAGGAAAGTGGTGAAGTAGGAGATAAAAGCCTGGCAGCCTACCTGCAGCAAATTACACTGCTCACTGATGCTGATCAGAAAGATCCCAATGCAGACACGGTAAAAATGATGACCATACACGCTGCAAAAGGATTGGAGTTCCCGGTAGTATTTGTTGGCGGACTGGAAGAAGGACTTTTTCCGAATGCAATGAGCATTAATACAAGAGAAGAACTGGAAGAAGAGCGTAGGTTGTTTTATGTTGCTGTTACAAGAGCCAAAGGAAGATTGTACCTGAGTTATGCCAATACGCGGTATAAATTTGGCAACCTGCAACAAAGTGATGCCAGTCGTTTTTTGGATGAAATCCCGGTTGAGTATTTAGACAAGTCTTTTGCCGGTGGAGGTGTAAAAAATCAAAGCTCCGGCATGTTGGGTTCTGCTTTTGAAAGAATGCAAAGAGGTTTTGGAAGTTCGGCCCAGGAACCGAAGGAAAGAAGTTTTGTTTCTACACTCATTGGCGGTAATCAAAAATCAAGAGAAGTAGCGCATGTGCCTTCGCCCAATTTTGTTCCCAGCGATATGGCAAAGCTGGAAGAAGGAATGAGAGTAGAGCATCAAAAGTTTGGATTTGGTGAAGTGATAAAACTGGAAGGATCGGGACACAACCCGGTAGCTACTATAAAATTTGATGTGAATGGGGAGAAGAAGATAATGTTGAATTATGCAAAGCTAATGATAGTGAATGTGTGACAACTGCGTTGGGCATTGCACGAATTATTAAACACGAATTAGACCAATTACACGAATTACACGAATTCTTTTTAGAAGACAATTCTTTTGTAGACCAGGGATCTTTGGCCGAAGTTGGCAATGATACCGAGTTTTAGCCCGGAGGCTTTTAGATAGTTGATGGTTTGTGCTACAAAGGCATCAACAATAAATGAGGTTGCTTTTATTTCCAGAACTATTTGATCGAAGAGAATAAAATCTGCCTGGTACTTTTGCCTTTAAGTATTTTCCTTTATACTCAATCGTAAACAATTTTTTTCTTTCATAAGGAATGTCCTGGTTTTTTAATTCTATTTCCAATGCCTCTTTATAAACAGCTTCCTTAAATCCCATTCCCAATTCCCTATGCACCTCCATGCAAATGCCTACAATAGTATAAGATTCGTCCTTCAGAATTATTTCTGACATAATTCGTGTAATTCGTGCCTAAAATTCGTGTAATCCCAAACATAATTCGTGTAATTCGTGTTTAAAAATTCGTGCTTAAAAATCCTTGTTATTTCCCTTAGTGCTTTTACGTTAAAAATTTGTTATCCACCGCATTAAACTTTCAGGGTCTTATTTCTATCTATGTATCACGAAACCAAAAGAATCACTTTATGAAAACAATCAAACAAACCCTGTTTTTAATCGCTGCCTCTTTTACGGCTACCATATCTTTTGCCCAGGTTGGATTAGGTGTAGCTAACAGCACAAAGGCTACTACAAAAGCTGTTAACGCCAACGCCACTACAAGGGTCGCTGCCAATGCTGCTGCCAGAACAACAAATGCTACTAAAAGCACGGTTGCTGCTACTAAGGCCACCCATGTAAAAACGACAAAAGAAAAAACGGCTACGGATGCAAGAGCAAATGCACAAGCTGAATTTCATGCGTCTGAGCAGGCAAAGGCACATGCCAATGAAAATTCTGCCGTGTTTGGTGCTAAAACGGAAACTACTACAACGACTGATGCTGATGTAAATGCAGATGGAAAAAAAGCGGCTAAAAAAACCAAAGAAGTAAAAGTAAAATCAGAGACCAAAGTAAAAACCGAAGCCCGTGAAAAATCACAGGCCGCTGAACATGCTTCTCAAACCGCTAAGGATCACGCCAATGAAAACTCGGCCATTTTTGGTGCTAAAACTGAAAATACTACTGATGTAACAGCCGGCGATGCTGCTGTTCATGGTAAAGCAAAAACAAAAACTAAAGTGAAAAAAGGATAATATTTCCCCTATGTTACTCATCCCATTCCAAAAGAATGGGATGTTTTTTTTAAACCTACCTCATGAAACAGATATTCGCTTTTATAACATGCGCTGTCTCTTTGTTGGCTGATGCACAAAACAGCGACTCCACAAAAGCACAATTCAAGGTTAGCGTCAACTTCAACAGCAATCTCAATTATTATGGTCGCACGGATAGCTTAAAAAGCACGGGTGTATTTCCCTTAGCAGAGTTATGGTTCAGTCCTAAATTTTATATCAGTGCTGCTCCTGTTTTTATAAACAACAAGGTGCAATCTTTTGAGTACGCAGGAACAGTTACCACACTGGGTTATCAAAACATCACGGAGAAATGGCTAACGAACCTGTACCTGTTAAAACCGTTTTACAAAGAAAGCAGCCAGTTAGTACAGTCCGCATTAAAGGCACAAACAAGCCTTAACATCAGTCGGCTGAATAAAATACTGAATCTGAATTTTGGCGTTGATATCAAGTTCAGCGATAAAATGGATTTTGGTGCAACGGCGGGGTTGGATCATCTTATCCGGACTGAAAACAAAGATGGAAGTGTTTGGGTGATTGACCCTTCTTTTTATTTATATGCCGGTACACAAAATTTTGCCAATACGTATAACAGGAGAAAAGCCGGTTCGATTTTATTCCCCGCTAATGAACAGGTTACCCAACGGGTTCAAACGTTTAATGTGCTGGCGTATGAAGCCTCTGTGCCTGTTATTTATGTAAAGAATGAATGGATGGTGCTATTCACTCCATCTTATATACTACCTCAAAATCTTGTTATAGTTCCAGGCCGTACTGATCTTTCCGAAAGGGGTCAAAATATGTTTTATGCAAATATCGGAGCTAAGTATAGTTTCTAAGAACGTAACGAATAAATTGTATGCAGGTACATCTAAAACCTGTACGGTTCCACTAAACACTTTTTCCTGAATAGTACCTGAATGTTTTAAAATTCGTGGCCGGTACGCAACACCCCTTACTAAACCTGTGAAAAAGATGTTGGAACTAAGTATGTAGCAGTGATCCGGGATACAATTTTTGCATCGGCATACTCCGGCATAGATTTAATTTTTTTCCATTCAGGACTGCTGCCAAATGTTTTCCAGTTGCGGTCACGTGCTGCCATATCCTCGTAAGTCAGCATGTAGGTTAAATTGGGGCGCATTTCACCAATAAGCGCCTCGCCAAAAAATACCGGCGTAAGACCTGATTTTCTAAAAATATCTATCTCACCTGCGTCGTTAAACATCTCTATTTTCTTTTTGCCGGCAGTTTCACTGGCGCTCTCATAGCGACGCAGTTCAAAGATGCGTGCCTTATTCCCGGGCACTTCAATTTTGGGCATGTGGGCAAAAGCTTTCAGCAACGAGCTTTGAATACGCTCATAGGCAGGTGCTGTTGCAGGAGCGGTTATATAAGCGGCTCCTGCATCCTGGTAAACTGTATCTTTTGATAGCTTTTCTTCTACACCTATAAAATCGTCAAGCGACGCGAAAGGAATAAGAACATAAATTTTTGTTTGTCCTTCGGGTTTCATTTCTTTAAAAACACCAACGTTTTTCATTCCTAAACGATTCAGTGCAGGGATGGCAGCTTTTTCAAAATAATCTTCTATGACTTTCTCCTGCTCTGCATTTTTAAGCGTGTAAACGCGTAGTTCATAAAATTCCTGCTTTGATTTTTTGAAACCAGCTTCACTATTTGTTGAGGTGATATTACTCAGTGAGGAAAGCAGTATAGATGATTTTACAAACGAACGTCTTTTCATAATCAGCTTAAATTAAAGTTCAAGTTTAATGCAGAAGCGAATAGTTAGAATGAAAAGGTAAATAAATTTAGACAAATAGTTAGCCGATGGAAAATTCAACAAGTAGAGCTGCCTGTTTCTTATTCAACTTTGCAAATGATAGCAGTTTTATCAACCCTATTGACTGCCGTATCAAATATTCCCTACCTTCCATTTTAGTAAACCATTTTCATGAAGCTGTCCAAAACTTTTCTTTTTCTTTTAGCGATACAGTTTTTTTTATCATTTAATGTGGTGGCACAAAAGCAATTCAAAGTATTAATGGTAACCACTACCAGGGGGTGGCATCATGAATCACTTCATTCTGGTGTGCTTGCCATCCAGCAACTGGCCGCCCACAATTTTTTTGATGCCGTTTTATGGGAAGACCCGAACGGGTTTACCGATAAATTTTTACAGCAATTCCAGGCCATCATTTTTTTGAATACTACCGGCGATGTTTTTGATACGGCTCAGCAGAAAGTAATGGAACGCTTTATTCAATCCGGTAAAGGCTTTGTAGGCATTCATAGTGCCTCTGATACAGAATATGATTGGGAGTGGTATACCAGGCTGGTGGGCCGGATGTTTCATATTCATCCAACAATACAAACGGCAAAAACGAAAATCTTTGACGCCAAATTTCCTGGTTTACAAGGATTTGCCGATGGCAGGTTATGGACAGAGGAATGGTATGAGTTTGGCCCGGAAAAAACATCGGAACTGAATTACATTTTGGGAGTAGATGAGGCTACGTATAATCCCAAGGTAGATTGGGGAAGGGCTAAAGGAGAAGGCATGGGTTCCATGCACCCTCTTGCCTGGTATCACAATTATGACGGAGGCCGCTCGTTTTATACAGCGTTGGGACATGTGCCAACCAACTTTAGTGAACCGGCTTTTTTGAATCATTTATTGGCAGGCATACTTTGGGCTGCTACCGGAAAAAAATAGCGTGTTTATAACGATAAAAAATGAGGAAGCCGGTCTAGAAATAAATCGGCATACATTGTACCAACGAAAGCTTGGTCGTAACATCCGCCTACATCTTCTTTTGTTGCAGATTAGCAATAGCTTCAAACTCGTCAAATAGTTTTAAACTCAATCTTTCAAAAATAGCAAAGTGCTTCATGTAAACGTTGTTGTGCTGCTTCTTTGGCATGTATGTATCGGGCAACTCTACCGTTTGAGCCGCTTCATCCAAATTTTTGTACAAACCAATTTCTGTAGCACTCAATAAAAAAGCACCCACAGCCACACTATCCGAACCAGATCCTTGTTTGATGTTCACAGGCTTGTTAAAAACATCGGCAATCATTTGCGTCCAAAAAGGGAACGAAGCAAAACTTCCATTTACAGAAAGGCTGTTGATGGTACGGTGTTCTTCCAAAGTTTTCGCTATACTGTAAACAGCGTAAATTATTCCTTCAATAGTTGCCCGCACAAAATGTTGCTGCTCGTGTTTTATATTCAACCCAAAATAAACGCCTTTGGCATCTGCATTCCATATCGGCGCTCTTTCGCCTTGCAAATAAGGAAGAAAAATTAATCCTGCTGAACCAACAGCAACCTTAGATGCATCGTTTATTAAATTCTCCATGCAATCTTCCAGGTCAAAAGCTCTTTTAAAATCACCAAACTGTTTGGCAAACCATTCAAAAACAGCGCCGCCATTATTTGTGGGGCCGCCTGAAATATAATTGCCTTCTGTAAGCAGGTAATTAAAAAATCTTTGTTTTTCATCGTGCAAAACTTTTTTGCCCATCACTCTCACCGCA
>DAIQPL010000212.1:0-7448 GCA_036787395.1 Flavisolibacter sp. | reverse complement strand
CTAGAGGTTCGCAAAGAAACCTGTTGTAGTTCGAAATCCTCTTTCATAAAGACGCGGGAATCCGTGGCAAAAGAATGGAGCTTACTTTATTAAAAAGCTTACAGAGGCCTTTGTCTTTTCCCAAATCACATTGAACAGGCCACCCCCGCGGGCTGGCTTTACCTGGATCGTGAGTTCTTCGACGAGTTCAGGAATTTGTTCCGACTGCATTGGCACCCGCAAAACATCGAAGGCAGGATTGTACTCTGTTCCCCACACATTTGCCTGGCTGTTAAACATCATTGTCCATCCTTTTTCAGATGGGATGGTCCACACAGAATAAGAACCAGCTGGGAGTTCCTTGTTCTCGAACACAAGAGTATGGTCCGTAACCAATCTTGTTGCTGCATTCGCACCGGTGCGCCAAAAGCGATCATAAGGTACTACCGCACCAAAAATTGTGCGTCCGCGAACTTTCGGTCGCGAATAAACGATCTTAAAAGAAGCGTTATTGAGAAGAGCCATTACAGAATCAGGCTGATTAATCGGAATAGCGCCGAGCGCAGCTTCCTGCGCAGCAAAGCGTTCGGTCAGCGCTTTTAAATCAAGCTTATTGGTTACTGTGCCTGTAACATTCCAGGAAGATCCAATCGCATCGATTGATTTCAACATTCCGTTCTTATCAAGGTTAAGCGTCATCATGCCGGTGACCGTACTCCCAACATATAATTGATCCTTTGCGATTCTCTTTATAATGTACTTTTTGTTTGTACCCATTGTGAGGTGTCCCGTCACCATACTATCCCCTACATTCTTCGGCGCATAGTTAACCCACAACGGGAGAAAATATCGGAAAGGAGTTCCGATGCCGTTTGCTATCACTCCACGACCTGCAAACCGCGAAATCGCCAATGGTTTTCCAGGTTGTTGTTGTTCTATAAACGTCGAATCATCACGAACATATAACCGGTAACTCGACTGCAACAGGGGATCCCTGCTGGTGACCCTGAAAGTCTGTCCTTCGGCGGATTCAATTTCACCATTTGGAAACAGTTTGCCCTTCAGCCTTGTCACCGATACATTTGGCCTGGCCAGCACTTCCATACTGTATTGATTTCCTTTCAATTCATAATAACCAACCATTGTCGTGTCCTTTCCAAGAAGATATACAAGATAGCCGGAGATGGGCCTGTTCGTCTGCGCGGATAAACACGCTGGCAGCATAGAAATCAATAATGCAATGAGGCGATGCATGAAGCAAAATTTTTGTTTAAGCTACTGATAATTGGTGCTTTAAACAATTTTTCATGCTTAAAGGATTCATCACTTTTCGTTAAGGACGCAAGAAATCGATGACTTTAAAAAACTTCGGGCATAAAGGCAGTACAATAACGTGAGCAGTGTCTTACCTAGAACCCCTGTTCTGTCTCGTAACAGGTCTGCGAAGAATCGGTAAAACATTCAAGGGTTTTGTTTAGCTGTGTTTAATGAGAATGATGTTCTCACTGAACGTCAATTAGTTTTTTTATCCTCACCTTGATCACTTGATCAATAGTCGTTATTCGACCGAATAATATAAATAGTAGTTATTCAATTAAATAATATTGTATGAAAATAAAAGTCAAATTGCTCAGCTGTGGCATTTTGTTAGTGCCATTTTTGGCGCTGTCACAAGTCACTCCACCCCCAAAAGACACAATACCAAAAAAAGTCACGGACTCTTTGGCAAAAATCGATTCGACTAGCTTGGTTAAAAAGGATACTGCAGTTAAGGATACTGTAGTTGTTATCGACACAGTTGTGGCAGCGAAAAAAAATTGTTATTCGGAATGGATTGATGTATTTCGTGCCAGGGGTTCCAAAACGGTTCCTGATGGAATGCAGCAAGTGGTCATTGCTTTAAAAGACAATGAAACCTGTCGTTGTTTTATGGGGCAGATTGAAGTGTCGGGGGGCAAAATAAAACCACCACTTTATTTTGAGAAGGAAAGTGGAGAGTACCACCAGGTATCGATTATGGGAAAGAAATTAGACCCTGCATTTATAGGATCACTAACGCCCGACGAACTTCTTAGTGTTAAAAATGGCATGAGCGTTGTCTTCCGAACCACAGACCAGGAGTACGGGCGGTTATTCTTTTATAAGTTTATCAACAAATCCGCTGAAAGCGACAAAGAAGCTCCTTCACCGGACGAGTTGCTTAAATAGTAAGGCATTGATGAGCCGATGTGATAATTAGCCAATTAGCCGATGGCATGCAATTTAATCAGAATCTACCTATCGGTTAGTCGGCTAATTATCACGTCGGCTCATTAATGACCAATAGGCTGCACCCAAATTGCCCAATAGAATTACCGAACGTTCAAGTGAGTGACACAACCGAAGCTGAATAGAAATTCTGACGCTGATAACAAAAACAAATCTGCATTCTGTTCAAATTACCTGCCGGTGTAAACGGGCACTTTTTGCCATTTCTATGGTGCTGTGATGAATGTTGTGTTGTTCTAATTCATGCTTTACCTTGTCAATGACCTTTAGCTTTTCATCGAGAGGCAATTCTTTATCAATTATTACATGAACTGTCAAAGCGTTTTCTGTTGTACTTATTGACCATGCATGAACATGATGAACATGCTTTACATTCGGTACACTTGTTATCACCTGTTTGATTTTGTACAGTTTAATACCTGCCGGCACTGCATCAATTTTCATTTTAAAGCTGTCTCTCAATAAGCCCCATGTACTTACAAGAATTACAACCATTATGACAAGCCCTGTTGGTGGATCGAGCCAATATAAATGTGTGTAGGAGATAGCTATAGCTGCAATCACTTCAGCTAACACAAATACCGTCTTCAAACCAATGCCATATCAGAAAAACCTTTTGGTTGTTTTTGTTGATCTATACTGCATGAGAATGATTGTGACTATGGCTATGTGAATGCTGCATGTTTTACAATTTTATCTTAATGCCGCCATTGACAACAAAACCTTCGGTGTGCGTCCATATTTCGTCGAATGTTGGGTTAAGATGTGAGCCGTTGACTACATTCTTGTATTTACTTTGTCTGGTATCTGTAAAGTTCTCGAAATTGACAAATAGTGAGAAACGCTTAAAAATCTTCTCCGCCATGAAGCCAAGCTCTGAATAGCCGGGTGTTCTTGTTCCATCGCTCAAATGTTGCCTTCCTGTAAGGTAGCCTTCCAAACCTAATTTAATTGAACCTTCCTTTTCGTAAATCAATGCTGTGTTTAGCTTGTTTCTTGGCACTAAAGGCAGGAACTGATTGCCTGACAGGTACTTTGCTTTTGTGTCGGTAAACGTGTAGCCTAAAAACAACTTGAAATTGTTTTTAAAGATGAACCTTGCATTTGTTTCAAAGCCTGCACTCTGGACCGGATTGGTAGCATTGAAAAACCTGTAACTACTGGTAGCATAATTCTCTAACACCAGGGGGTTGTCAATCCAGGTGTAAAAGAACATGTGATTGAATGTAAAGGCAAGGTCATCGCTGATGTTTGTTCTAAAGTTTACATCTGCTGTTCCGCCGTAACTTTTTTCTGATTTGACGTTGTTAAGCTGCGCTACATTCTGATACTGGATTGTCTCGGTTTCTTCTGTAAAGAGTGTGGGTGTTTTGTACCCCACTCCTGCACCAATTCTTGATGACCATTTAGCACCATACTTCACCAATAAAGAAACTCTTGGTAAAACAAAAACTTCGCTTTTACTATAGATGCTGTTTTTGTAATTCACTGCATCTATTCTTAATCCGCTCTCTAATTTCACTTTCTCTGAGGCATCCCAGGTGTGCTGACCGTATAAACCGCTTGTGGTTGTTGTATTGTCTCTGTTGCTACTGCTGTTGTCCTTTTCATTGAACTTATTGTAAATAAAATTGCCACCTAATACAAATGAATGCTTGTTGCCATTGGTGATGTAAGAAATGTCTGTATAATAGTTGTAATCCACTCCGGCAAATGTGTATGCAGGAATGTTAATTGTTCTGTCAAATACACTAAAACTTTGCTTAGCAACAAAACGGTTTCTATCGGCTACCTTCTTGTCTAATTCAAAGGTGCTGATGTCTCGAAGAGTTTTATTCTTTTCAAAATATTGATGTGAGGCATCTGCTTTGTTTTTGATTACCTGTATATCGCCACCTGTCCTTTCTCCTGAAGTTAAGCTGTTGCCTATTGTGATTGTTGTTCTCTCATTCGGATAGATAAAGAGCTTTGGATGTAGTGTAAACTCATTTGATTTTGGAACTTCTGTAAAATCATCTTTATCTACATCATAAGCATTGGACTTGTTGTATAAGGCGAGCATTGTGTAACCCAATTTTTTTCCACGCTGGGAAGCAAAGCCACCGACGTTGCTCTGCCCAATGTTGGACTGATTGAGAATAAAACTGTACTCGGGATTTGTTTTTGGTGTCTTGGAAATGAAGTTTACCACACCTGCTATTGCTCCACTACCATAAAGCGGCGAAGCCGAACCTTTGATGATTTCCACCTGTCTTAAATCCAATGGCGGGATTTCCAGTACACTTAATCCGCTGGAAAAGTTTCCAAAGTTGGCAAAGCCATCTTTTAGAAGCTGTGTGTACCTGCCATCCAAACCTTGTATTCTTATGCTTGCATTGCCTGAAGTGGCAGATGTTTGCTGTACCTGAATGCCTGTGCTTTCATGCAAAAGCATGGCAACGTTGGCTGGTCTCATGTTGGTCTTTTCGTCAATCTCTTCAAGCTCTATGGTTTCAACCCGTGTAGGTACATTGGCAATGGTTCTGCTTGTCCTGGTTGACTGTACTATTACTTCCTCCATTTCATGATCACTGCTTTCAAGTTCGATTTCCAAAGTGTCTGAAGTGTAGGGGATGGTTATTTTGGTTTCTTTTTCTTCGTAACCCACTGCTGAGGTAACTAAAGTGTAATTGCCATTAGAAGGAAAAGAAACCGGAGCTGTGCCGGTGCTGTCGGCTGAATATCCTTGTGTTGTGCCTTTGAGTAAGATGCTTGCTGCAATGCGAGTCTTGTTTTCTCCACCTGTTACCGTAATGAATAGGGTTTGTTGTGCCTTGCTTATAAAGCTGATTCCTGTTAATAGTAATACGATGAATAGCCGCATGACTTTTCTGCTAAAATGATTTTGTGAATAAATAAACGAATGGGCTTGCGTAACAAACCGAAAACTGATAGGGAATTAACAGGAACGTGGCGGCTGCCAAAAAGAGGCAGAATAAGTAGGAAGGTTGAACTTCACTATAACCTCATGGTGAACTGTCTTTTCAACGATGGGTTCGACTAACTGAAGGGCTTTTGACAACTCGACAAATCCGGGGCAAGTGGGACAAGCAAAGAAAGGAGAACAAGTGCCTTCGTTTTTGTGCTTATCGCGGTTGGTGGTATTGGTAAGGTGGTCTGCACAACAATCGTCAACGGCACAACAGGGGACAAATGTGCCTGCTGCTACGATAAAAAGTAATATGAGAACCAGCCATTTTTTCATCCGGTGCAAAGGTAATTCAAGCAAATCCTTAAAAACAAAACAATGTTTGTATCATGGTTGCAGAGCCTAATTTATTGCAAAGCCATAACTAACATTAAGGATATGCTGCTTTAGCAGAACTTGCAACCATGGCAACGTTTGGAGACGCCCGGAAACGAGTGAAAGTAAAATGGATGGATTACTTGTACTATAGATTGCAAGAAATCTTAGAATAAACTTTAACCAGCTCAAAGTGTATCTTGCGATTTTGGTTATTACCGTCTCAAACCTTCTCATTTCTTCCCAGACGACATTTGTAGCCTCGACAGGAAACGAACACAATATCGTATGGGTTTCGAAATCAATCTGAAAAAGTTGAAACTTTTACATAGGCCCCGACCAGGCCGCTGAACAGTTTAATTTGTGTTGTAGCGATTTGAAAGAACTATATAGAGATAAAGATACCAAATTCATACATGTGTTTTTAAGTTAGGTTTTTCATCTCTTTGATTTTGACAGCTGTGAATTGACTGGTCTGTTACTTTGATAGTTCAGGTAATAATTTTAGGTATAGCCAATATAGAACACTACGAATAGCTATAGGAAAATTTCCTTTTTCTCTTATAAAACCTTCTTGAACTTAACCCTTCCAAAAAGTACCATAGTTATTGCATTCTTGTCTTTGGTATCGAAAACCAATGATGCTCCATCATCAGGATTGACAAACTCACCTTCCCCAACCGGAAGTACTTTATACCTGTAGCCCCTGTCATTGCCATACAAAATGCCTTCTGCAAGATCAAATTTGATTTTCCAGTCTTTATTTTCAACGTTCAGGTATTCACCTTCCAAAAGTTTCAAGTATTCAATTGGAACTTTTTTGATCAGGTCGTCTGTCTTTATGCCATTGTCTTTTAATATTTTGATACCGTTTTCGTTACCCGGGTTTAATTTTACAGATTGCTTATAATTCTCGATGGCCTCTGTTTTGTTTCCAAGTGCCATGAGTGCTTCACCATAGCTATCAAAAACATTGTATGATTTAGGAAACGCTTGTGCATTGAGTTTAAAAATTGCAGCTGCTTCTTTCACTTTGCCCGATTGCAGGAATTCGTACCCCGTTCTATTCATTTCCCTTTCATCCAGGTAGTACGCGATGGAATCTTTTATTTTTTTATAATATTCAAGTGAAGCCGGAATCTCTTCCTGCTCTAACCTTTCTGCCAGTGAATAAGCAACAGATTTTTTAGGAAGGTCGTAGGATTTATCATAAAGAATTGCAGCAATGGCATTCGTCATTTGGTCGAGAGGAGCGCCTCCTGTGTTATTCAATAACACTATGAACGATTTGTCCGATGGAATTCGACTGAGCTGTGTGTTAAAACCGTCTATCCCGCCTCCATGTCCGATTGTTTCTATCCTTTCTGTCGTGTTACCTAAGCGAATTTCACCAATGCCCCAACCATAACCATAATAATAACTGCCGCCTGACGGAATATGTTTGGTAAATAATAGATCCATATTTTCTTTCCGCAGCAATTGATTACCATACAATGCCTGATCCCAGAGATACAGATCTTCCACTGTTGAATACAATGCTCCCGCGGCGTATGGCACTGACATGTCAATGAAATTTGCATTAACATAACGCCTTCCATTTTTTTCATAGCCACTAGCCCTGTTCTTCAGCATAAGTCTGTGGTGATCATATCCGGTATTAGTCATCTTAAGCGGAGTAAAAATGTTCTCTTGCAATACCTGCTCATAAGATTTACCTGTTATTTTCTCAATGATGTAACCCAGAAGTATATAGCCTGAATTGCTGTAAGCATATTTTTTTCCGGGCTCGAATTGCAGCGTTGAGTCACCGAACAGATTGACAAGCTGCACCGGGCTGTAAGAATTACGGCTGATGTTCTTGGAGAAGCCCGGAAACGAAGTCATATTCGGAGTTCCGGAACTGTGTGTGAGCAGGTGA
>DAIQPL010000032.1:0-22780 GCA_036787395.1 Flavisolibacter sp. | reverse complement strand
TCAGCGAATGGATAGCTTTAGTAAGGGCATGCGTCAGAAAGTATTAATTGCATCAGGCGTTTTACATAACCCTGATATACTTATCCTGGATGAACCACTGAGCGGCCTTGATGCCAACAGCGTAATTATTATTAAAGAGTTGATTAGTAAGTTGGCCAAAGAAGGTAAAACTATTTTTTACTGCAGCCATATGATGGATGTAGTAGAAAAAGTAAGCGACCGAATTGTTTTAATTGATGAAGGAAGAGTGATTGCTAATGGCACCTTTGAAGAATTAAAACAACAACAGGGTGATAAAAGCCTGGAACAGATCTTTTCTTACCTCACCAATAAAGATTCGCTTTCTGTTACAGCCGATGAATTAGTGAAGGCACTTGAAAGCTAATAGCATGAACATCATCAACAAATTTTTTCTAAAGCTTGCCCTCTTGCCCGTGGGTCTGTACAAGCGAATGGGTGTCAATATTCACCAACTAAAATCTATTTTACATACCAAGCTTACTATGGATGACCGCAGGCCTAACACTCTTCATCAAACCCAGAGAAGAAAGAATAAACCTGTATCCATGGCAACATTGGGAACAATGGTAATGAGCGCCTTGCTGGGACTTATTTACTTGTTTGCCTTTTCTATTGGAAGCAATGTAATTACCAACCTTACCATTTATTTCTCCCTGTTCTTTTTCATGCTGTCGGCTTCACTCATTTCTGATTTTACCTCTGTGCTCATTGATGTAAGGGATACGTTTATTATCCTTCCAAAACCTGTTAGCGACAAAACTTTTGTTGTTGCAAGACTGCTTCACATTTTTATACACATCTGCAAAATGGTTCTGCCTATGTCGC
Source organism: Flavisolibacter sp. (assembly GCA_036787395.1). Taxonomy (GTDB): domain Bacteria; phylum Bacteroidota; class Bacteroidia; order Chitinophagales; family Chitinophagaceae; genus Flavisolibacter. The sequence goes on along the minus strand of DAIQPL010000032.1, from coordinate 21,934 downwards.
TGGCAGGATTCGTTTATATAACTACCCACTATGGTATAGCAGGAAGCCTGTTCTTTCTGGTAATGATTGCATTTGTAACTTCTTTTGCCATTTTTTTTATTAATGCGCTTTATATTTTAATTCTCAGGATCACAACACCACAGAAGTTTCAATCCATTATCAGCTACGTACAAATCATTTTTGCCATTGCCATCTATGCCAGCTACCAGGTATTTCCCCGAATGATAGGTGACGCGAACCTTGGAAGCCTCGACATCTCTTCAAAACCTCTTATCATCCTTTATCCTATCTATTGGTTTGCTTGTTGCTGGAACGTTCTTTACTACATGGGCGGCAGTTCAAATGAAATAATAGCCGCGGTATTGGGCCTGGTGCTTCCTGTTCTAAGCTTATACTTTGTTGTCAAATACCTGGCGCCTACTTTCAATAACAAACTTGCCATGATTAGTAGCTCTTCATCAGAGCAAGCTGCTGTTGTTAAAAAAGGTAAACGTAGAGCCTCCTATTCAGATTTTCTTGCGAAGCTCTTTACTTCTTCTGCAGCAGAAAAGATGGGCTTTTTATTTACCTGGAAAATGGCCGCCCGTAGCCGCGACTTCAAATTAAAAGTATATCCTTCCATAGGTTATTTAGCCGTGTATGTTGTGATTATGTTTATGAACAGCAAAACAATGAGTTTAGACCAGGTACGTGAAGAGGGAACAAGAGGAAAAGTTTTGATTATATCAGCTCTTTACTTTACCAGTTTGTTATTGACGATGGCTATCAACCAAATGATTTATTCGGACAAGTATAAAGCTTCCTGGGTTTATTATGTAAGTCCTTTACAAAAGCCCGGCGAAATAATTATGGGCGGAGCAAAAGCCGCTATTTTCAAATTTTATATTCCTATCGTAGTATTTATTACGCTTGCCGGATTGTCTTTAGTGGGACCGAAAATTTTACCAAATATTATCCTGGGTTTGTTTAATGAATTACTGATAGCAACGGTAGTAGTTTATGTAAGTAACAAAATGTTTCCTTTCTCTGTTTATCAAAACACGAACGTAAAAGCAGGGTCCTTCCTTCGTAGCCTGTTTGTACTTTTCATTTCGGGTCTTATAGCCGTAGGCCATTTTTTTATCTATAGTGTTATTCCTGTTGTTCTTATTTGTGCAGTGCTTTCTGTTGTTGCAACCTGGATGATGATGGGCAGCATAAAAAACACATCCTGGGCTGCTATTAAAAGCAGATATGCGGAAGAATGAGATATACGTTTTGGATTTTTGGTGTTGGGTTTTGGGTTGCCAGTTATTGAAATTCTAATCATCTTTTGTTGTGTCACTCACTTGTGCGGCTGGAATTCTATTGAACAAATAGACAGTTTTACTTACAAATGTTTCATTGCCGGTTGGTTGGTAAGTCAGGCTTTAGCATCTGGCAATTGCCGTTTGAAAAACAGTTCGTAATGGAAACAACGTCAACCTACTTACCACTTAACATTCACTTTACCATTGACGTGTCTAATTTACTTTTTACTCTTCTTCTGTAGTTCGTAAAGAGGCTATACCAGCGGAGCTTTAGCACACCCAAAATTCCTTCTTTCACTATACCCTTGCTCATTTTAGATTCTCCGTATTTGCGATCTTCAAATAGAATGGGAACTTCTTTCAATCTGAAACCCAATTTCCATGCAGCAAATTTCATTTCGATCTGGAAGGCGTAACCAACAAAATGAATTTCATCGAGGTTGATAGTTTCTAATACCTCTCGTTTATAGCACATAAAGCCAGCGGTCTGGTCGCGGACAGGCATCCAAAGAATCATTCTTGTATAAAGAGAACCCCCTTTTGATAAAGCCATGCGGTCCCAGGGCCAGTTTTGAATACCGCCTCCCTTCACGTACCTTGAACCAATGGCCACATCAGCATTTCCGTTTTTGCAGGCATTGTATAAACGCGGAAGATCAGCAGGATTGTGAGAGAAATCTGCATCCATTTCAAAGATGTAACCATATCCTCTTTTAGTTCCCCATTTAAATCCATGAATATAAGCAGTGCCGAGGCCCAGTTTTCCTTTTCTTTCTTCTAAAAAAACAGTGTCGTTGAAAAGAGGTTGAAGTTGACGAACAATATGGGCAGTGCCGTCCGGGGAACCGTCATCAATAACCAATACATGAAAATCATCCTGCAAATCATAGATAGCCTGCAGTATGGGACCTATATTTTCCTTTTCGTTATAGGTTGGTATTATGACAAGTTTCTCCAACAGTTTTAGAATTTTTTCAACATAATACGGGTGTACATTTCAGTCAGCCTTTGTTTAGTATTCATTGGAAATTCTCCTTTCATCATCCAATCATAATATTGAGGCTCGGACTTTAAAACATCAGCAACCGGCCTTCCTTTATGCTTTCCGAAATTAAAGATTTCTACACCTTTATCATCATAAGTAAAACGACGGGCAAAATCAATTATTTGGTCTTCGCCTACAGCTTTAACAATACTGTCTACACTGTTTCCTAATTGCGGGTAACGATCTACCTGTGCATTTAAAATCTCCGCTGTAGCCGTGGCATCTACTTCAGCTCCATGGGCCCCGTCCAATGATTTGTTACAATAGAATTTATAGGCTGCAGATAATGTCCTTTGCTCCATTTGGTGAAATATCTTTTGAACATCTACAACTTTGCGGCTCTTCATGTCAAATTCAACATCGGCACGGATAAACTCCTCCATCAATAATGGAATATCTAACCGGTATGCATTATAACAGGAAAGATCGCAACCGTCTAAAAATTGTTTGATCTCATGTGCTGCCTGTTTAAAGGTGGGAGCATCTTTTACCATTTCATCCGTTATGCCATGTATTTCACTGATAGCTTTGGAAATGGACATCTGCGGATTTAGAATTTTTCTTTTGACAGTGCGGTTTCCATCGGGCATCATTTTAACGATAGCAATTTCCACTATGCGGTCGATGGTGACATTGGCGCCCGTAGCTTCAATATCAATAAAGGCTAAGGGTTTCTTTAACTGTAACATTTCAGCAGTACTTAAAAAGGGTTAAAGGTAAAAGTTTTGTGTTGTTTGAATGGCAATTAATTAGCCGCTTGCGTAATGCGTTTAGCAAAATCCTCTATATCTAATCCATCATAATTACCGGAACTCATAAAAACTACGATGGCATTATTATAATTATTGCTATACAGCCAATCTTCCAATTCTGATCTTTCGTTTAATACAGCCAATGTCTTTTTGCCAAACCCCCTGGTTACGGCTTCTTTTGGCAACTCGGGCATTCTTTTTAATTCAAGTGCATGCCTGCTATAAAAAACCGCAGCCCAATCTGCGTCATCCATTACTCCTTTATATTCGGTCATGAAGGCTTCGTTCAAGCTGCTATAGGTATGCAGCTCCAATACTGCAATCAAAGTTTTGTCGGGAAACTGATTTTTCACCGCTTCAATAGTGGCTTTTACTTTTGATGGAGCATGGGCAAAGTCCCTGTAGAAAATGGTTTCGTCATTTTTAGCCAACAATTCTAATCGCTTGGCGGCGCCGGTAAAAGAACTGATGGCTTTTGTAAAATCAGCGGCGGAGATACGCAGCTGTTTACACACGAGCCAGGCTGCATGCATATTCAAAAGATTATGGTTGCCAAATACTTTCAGGTCGGCTTCCTTGTCCTCAATAGTAACTTTTGTAACTCCAAATTCAATAGTATGGTCAGGAACATTGTATGGGTGATATTGTATATCGGTCCGGACATGTGTCTGCACCAGTTTCTTTAAGGTGTCATCCGTATCATTATAGATAAGATGGCCGCCTTCTTCAATCTTATCAATAAATACTACGAATTGCTCCAGGTAATTTTCGAATGTGGGGAATACATTGATGTGATCCCAGGCAATACCGGTTATAATGGCAATGTGTGGAAAAAGAAAATGAAACTTGGGCCGTTTTTCTACAATACTGGCCGGGTATTCATCACCTTCGCAAACAATAAGAGGTGCGTCGGTTACTTTAACAGATTGCTCAAATCCTTGCAGCCTTGCTCCTACCAGGTAGTCAAAATCTTTTCGTGTCTCCCTAAGCACATGCATAATCATGGAGGTTGTTGTAGTTTTCCCGTGACTACCACCAACCACAATTCGTGTCTTATTCCTGCTTTCCTGGTAAATATATTCGGGGAAAGAATATATCGGAAGCCCCAGCTCTTTTGCTTTCAAAAGCTCAGGGTTATCCCCTTTTGCATGCATTCCTAAGATCACAGCATCAAGCGACTCGTCGATCTTTTGAGGTACCCAGCCGATAGATTCCGGGAGAATCCCTTCTTTAGCCAGGTTGCTCCTGGCCGGTTCAAAAATTTCATCATCACTACCCGTAATCTGGTATCCTTTTCGCTTTAAAGCAATGGCAAGTTGGTGCATTACACTGCCACCTATAGAAGTAAAATGGATCTTCATTTTTGGATTAAATGTTTTTTGAAACAAAATGGGAGTAATGTGACTGACTGCAGAATGGGCCAATTGACCGAATAAGCATAAGCAAGGAGCTTTGAATTAAGGGTTTCATGGCTATATTTGCATAATAACCGGCAAATTAAGCCGTTTTAATCCAAACAAGTTTATATGAAAAACAAAACTTTTTACATTACCCTATTAATTCTAACCAGCCTGGTTTTTGCCTCTTGTGCTTCGCGCAGAGGATACGGCTGTCCCTCTACTGCTTCTGTAAAAAGCCCATCTGTTGAGAAGAGTAAAGTTTAATTTTTAAAATTTGTTGTGTATGCATTGGATTCATCTAACCGATGAAGAGCAGTTGAAACAAATCATTACCAGATCGCAAAACAGACCCCAGGTCATTTTTAAACATAGTACACGCTGCTCTATTAGCTCCGTGGCGTTGCAACGCCTGCAAAAAGTAGATCAACCTTCGGATATTGATTTTTATTTTCTTGATCTTATTGCTTACAGAGGTTTATCAAACAGGATATCTGAAATGTTTAAAGTATACCACGAATCGCCGCAGGTTTTAGTAATAAAAGATGGCGATTGCATTTATGATGAAAGTCATCTTGGTATTTCTATGGACGAGATTATAGACAGTGCGCACGCTGCATGATAACCCGGAGTAGGTAAGGTATTAGGTATTAGGTAATAGGTAATAGGTAATAGTATTTGGGAACTGCAGAAAGTAGATTGCCGTTTGTTCGCCGCTTTCAACTAAATGTTCTGCCTTAAGTAGCATGTCCAAAGCTGTATTCTCTCCAAATAAAACCACTGCTTTTTTTTATAACAGTAGCCTCTTCAATTACTCCTTACTTAATTCCCCGATTACCTCACACATTAAACTTTCAACGCTACACTCAATACCAATTCGTATTTCCAATTCCTCCCTTTCCTTTAGCTTTGCTTCCCTAACATTCTTAACTATTAACATTATGGTACGCAATGCAACTGCCGTTTGGAACGGCTCCGGAAAAGAAGGCAAAGGACAATTAACGACTCAAAGCAGTGTGCTGAATAACACGCAGTATTCATTTAATACCCGTTTTGCAGATGGTATAGGAACAAATCCAGAGGAGTTGATAGCAGCAGCACATGCTGGTTGTTTTACTATGAAACTGAGCTTTATTTTAGGCGAAGCAGGTTTTACTCCTGAAAGTCTTGAAACCAGGTGCGAGATAACTTTGGACAACGGTGCTGTCACCAAATCACATCTCATTGTAAAGGGCAAAGTTCCAGGTATCAGCAAAGAAAAATTTGACGAGAGTGTAAAAAATGCAGAACAAAACTGTATAATTTCGAAATTGTTGAACACCGCAATTTCTTCGGAAACAAGTTTATCCTGAATAATTTTGCCGGGAAGGGGGAATTACCAACTTTCCGGCAATTAGTTTTATCCTCAAAACCACTGTGTGCTTATTATTTGGCATAAGGTATGTGCAGGTCCATAAACCGCTTAACGGTGCTATTCCATAAGTTCAGCATTTCGTCCCTTTCTTTGTTGATCTCGTTGTTCACTTTATTATATAAGGCCCCAGCTTTATTGATCTCTTCGATGGCTTTGTTATAGGTATCTGTGTCGGCCTGCGTTCTCTGATTAGCGGGCTTTTTATCGAAATTCTTTTTGATCTTTTTAAAATTGTCACCGGCTAATATATAGTTCGAAATAACCTCCATCTTTTTTTCAGCCTCTTCTTTATAGAAATGTAAAACCCTTCTGCAGGCAGTTACTAAACTGGCATCTGACTCAAACGCCGCAACAGTTTGTAACCCTTCTAACCCGGCGGTAGAATAATTCAACAACGCATTCCGGTTTTGCTCCGTACTGTTTACGTCTGCCGCATTTATAGATTGCACCAGGTAGGCCTCCTGCTTATTACTTTTAAAAAAAAGAAGATAGACCTTGTTGTAGTAATCGTTAACCTTGCCTGCTTTTTCCATTTTCATATCCAGTTCATCTTTCCGCTCTTCAATCTGCACATTAAACTTTTGGCCAAAATCTCTGAAAACCTGAGCCTGTTTCGCTGATGCTTCCTGGAGTTTTTCGTCGGCTTTTTGTTGCGCCAACAAATACGCTTCCATGGCATCATAAGACTGTTCTGCAATTTCCTCCATATTTACAATCTTGGCATAGTCTTCATTAAACACAATATAAGTGGTCTTTAAATAAGCGGCTGTTGCCTCTTTCAGGGTGCGGTCTCCTTTAAAAGCAGGCATGCTGTTGATCTCACCTCTTGTATCGAAAATAAGATTCACGACCTTCTCTCTCAGCTTATCTACTTTGCGGGCACTTTTGCCGTGAGATACAGCGCTCAGGTAGTTCATATACGACTGATTTACATTCCTGATCTTTTCGGTTGTATAGGACATATAAGAACCGGGGTTGGTAAAATCCTGTGCATGAATGGTCACAGCCAGCAAAAGCAGGCTTAAAAAAAATGATGGTTTTTTAATTACAATGTTTTGCATGAAGCTTGCTTAGTTTTGATTTAGTTGAATAAAGTCGGTCAGAACCCGGAAGGTCTCTTCAATATATAAATCCCTGGCAATTCTTTGAAGCCATTGCTGATTTACTTCCTGCGCTATAGGGTTCAAATGAAAGAACTTCTCATCGGAGCTGTTATTAAATGGCCGGTACAGATCGGAAGGTTTTTGAAACGTTTTTTCAAAATCTATGTTCTCTTTTGCATTGTTCCTGAGCTCTTTTTCAACCAGCTCCCATTTCAATGGAAGTTTTGCCGGCGACAGGGATTTAGAAAGCAGTTGCTGAAAAGATTTCAGCTGAATAAACCGTTGGTCCTTTTCCAATCTTTCCCTGCTGCTTGTACTCAACGGCACTTTCGGCAATGTTTTCATTGGTTTAAAATATTTATACGCAGCAACTGTATCCCTTTTTAAATAAGAAGGGTTATCAGCCTCATGCTCCGTAAATTTTTCGTACGGATCAGGAAGCAGAATATCCGGCTCTACCCCATAGCCCTGGATATTGTTACCGTTAACCCTGTATAATTTGGAGGTGGTTAATTTTACAAAACCATATTGATCATTGCTTGTATGAACAGGCAGGATGAGCTGTCCTGTAGCTTTTCCATATGTTCTGCTACCGGCAATTATAGCCCTATTATAATCCTGCAGGCAGGCCGCTAACAGTTCTGACGCAGAAGCGCTTTGACCGTTCACCAGCAATAACAAAGGCCCGTTGTAAATGACGCCCCTGTTCATGTCTTTCATCACGACGACCTTTGGATCCGTGGTCCGGAGCTGGCCCACTGCACCTTCGTCAATGAAGATACCTGCCATCTCAACAGCTTCCTGCAAAGAGCCTCCGCCATTAAATCGAAGGTCCATGATTAATCCCTCTATGCTGTCTTTTTTCAGCTTGATTACTTCCCTGGCAACATCGCCTGCACATTTGCTTCCCGACGCATCTTCCCATTCTGTGTAAAAACTGGGGAGTGTGATATATCCAATTTTTTTGTCCCCTCTTAGCACATAGCTTTTTACAATATTTTCATCATTCTCCAGCTTTCTTTTTTGCAGCAATATGGTTTCTGCTTTGCCGTTACCTTTTCGAATGGTTAGCTCCAGCTTCTCTGTATTTGATTGATGTAACAACGTATTAACCTCCGCGGCCTCCATCCCTGTTAAATCAACCGCATCTTTGCCGCTCCATTTCATGCTTTGCAAAACGTCGCCTTTATTTAATACACCGCTCATCCATGCCGGCCCGCCGGGTAGCAGTTGCACTATAACTACTTCTCCTTTGTCATTATCAGCCAATGAAAACCCAAAAAGGAAGGCTTCCGTATTTAATTGTGATTCAAAATTTTGCCGGCCCGTATTATCAAAAAAAACGGAATGCGGGTCAAGACATTCTAAAAAACTGTTCAGATATTGGGCGCTCACTTCCTGTTGAAATTCTGCCTCGGAATGCAGCAAATGTTGTATCTGGGTCAGATACCGGGTCTTTACTTTCTTTCTTATTTCGGGCTCCTTTGTGAAGATCTCTGCCTTGTTAATGGTATTTTTTGTACTGAACTGCACCCCGGCTGTATTGGCCAAAACCCCTAACACATCGGTCTTAAGAATATAGTACCATTTTGTATTCAGTTCCTTTTCATTTAAGGCCCTTGCCGTGTCTGAACTATAGTCATAAAATTCAGACAGGCTAAAATCAAACTGTTTGGAGCAATGAGCGGTAATAACAGAAATGACCTGCTCCAATTTCTGTTTGTACAATTGTACAGACGCAGTAAAAAAAGACAACCTGGAAGTATTGAATTCATCATCTATAGATAACCTGTATTTTTCAAGCCCCTTTATGTCATCGCTGGTAAAATAAACTTTTTCAGGATCCAGCATGAGCAGGTACCTGTCAAACACAGAAGAAGAAAAGACATCATCAATTTTTTTTGGCTCTATATGTTTTTTTTCGGCAAGTTCCCTGATCCATACTGCCTGTTGAGGCAAAATAGAAGTTTGGGCGGTACTATACAACATAAAAAACAAGGGAGCGAACGCAAGAATAACCTTCCTCATAAACGATATGGCAGTGTGGAATAAATTACTGTGGTTGACAATATATAAAAGGTTGCAGTAATAAGAAAGAATGTTGATAATTTTTTTGCCTTACCGGTAAATCGAAAACTGCCCTTATTTTCTGCTATAGAAATACAGGTTGACGGCGGTGGCAAAACCCTTCTCACTTAATGTATAAAAACCACTATTGTCATTAGCGAACGCTACTGCTTCCCCCTGGGGTTCTGTTTTATAAGGTAAGGTTGTATAGGTTTTCTTTAGCGCCTGCTCAATGGTTTCACCGGCCGATTTTTTGTAATAATAAATAGCAGTATAGGTTTTAACAATGATCTCTGTACCGTCCCCCGAAATCGTTGAACTAACAACACCTGTATGAGTTAAAGAACCCAATGCAGTGGCTATATTTAAGGCGCTTGAGTAAGGATAAGTCAACTTATATATCCTGGAAGGATTGTCTCTTTTGGTAATTATATAAATATCCTTTGAAACCGGGTCTACCAGAAAGGCCTCGGAATCGTGTGAACCATCCGGGTAGGCAAAGCGAATATTGGTGATGGCTGTTACTGTATCAGTAGTTGATAAGGGCTCAGTAAGTCTGTAAAAACTATATTCTGAGTATACCTGGTTATTATCCCCCGTTTCGGCTATATAAATTTCATTGCCTGATAAAGCCATGTCTTCCCAGTCACGGTTCGTTACTCCTTTTAAATAAACTGTTTTTAGCACCGTACCATTATGGTTGATAAGATAAAGCTGGGGCGGATTACCGCTGTCTTCTTGTCCCCATAAATAATCTGGATTGGATTTGCTGTCTGCTATCCCTGAAATTTCATTAACGAGCGGATTGACAGGTTTTGCGTCTGGAATAGAATCAAAAAGCAAGTTGGTGGCTACAGCCGCCGAACTTTTATTGCAGGATACAAAACACACCAGTTGAAAGTAAACAGCCAGCAAACAGGGTAACAGCCACCTCAAATGTTTTTTCGAATTATTCATTTGCAAAAAATACATTCTTATTTAAATGTTTAAAAAAATTGTTGATTTCAACAACAATATGAGAAAGTTAATCAGTTAGAAAAATATACCAAAGTTCAGGTAATGCTTTAGAAAATTGTCTTAAAGAATGAAGTGATTTATTTACAAATATTTATATACCCTTTTTTTATATTCAGATAGTTCCTCCAAAGTGGTTAGCTCATCAAACCGGGTGTTGTTCCGTACCAATATTACGCTTTCGCCATTTACAATCGTTCCTTTGGCCCTGCTGAAAATCGAGTCCAGTTCATCTATATTACTGATGGTTTGCAATTCTTCAACCTTGGATACATTGATGATATATTCCTGCATCACTTTGTTTAAATGAAAAAGTGCAAATCTATTGCCCAATTTTTAGATCACAGCAAGCTGAACAAGTTTTCTATTATGTTATGGTATGAAAATGGTAACCATACCATTAAAAGAATACATTATGGATGTGATCATACAATCTTTAGGATTTAAAGCCGGTGAAGAATTGGAATCTTACATTGAGCAAAAGCTGGAGAAATTAACTCCCAATGAGCATATAGTTCGGGCCAATGTAATATTGTTTTTAGGGCCCGACCGGGCTACTCCTAATACCTATTGTGAGATACGTCTGGAAGTTCCAGGCAATGACCTTTTCGTTAAAGAACACAGTGCAGATTTTGAACAATCTGTAGATGCAGCGGTAAACAAATTACAGGGTATGCTACGTAAAGCGAAAGAAAAACAGGTTGACCAGTGGCATGGACGAGCAAACACGTAATTTTAAATTCATTAAGCCTCTAACTTTAGAGGCTTTATTTTTCGCAAACCTACGATAACCTAAAATGAACACGAATGAGCTATGAACAAATAGCTTACAAAGAAGTTATAACCTGGCAAAAAGAAATGATCCGCAATCCTTCTTTTTTTAACAGGATTTCTAAACGGATGCAAACCAAAATAAACAGCTATATACCCGAAAAAATACATACAGTTGTTACTACAGCTATCAAACAAATGATCAGAGGCGTGTTGTTTGGCGCCAGGTACACTACAAAACAACCGGCTACAATAATTTCTTTACAAGAAACAGAAGAAGAAATACAAAAATTAATTACCACCTACAAACGTACAGCCTCTGTTGAGGGAGGAATTATTGGCGCGGGTGGCATCTTGCTAGGGTTAGCCGAGTTCCCTATACTTTTAGGCATTAAATTAAAAATGCTTTTTGACCTGGCAACAGTTTACGGCTTTGACGTAAAAGATTATAAAGAGCGGTTGTATATCTTACATATTTTTCAACTAGCTTTTAGCAGCCATGAACATCGGAGGCAGGTCTATGAACAAATGCTGGATTGGGACAAACAAAAAGAAAAGCTACCCGATGATATTCATCAATTTGACTGGCGGAGTTTCCAGCAGGAGTACCGTGACTATATTGATCTTGCTAAAATGGCCCAACTGATACCGGGCATTGGTGCGGTAGTAGGCATTGTTGTAAACTATAAATTAATTAAGAAGCTGGGTCAAACAGCCATGAATGCCTATCGCATGCGGTTATTTAAAGACTACGGTAGTAAAATCGAAACTTACTGATCGTTTATCAATAATGAAATAGAACATAAGAAGTAAAAGCAGCTGCAAGTGTATTTAAAAAGTTAACGGCATCATTTTGTAAAACGCCTCTTCGCTCAAGAGATGCTCCTAACAAAGAATCAGTAAGATTGCCTATAGTTCCTGCAATAACAATCCATAAAAAATGAATGTTCCATCCAAAGCCAATAGAATAAATAACAGCGATTATACAACTGCCTGCCAGGCCAAAAGCGATTCCTTCCAGACTTATTACACCATCTAAACCTCTTTTATCTTTTTTAAAAGAAAGGATATTATAAAATCGCCTTCCATAAACACTGCCTAATTCAGAGGATAAGGTATCTGCTGCTGCAGAAGAAAAACAAGCTGCTACCATTAATGTAAAAAGAGAAGATTGTTGCGGATATAGACAGGCAAGGAGGGAAACGAGAGCGGCTACACCTCCATTTGCAATCACCTGGCTGGTTTTCCTGATTCCTTTATTTTCTTCTGCTATGCCTAAATGCTGTTTTTTATCCCGCTTCCATGAAGTAGCCGCTGTACCCAAAATAAAAAAAATGGCCATTAATAAAATTCCTGTCCATCCTGAACCGCAATAAAGAATTACACCCAAAACACCGCCTGTTATAGCAGCAGGTATAGTTAACTTCCGGGCCCATACACTAGTTATAATGCCCGTCAAAAGAACTACAATTAAAATGAGGTATTGCATATGCACAATAGCAAACGAAAGCTTAGTTGAATCCAAAGCAAATGGGTGTTGAAGCACTGAGAGACTCAATCACTCTTCATCGGTTATTACAACTTGGCCTTTTCTTTTTCCTTCTTTTTGAAATAACCTCTCAGCAAAAAATTATGCTGCATGGCTTCCATATTTTCATCCAGTTTCTCAGAGCTGCTTTGCAGGTTTTTGATGGCGGCTTTCAGGTAAGTGGCCGTTTCCTCATCGTGGAGCAAAACACCCGCGGGCGTATTGGTCTTGTTCAAATCATTGGTTAAATTATTACTGGCTGTACGTATGGTGCCCATCACCTCATTTGCTTTTGTGGTTACTTCTTCAATTTGTGCAACACTTGTTTTGAGTTTGGAAAATAACACGGTATCAGTAATCAGGTCATTTGTTAGTGAGCCTGGTTTTTGAAGCCTTGAAGCATATCCCGATACCTGTTCTGTAAGACGTTCAGCGTTTTGTGTAGCTCTTTTTAAAGTAAGTAATGCTGCGTTCAAATCATCCGCCACTGTTTCCTCCTTTAAAAGTTTTCCGAGCGACCCCTGCCCTTCCGCAATTCGCCGGCTCACAATTTTAAAATCGTTGGTGATATCGAGTATGTTTTTATTATTGGTTTGCAGGGTATTCATTAATTCATCCATTGCTACACTTTTTTCTACGGGCAATATATCTCCTTCAGCAACGGCAGGCGTTTGCGTGCTGCCGCCATAAAGAACTATAATCTTGTTGCCAATTAATCCGTCAGTACCCACTTTAGCCCTGGTGTCTTTATGAATAAATTGCCTGGATGCTTCTTCTATACTCATAATCACATCTACTCCGCCATCTTTATTAAACCCAAGTTTTTTAATTGTTCCAATTTTAACACCGGCATACCATATATTACTTCCACGTTGCAAACCATTCACATCGTCAAATACAGCTTTAAGATCAATAGTATTGCTAAAAGTTTTACGCTGTCCTCCAAGGGTTAATACGCCCACAATAAGAATCACCATGGCGAGAAAGATAAATATCCCCACCAACACCGCTCTTGTATTTTTAGTTGACTTCATTCCTGAATAAAATTATAATCATAAAAACTTTTGATCCGCTCATCTTCGGCATCAAATATCGCATCAAATGTTCCTTGTTTAATAAACTGCCCGTCCAGCAACATAGCAATACGGTCACCGGTTGTTTTGGCGCAAGTCAGATCATGTGTAATGATAATAGACGATGTATGAAATCGCTGCTGTACTTCCACAATCAGGTTGTTAATCTCCGTGCTTGTAATTGGATCCAACCCGGCAGTTGGCTCGTCATACAGCATAATCTGCGGCTGCATAATAAGTGTACGGGCAACACCGACTCGTTTGCGCTGCCCTCCGGAAAGTTCAGAAGGCATTTGGTTGATTGCCTGCAAAAGCCCTACTGCGTCAAGAACTTTTTCTATTTGCTCTTTCACCTGCATCCGGCTAACATTCTTTGAGCTCCGGACCAGTGGAAACATAAGGTTCTCCCTTACAGTCATGCTATCATACAAAGCGCTGTTCTGAAAAGAAAAGCCCAGCTTAAGTCTCAGTTCTCTTAGTTGTTTTTCATCCAAAGAAGGGACGTCATATCCCAATACGTTTACGGTGCCCCGGTCAGGTTTCAATAAACCTGCAATGATTTTAATCAACACGGACTTGCCTGTTCCTGAACGTCCAAGCACTACCACATTTTCACCTTTACAAACACTAAGATCAATCCCCTGTAATACATGGTTGTCTCCAAATGATTTGTAGAGATCTTTTATTTCTATAACAGGAAACCCCGTGTCTATATCACCTGCTGTCCTCTTCATTTAGCGTAACCAGTTTACAATTTGTATAATCACCATTTCTTCAATAAAGATCAGGAACATAGAGATAACCACCGCCAGGTTTGCGGACTTGCCTACCCCTTGAGTACCTTGCGTTGTAGTGTAACCTTTATAGCAACCTACAACAGAAATAGTAAATCCATACACAATAGAACGGAAAATAGTAGAAGCAAAATCCAAAAACGTGATTTTTTCAAAAGCATGTTGAAAAAAGTTAAGCAGGCTGGTTTGCTCATTGCTGTGTATGTCTATAAAGGAACCCATAAGTCCTACAAAAGCAGCAAATAGCATCAAAAGCGGCAACATTAAAGAAGTAGCTAAAATTCGGCTCACCACTAAAAATTTGAACGCGTTTACACCCGAAACATCCATGGCATCTATTTGTTCAGTAACCTTCATAGACCCCAGTTCTGCACCAATGCTGGAGCCTACTTTTCCTGCGCAGATAAGAGCCGTTACTAACGGGGCCAGTGATTTTATTACAGCTATTCCAACCAGGGAAGGCAACCACGAAGTAGCGCCAAATTCTGAAAGCGATGGCCTCGATTGTTTAGTAAAAACCAAACCGGTTATGAGACCGGTAACAGCAATCAGCGGCAACGACTTAACACCTACGTCATAACACTGCCTGATAATTTCATTGCCTTCAAAAGGAGGCTTTAAAACTTCCTTAAAGAAACGGCTCATGAAACTAAAAGCATCAGAAATGCCGGAGAAAAATTCGTCTGTTTTTTTTGAAATAAGATATTTCATCAGGGTTAACTATACAACGTTTTATAATCCACACCTCAGTTTAAGTTATGATTCAATTACTTTGAACTTTCAGAAAACTGGTGAATTCATTTATCAAGGCCGCGCAAAAATAAGACATCGTTTATTTTATGGGTTACCAATTAAAATAATCAGGTTTTTAGTTGTTATTTAATTCAACCCTTTTTATTCTTTTTTCTTTTGTCTTCAACAAATTTTTCTGTTTCAGTGCGATAAACAGTGATAAAGTGAGAACGGATTAAGGACGCCACAGGTATATCCTTCCCCGGCAAAAAAAGAGCAATAGCTCTGGACGGTTGTGCGGGCATGTGGCAATCAATGCAATTCTGTTCTAATCCGGGAACCTTGCCTGGGTCCATTTTGCAGAAACTCTGGTGCTCCGTGTTATGGCATTCCATGCATCGTTGGGAAAATAAGGCCACTTTTCCTCTTTCATTCTGGTGAGGGCTATGACAACTGTTGCAAGTCAATGTTGCACTCATGCGAAAACATTTACTTGCCCGCAATAATCCATACTGATTGCCATGAACATCGAAATTGCCTGTTTTTGCAGCGGCATCCGATAACGAATCAACAACAAAATATTCTGATAGATCATCGCCGGCTGTAAATGAGAAACTCGGCTTTCGCTTTTGAATCTGTCCTCCATGACACAGGGCGCAAAGGTCAAGGTTTCGTTGCCTGGAAAGTTTGGCCGGATTAATAATAAACTTTCCTGTTGTCTCCTTAGGGTTCTGCGTTTGAAACTGCACATGTTTTGCAGCAGGGCCGTGACATTTCTCACAGTCCACCCCATATATAATTCGATTTCGATCAAACTCATCGGCTTCTTTGCCAGTCGAAGAAAGTTGCTCTGTAAACGTACTGTGGCACTCAAGGCAGCGCACAGTTATTGGCCTGTCTGCAAGAATTTTATTAGGGAAGCCGGGGCTGTTTGCCCAGCGGTCAGCCGCTGTAAAATAGGTAATGGGAAGTTGAAAAAGCCAATTATTCTTCCAACGGGCAAAGGATTGTCCTTTAGCACCTGAACCAATCGTCATATCAAAGCGGAGATCCATTTTTTCTTCTTCCTTATAATATACCACCTGGAAAAGACCGCTGTCTCTTTTTTCCATAGCAACCAGCAGAGAGGGATTATAAGCATATATATTTTTGTTTGCTTTGAAACTTCCCTTAATATTTTTTTCGGTTGCCGGTTGAGAAGTGCGATAGTGTGCCGTATGACCATGCTTTTGAGTAATGTCTTTGTGGCAATTAACACACGCAGAAGAACCTGCAAATTCAGCGAAAGATATTTTTTTGGCTTCTTCTATTGCATTCTTGTCTTGTAAGGTGTCGTTCTTCTTTTCCTGTATTTTGTCATTTTCATCATTGATACATTTTGTAAATACAAGAAAGCAGGTGCTAATTATGGAAAGAATAATAGTGGATCGTCTCGGTTGTAAAAGCTTTTTCATCTGGTTTTAAGCAAGACGGTAAATTAATCATTTGTTCCGATGTTAGGCCATTGAAAGCCGGGCGCCTGGCCCATCTGATTTGTCATTCAAACATTTTCTTTTGCTTTTATGCTTTACCAATTTGTATCGGGGTAACTTTCAGGATAAATTGCAATTTGGGGGTAACTGCAAAATTTAATGTCCTTTTATTTATGTAAATGTGACAATAAGGTCTTTATTGATAATTATCTCTAATCCGACAATTTGAAATTGATAAAACAAGTATTTTTTTTTAGTATCATTTCTGGCCTTTCATTATTAATAAGTGGCGCCAGTTGCAATAAGAGCACGGGCAGTGATACTAACCCACCACCGGTCACGCAGCCTCCAACCCCTGTTACAAACGATGTAAACTTCTGGCTAACACGGAGCGATGAAACTGTATTATTACAAAAACAAACCACGCTGTTATCATTTGGCACAGTAAGTAATTCTAACCCTTTTATTGATGTTGATACCACTCAAACTTTTCAATCCATCGATGGGTTTGGATATACATTAACTTCTGGCAGCGCCTCTGTAATCAATTCACTGAGTGCCGGCGCCAGGACTGCTTTGTTAAGGGAATTATTTAGTAATGATGAAAACGCCATTGGTATTAGCTATCTCCGCTTAAGTATAGGCGCTTCTGATCTCAGTGCGTCTGTATATAGTTACGATGATATGGCTCCGGGACAAACAGATCCAACGCTTTCAAACTTTTCTCTTGGGCAAGACACGACACACATAATCCCTTTGCTGAAAGAAATAATTTCTATTAATCCGGCCATTAAAATTTTAGCCACTCCCTGGTCTCCACCTGTTTGGATGAAGGATAACGGCAGTTCCGTTGGAGGTAGCCTAAAACCTGAGCATTACTCAGTATATGCTCAATATTTTATAAAATACATACAACGAATGAAAGGGTATGGTATAACCATAGACGCCATTACACCACAAAACGAACCGTTACACCCCGGCAATAATCCAAGCATGTATATGACAGCCGCACAACAGGCTGAATTTATTAAAAACCACCTCGGCCCTTCCTTCCAGTCAGCCGGCATTACTACTAAAATTATTGTTTACGACCACAATTGCGATCACCCGGATTATCCCCTGGCTATTTTAAATGATCCCGCAGCTAAATCTTTTGTTGACGGGTCAGCTTTTCATTTATACTCGGGCGATATAAGTGCCTTGTCCCAGGTTAGAAGCAGTCATCCTGATAAAAATTTGTATTTCACAGAACAGTATACAGCTTCTAACGGCAATTTCGGAGGCGATCTGAAGTGGCATTTAAAAAATGTAATTATTGGCTCAATGCGTAACTGGAGTCGTACTGCACTAGAATGGAACTTAGCCAATGACCCTAACTTTGGCCCTCACACACCCGGCGGTTGTACTACTTGTAAAGGAGCATTAACAATAGGAACAACCGTTGTACGTAACGTAGCCTATTACATTATTGCACATGCTTCTAAATTTGTTTCGCCAGGTTCGGTTCGTATTGGAAGCAATCTCAGCGGTAATTTGCAAAACGTGGCTTTTAAAACGCCTTCTGGTACAAAAATATTGATTGTTGAAAATGATGGTGGGAATGCTGAGGCATTTAATATACGGTTTAATGGTAAATGGGTGTCCACTTCCCTTCCGGCAGGCAGTGTTGGTACGTATACATGGCAATAATTTTATTGGTCCTGGCTACAGACTACTATAGTGCTTTTGTTGCGTCGCACTCTTGTACATTTGATTATCTATTCAACCCTGGCAAGTGTTGTCACAGAAAAGCAATAAAAACCTAACGTTGTAATATGAAAAGAAATCTTTTTATCGTAGTTAGTTTCTCCTTATTTGCATGCACAGAAAGTAAAGACAAACCAAAAGTATTGTCAGCATCAACAAATGATTATGCTGTTGCCGGAAAAAATATTATTGTTTACACAACTGCCGACACAGCCAACTACAGGTTATCTCTCACCGACACGCTGCATTTTGCAGATTTTGGACAACCTATGGAAACCCAGCCCTGTGTTTTTGTTGATGCATCAAAAACATATCAAACCTTTTTGGGCATTGGTGGAGCGCTAACCGACGCTTCAGCGGAAACATTCGCTAAACTGCCTAAGGAAAAACAACAGGAATTTCTGAAAGCCTATTATAGTCCTCAAAGCGGCATTGGGTATACGCTTGCAAGAACCAATATCCATAGCTGCGATTTTTCGAGCGGCAGTTACACCTATGTCAACAATGGCGATAAAGAACTAAAGTCCTTTAATATTGACCATGACAAGCAATACCGTATTCCTTTTATAAAACAAGCTGCTGCAGCGGCTGGCGGTAAGCTTACTTTATATGCCAGTCCCTGGAGTCCACCGGCCTGGATGAAGGATAACAATGACATTCTTCATGGAGGCAAATTAAAAACTGAGTATTACCAGGCATGGGCCAATTATTTTGCAAAGTTTATTAAGGCTTATGAAAAAGAAGGCATACCGGTCTGGGGACTAACTATACAGAACGAACCTATGGCAAAACAAACATGGGAGTCCTGCATTTTTACAGCAGAGGAAGAAAGAGATTTCCTGAAAAAATACCTTGGCCCCACATTGCAGAAAGAAGGCCTTGCCGATAAAAAAATCATTGCATGGGATCATAACAGGGATCTTCTTTACCAACGTGCGAGTACTTTGTTAAGCGATCCTGAAGCATCCAAATATGCCTGGGGAATAGGTTTCCACTGGTACGAGGATTGGAGCGGCGCAGACCAGGTGTTTGACAATTTAAAACGTGTTTCAGAAAGATTCCCTGATAAAAATCTTTTGTTTACCGAGGGTTGTAATGGGCCGTTTAATATGACGACCATCAACAATTGGAGTTTAGGCGAACGATATGGCCGGTCTATGATCAATGATTTTAATAGCGGCACCGTAGGCTGGACAGATTGGAATGTTTTACTTGACGAAATGGGTGGGCCTAACCATGTAAAAAATTATTGTTTCGCTCCTATACATGCCGATACAAAGTCTGGCCAACTAATTTATACAAATGCCTATTATTATATTGGCCACTTTTCAAAATTCATTCGGCCGGGTGCTAAAAGAATAATAAGTTCTGCAAGCAGGAGTCCTTTATTGACCACGGCATTTCAAAACCCTGACGGAACAATAGCTGTTGTGGTTATGAATACAGGTAATAAAGAAATGCCCTTTCATTTATGGATGGGCGGAAAAGCTGCAGCCACTAAAAGCCTGGCACACTCTATCATGACATTTGTTTTCTAATAAACAAACTGAAATCATATTCACGGTCTTTTATTTTTCTCTGAGAAAAAAATCATGATTGCATATGTTCTTTTTAACATAGATTTGAATATCGGCTGCTCTTAATGATTGCTACACCTTTATTAAATAAACTTCTGAATCGGATTGCCTTATATGACGATGCCCTCGCCTATAAAGAGCTGTTTGTATTGTATCATTCAAAACTTGTTCAATTTTCCACTTCCATCACGCATTCCAAAGAGTCGGCTGAAGAAGTGGTATCAGATGTTTTTTTAAAAATCTGGAACACCAGGATAAACCTTACCAGGATCGAGAACTTCCATTTATACGTTTACATCGTTACCAAAAATGCCTCGATCAACTGTTTACTCAGGCAAAAAAAGAATAAAGCTTTTTCGCTTGACGAAACGGTGGTTGAGTTCAGAAGTATTTATTCGGACCCTGAACAATTAATGATCACCGGTGAAATGTTTAGACGACTTTCGAACGCGATAAATGGTTTGCCACCAAAATGCCGGATGATTTTTAAATTAATTAAAGAAGATGGCTTAAAACATAAGGAGGTAGCCCAATTATTAAACCTTTCAATAAAAACCGTAGAAAATCAAATGACAATTGCTTTGCGCAAAGTCGGTCAAT
Organism: Flavisolibacter sp.; assembly: GCA_036787395.1. Taxonomy (GTDB): domain Bacteria; phylum Bacteroidota; class Bacteroidia; order Chitinophagales; family Chitinophagaceae; genus Flavisolibacter. Next base: position 1,560 of record DAIQPL010000032.1, on the reverse strand, counting down.
CCATCAACTTTAATCTGCCGAAAGCAGCACATAATTAAACTAAGTAGTCTTTTAGGGGTAAGGAGACTGTTTTATTGTCTATTCCCTACACTGCGTGCTAAATGACTGAAAACCTGTACTGGAACCTGCTTGCAAAAAAACTCTCTGGCGAAGCCAGTCCTGAAGAACTAAAAGAATTAGAAGAGCTGATAAAATCTAATTCCAATTTAATTTACCCCGCCGAAGTCATAGAAAAATTATGGAGTCTTAAAGCAAAACAAGACAATTCTTACGATGCTGAAATTGCATTTGAACTTCATATAGAGAACTTAAAGAATAAAGGCGTTGACCTCACTGAATTACAAATTCCTCTTACCACTCCTCAGGAACAACCAAACAAACCTTTAAAAAGAAAAAAATATTTTCTTATAGCGTCATTTTGCGTTGCCTGTCTTTTAATTGTTACCGGGTTTATATGGAAGTATAGCTCCAAAGAAATTGTTTCGCTTCCAAACAAATCGTATAGCGAAATCTCAACCAGGCTAGGTTCCAAAACCAGACTCGTTTTGCCTGACAGCTCAATAGTCTGGCTAAATGCCGGCAGTAAGCTTACTTATAGTGAAAACTTTGGTACCACTAACCGCAATACAACTCTAAGTGGCGAAGCTTACTTTGATGTTAAGAAGAGTAGTACGCCTTTTATCATTCATGCCAACGGTCTGCAGATTAAAGTATTAGGAACTGCTTTTAATGTAAAGTCTTATCCCAATGAGAAAACAACCGAAACAAGCCTAATCAGGGGACGTGTTGAAATAACAAACACTAAAAGGCCAGGAGAAGTTTTTATTCTGAACCCAAATGAGAAGCTCATTATTTCCAATGAATTAAAAGAAGAAAAGACCGGGGTTAAACATAAAATCGAACCAAAAGTGGTAAAAGGTGCTTTAACAGTTACGGCAGATAATACCGTCGTTGAAACTTCATGGGTAGAAAATAAACTCATATTCCAGGATGAATCTTTTGAAGAAGTTGCGAGAAAAATGGAGCGATGGTATAATGTAAGAATAGAGATCAAAGATGAAGAACTGGGGAAATTAAATGTAGGAGGCGGTCCTTTTGAAAATGAAACCATACAGCAGGCTTTAGTGGCTTTGCAGATTGCTTTCCAATTCAAGTTTACAATGAATGACAACTATATTATTATAACACGCTAAACGATTTGCTTATGAATACGAACACTTCCTGAAAATTCACTAATGGTTTAATAAAAAGACCAGGAATACTTGAAACTAACTTATTAACTTATAATATATAGTATGAAAAAAAGAGGACATTCTGCTTATTTGAAATATTTTTCATTTTTAAAAATCAGCAGGCTTATGAAACTGACGTGTGCATTTATGCTGCTTTTTTGTTTACACGTATCTGCAGGGGGCCATACCCAGGACAGAGTTACGCTGAATCTTGAGTCGACAGATCTGAAAAAAGTGCTGGCTGAGATTCAAAAGAAAACCAACTACCGTTTTCTATATAACCAGGCGTTGATAGACAAAAAAAAGGTAGACGTGCATGTAAGGGATG
>DAIQPL010000211.1:6376-7495 GCA_036787395.1 Flavisolibacter sp. | reverse complement strand
CTGTTCTTCAAGTCTTGTTTGTTCTTTATCCATCCTCAAATTTTAATGTTTTATTGTACAGAATAACCACTGTGTGCTTACCAATTATTTCTTTCTTTCTGTTTCCTCATTTGTTTGTGTAGTCTCATCAAAATTTCCTCCCTTGGCGCCATGTTCCATTGAACCTTCCTGCCGGTCAACTTCACTTATATCATTGGAAGAATCCACATCTGCATTTTCCTTCTTTGAATGCTGGGATATAAAGTTAGTGCGGCCAACACCACCCTGTTTTGTTTCTTCGGTGGTTCTTTTTTCTTGCATAAAATTTTATTGTTGTTTACAAAGCAGTTGAAAGAATTGTGCCAGTTGCACTTAAAAAAAGAACCATGAATTTTTTGGAATGCTGAAAATATGTATATTGGCATAGCGATTGCTTGCTATTTTAAGAGTGTTCATACTTTAAATAGTGAATGACACTCACAGCAGTTATAGGTACTTACGTGTTTTTAACTGCAAAGAAAAGGCACTTAAAACGTGCCTTTTTCTATTTACAAGTTGCAGAATGGTTAAACACTATTTGGTCCTTTTTTAGTACCGCTTTCTTTTACAGGGCCGCTTTCGTCATTACCCTTAGTTTGCCTGTTACTTTTATTAGGCCCTCCCGGCTGGCTGGCCTGCTTTCGATCACCCCTGTTTTCGTTTTTGCCGTTACGATTACTAACGCTGCCACTACGATTTTTTAGTTCTTTGTCCATAACATTAATTGATTGATGATAACTTAATTTCTTTTAATTCCGGTAGTTCGCCCTGAATCATTAGCTGCCTCTACAATCAAAGGAACTCTGGTACCGTAAGGACCCGTACCTGTGAAAGGGCTTTTGCCATTTACACCTATGGCAGGTCCTGAGGTTCCTATGCTGCCTGGCCCGGACCCAGTGCCTACTGATCCGCTTCCTGTAGTTGTACCGATTGAAGTAGAACCATTCGGATATAGACTTAACCGTCCATTAGCAAACCCATATGTTCCTTTGGGCACACCTACAATTCCTGAAGGGCTAATCTGTATATCCGCGCCATTGGCCCGTGCATTCAATGCTCTTATGGTAGGGTCAGCAATTTGGAAACGGTTAGTGGTTTGCT
>DAIQPL010000211.1:0-6276 GCA_036787395.1 Flavisolibacter sp. | reverse complement strand
TACCCACAAATGGGTTGCCATTTTATTAGGGATTTCGATTTTATTTTTTAATACAAAAGGAAAGGAGTCATTCTAAGGTGGCATCATCGTTGCCGTTACTTTTTTAAAAATCAGCCATGAAAAAAGATCAAAGCAGGGATGACTTACAAACATCTCAACAAGGCAGTGGCAGCGCAGAAAATATGGGACGCAACCGCGAAGATCAAAAGTCGAAAAATACAACTCTAGGTTCCAGTGAAAAAAAAGACATAGCACATGATATCAGTCTCGACGAAAAAGATGTGGCCGACTTGAGTGACCTGGGACAGTTAAGTGGCAGAGACGATTATTCAGGCAACTATAATGATGGAATGAGTGATGCAAACACAAATGAAGGGACAGATCGCTAAATGGAAAAGTGGTGTGTGCCTAAATAACAAAACCCCTGTGGAAACAGGGGTTGATTTTCAAAACGTGTATATTTACCTGTTAGGTAATTAGCTTACAAGATGATTCATTTGCTTTACAGTTACAATAGTATTACTACCCACGCAAAGGGTGTAATTATTAGTAATACTTCGGGAAAGAAACAGCTAATCGGGTTGATGTTTCTTTTTCTACCCTCAGTATACTACTCCTCCTGAGAATTACCTCGTCTTATTGTCTCACCTTCCTGTATGCCTTCTTTCCATTCCTTTTGACGTTCATTGTCATTATCATCAGCATCCCTATCCGTGCTGCGGTTTTCATCCTCCTCCACTTCCAAAAAGTTGATATGCTTTTCCCGGTTAGCTTCGGAAGGAACGTCTAAACGTGGATCCAATCGTTGTGCCTGTTGCTTTTCTTTTTTCATGTTTTTTTTATTAGCTGTCCCCAAATTGATGCCATTCATTAAAAGATTTAAGTCTACAACCTGTCTTTCCGATCCTTCTTCGTCTCATCTTTCTTATTTGATTTCTTATTGCATATAAAATTCTAAAAAATAATATGTCAAACAAAAAACGGTATCTCTATTATTAAACGATATTCATTTCATCATTAATAACCGGAGGGATAGGTATCCGGAGGTTCGTTCTTTGGCTGCGTACCCAGTGGACGCAATGCCCTTGTTCGATCGATAAAAACAAACGCATCATACCGGTTGGGAATAACAGAGGGCACATAATTACCATTTTCGTTGCCAGGATCATAAACCACACCAATTGCCCTATGACCAATGCTTTGCATAAGCGCTTCATTTTGTTTCATCTCACTTGATAAAAGAATCTTGTTTGTTGCGTCCATGCGATGCAGGAGTTCTTCCCAGCTTCCTTTCTTAGCTGGCGGTACCGCCATTGTTTCAATAGGACTACTCCACTCACGGGCAGCAATCACAGTTCCCTGGTAAGTTCCAAATCCTACAGCGTAAACGTTTGCTTGTCCAAATTCTTCCCTAACCAATTGCCCCACATTCACCATTCCACCCGAAGCCATGTCTGTGTAACGGGCGTCGCCGACATGTGTATTATGCTCCCACACGATAATTTTTGAACCAGAGCCGTGAAACTCTAATAAACGCCTGATCGTTTGTGCCATATGCCGGTCCCGTACGTTCCAGGAGCCGGGATAACTGCTTACCGATGAGCGATAATAATTTTCTCCATTGAGTGCTACTAAAGCATTTTGCTGCATTACAAACTGTGCTTCAATGGTAGCTGTTTTTCCACCGGTATAATTAAGAACCGACTGCCACAGATGTTCGGTTTGTTGCCGGCAATTAGCTGAAGCATTAGATACAGCATAAGCGTATTGCATAGGATCCGCACTATAAGGCTGAAAGCATTGGCGAACGTCCTGGGCTATTTTCACAAGAGAATCGTTGCCCTGAATGTACGGCATAAGTTCCTGCATGGACTCCCATAAACAGTACACATCCAAACCAAAAAAGCCTATTTTATCTGCGGTAGATTTAGTTTGATTATATTGATTCAACCACGTAACCAGGGAAGCAACTTCATAATTGCCCCACATCCATGTAGGCCAACGATCGTACTGCCTTAATAAGGCCACGGCCTGCAGACTATCTTTTGGAGAACCCTTAATAAATTGGTTCACCCGGTAACTGTCCGCCCACTCTCCTTCTACCGCAATCATATCGAACCCTTTTTCCTGAATGAGCCGTTTGGAAATGGCAGCACGCCATTCATAAAACTCTGCTGTGCCATGTGAGGCTTCACCCAGCAATACAATTCTTGCATCACCAATTTGATTTAAAAGAATGTCGAGGTCTTGTGCATTTTGCAGAGCATGCGTTGGTATATTTAATTCAACAACCTCATTTGCACTATTCTTCTTACAACCAAGAATAGAAAAACAAAGAAAGAACCCTAAAAAAATTTGCCGTACTACACCTTTCATAACGCTTCATTTCCAGGCATAGAACAAAAAGAAAGCCATTAGGCCATGGCTGAGAAAACTATTTTTTTATTACTTACAGACGAACTTTGTTTAACTCCAATTCTTGTCCGGCTGTGTTTTTAAGCGATGTGCTGCTTCAATTACATCCTGCAATTCTACAGGATCACTAAATGGATCTTCATCCAAAACAGTTACACGGTTTAATTCTTTTTGCCAGCGGCGTAGTTCCGCTATATATGAATCGCATGGTACCCGTTGTAACTCCTCACCATTTTGCTGAAGGTCGTACAATCCATTATGCAACCATTGGCCTGTGTGCCAGTCGGGCATATCTGCACAGGGGAACAAACAAATGCCATGAAGGTCCATACCGTCTTCAACAGCCGCTAACGATTCTTCCATCACGTCTTTCAACCAGGCAGCCCGACCTTCGTTCATGCCACTGGTTTCACCAATAATCATCGGACGCTTATAACGTTCCCACACCAGTTTTAATAAATCGCACAAAGGTTTAATCCTGTCATCATCGGCGGGAAGTGCCTGGTGCGGACCATGTTCGCGGTATTCCATTTGTCCAAAAGAATAATTGTTGGCGCCAACAATATCAAGTATATCAGGTGCACCTCCCAGTTCAGGATATTCCTTGCCATATAAAATATCCCAGGCCAAAAAGGTATCAACGTAAGTTTCATTATAAGCTGCCTCCTGTTGATCTGGCCTGTCAAGCGGAGCAACCACCTGTACTAAGGGATCGATATGTATCATTCTTGCGTCCTTTTCAACTTTGCGAATAGCTTTAACGCCGGCAATTGTTGCTTTGCAAAGATTTAAACGCATACGAAAACGGTCTTCCTTCGTAGTAGTATAAGGTGCTACCCATCCCCACTCTCCGCCGCAAAAAGAGAAAAAAGTGATCTCATTTATAGGCGTAAAAAAGTAGGGGCCGTGAAGTTTGGGTATTACATATTGTGCTACCGCTTTGCAATACTTTCTAAAACGTTCTACAAAATCTTCTGAAAAAACGTCGAGATCATCCGGATATCCATAATGACATAAATCCCAAATGGGAAGAATCTGGTTTTTATTCATGGCCTCTATCATAGGATCAATGCATGAAAAGTCATAGCGACCATTCTTATCCACCAATGGCCATGGAATACCTTCACGGGCTACGGCAATACCAAGGGAACGTAAGGCTTCATAATCCTTAAATGCAAAACGGTCATGTTGTGTTTCCTGTATAAGATTGCGTCGTTTTTTATCTTTCCATAAAAAGGTTGAACATTCAAATCCTGAAATAAAAAAGGTTGGAAAAATTCCCGGTTTTTTTGTCATATCTCTCCGCTTAATAGTTCATACCTACTACTTCTTTTCTTAGAATTAAGAAATGATGTATGCATATCACACGTTTACAAAACTTCATACCATAGCTTTCCAGCGAAGTTGAAAGAAACCCGTGAAAAATGTTTTGGGGCTTTCGTTTCAGAGAAGCGGGTCTGCAAATAAATATGGCTCATAAAAGCAAATGAGGAATTTTTTATTCCTCGTTGTCAGACACCATTTCAGGCTGCCAATTAACAATGCCCTAAAAGCCAATAAATGATTACAAAAACGATAATCGTTCCAAAACAACCGCCGCCCAGTTTTTTTGCTCCATATCCGGCGATCAGTGCTCTAAGCCAATTTTGCATATATACAGAATTAGAAAGGGAGGAGATTAAAAAACTATGCCACTTACCTGCAAGGTTAAACGGAACATGAACTTCTTCCGGCATCCTACAACAAACCATGTGTGTACCAAGTCATCCGAATGGTAATCAGGCATAGGGCTTGCTTGACACAACTTGTTGACAATCCAAACAAAGTGTTCATGAAAAATGGCGTACCTGGTAAGATATTGCTCGTAGATGACGATCTGGACGACCTGGAATTTTACGGAGAAAGCTTGCGAAGTGCAAATTCTTCCATAATGATCGAAGAAGAACATAGTGGTGTAAAAGCCCTGGAATATTTGCGTAAAGCAAAGAAAAAAAATGCGCTTCCCTGCCTCATTATACTGGATATTAATATGCCTATGATGAATGGAAAGGAAACATTTAACGAGATTCAAAAAGACCGGGAGCTTGCAGCCATACCGCTCGTTATTTTTTCAACGGCTGCCAGCACGCCTGAAGAAGAATATTTTAAAAGCCAGGGCATTAAATACTTTAAGAAACCACATAGTTGTAAGGAAATGGAAAAAATTGCCATTCAACTCTTAAGTCATTGTTCGTGAAACTTATTTGCAAAAAGAAATCTTTTGCGTAAATCAGCCATATCAATCAAACAGCTGAATCAAAATTCCGTAAACAAGTTTTGTGCGATTGTGGCATAGCAATTGAAAACATTATTTAAGGAAATTTCATAGGATTATTGATCTTTCGGCCTTCTCTTCACAGAAGGCCGATTTATTTCTAATGCAGTAACAAACCTTGTTCTACCGCAGATAGAACTATTCCTACTAATCCGAGGAACCTTCTTCATAAAAAGGTTATCGACTTTAAAAACTGTAGAATAGTTTCTTCAACCGGTATCCTGTTAAAAAAATATCAGCTTTAGATAAGTCAATACTTAACTGGTACTCCCTTTGATTGTATACTTATCAAAGATCTGTGTATGTGGTTTAGTGCGATTGCAAATTATAAAGGTGGCCTGGCTCATTATAAAATAGTGCGGGATAACCTCGGGATCTTTAACGCTTACCTGGAACGGTATGACGGCAAAACCGACCACACTCCATCTCAAAACATTATCCTGGTAAGAGGCCTGAAGCATTGGTCGGGGAGCATTGAAGACCAGGGGCTATTAGATAGTCTGGGTGAAGTAATTGACCGCAGAACAAAAGGAAGATTACATTTTGCCTTTGATCCCAACGCCAGGGAAGAGAGAAAAGGCAGGCACCGTTGATTTAGGAATTGTTCAAATTGAACTTTGAACGTAAAATTGATCCACTCATTTGAAGTGGCTTGCAACAAAGGAGTGCTGCATAATGCAGATCAAAACCTTGAAAGTTTACCTTTTTAAAAACCGCTTTCTTATAGCACAGTGCTCCGGCACATTAACTTACCAATTTTTCAGGTTTTTCTATCTGCATTAACCATTACATCATGCCCATTTGTGTTTGAGCGCAACGCATACGTTTCGCAAAGCAGCTTTCTAATGGTTCCAAATCTCCAAAGTCATCATCTTCAGGGAGAATTTGAATCAGCTGACTTTTAGTGAGAACTATGGAGCATAAAAATTAATTTTACTGCTCTTGCTTTGACTGTGATAATTGCATGTTTCAAAATATAACTGCATGAAAGAGATCATCAATTGTGCTACCTACGCCGACGGCCGCCGCATCGCCGATGTTGAATTACCACACGTTCATGAAGTATTAAAATCAAACGACCAGTTTGTATGGATAGGCTTGCATGAACCATCCGATGATATACTTAAGAGAGTACAATCTGAATTTGGCTTGCACGACCTTGCCGTAGAAGATGCACAGAAAGCCCACCAACGGCCGAAGATTGAAATATATGGTGATTCACTTTTCATAGTTATGAGAACAGCCCAAATAAATAAGGAACATCACATTGATTTTGGCGAAACTCATTTTTTTGTTGGGCCCAATTTCATTGTATCTGTTCGCCATGGCCCTTCCGTCTCCTACGCTCCTATCCGCTTAAGATGTGAAAGCATGCCTCACCTGCTTTGCAAGGGCCAGGGGTTTGCCTTGTACGCTGTTATGGATTTTATTGTAGACCAGTATTTTCCTGTGGTACACGAATTGGAACAGGAGTGAAAAAATATAGAAGATAAGATTTTCAAGGAAAAACCCAGTCGTGAAACCACGGAAAAGATTTACCAGTTAAA
>DAIQPL010000450.1:0-2489 GCA_036787395.1 Flavisolibacter sp. | reverse complement strand
GCCGCCAAAAGCTGACTACCATTTTACATATAGTGGGCCTTACGCTGGGTATTACCGTTTGTCTGCTGATTGGTCTATTTATCCGGCACCAGGTAAGCTTCGATATGTATCATGCAAAAGCTGAAAGGATCTACCGGGTAAACCAGGTGTGGGTAGATTTCGGCAATAAAAATTTTCATTTCTCAACACCTTTTCCATTGGCCGATGCGCTGAGAAAGGAAGTTAGCGGTATTGAGCTGGTGACCAAGGTACACCACCCCTTCCAAAATGTTATTGAAGTAAATGGCAGCAAAAAGTTCAGACAGGATCATGTGATGATGACCGATCCCGATTTTTTTGACGTATTTGATGTAACTACGGTTCAGGGCAGTCCCAAACAAACAATGGGTAAGCCTTACCAGGCCGTACTGACCGAGAGCACAGCAAAAAAATTTTTCGGCAACGAAAACCCCATCGGGAAAATCTTTAAGTACAACAATGATTTTAATATTACGGTTGGTGCCGTCATTAAAGACTTCCCCGGAAATACGCATCTCCCTGCTTCGCTGATTCTTTCTTTTTCCAACGACGAAAAATATCTTCAAACAAGCCCCACGCATTATGGCTCTGTATCAGGAGGCAGCACCTTCATTGTGTTGCCTAAGGGTAAAAAATCAACCAATACTTTACAAAAAAGTATCAGGAGCATTTATGACAAGAACATCAACAACGATCCTTTTATGAAGGAGCGTAAGAACTCTTATGCAGATGTAGAAATACAGCCGCTGCGTGATATTCATTTCAATTCAAAATATAGTGGTGGTGGCCAATGGGTCAAGGCCATAAGCACGGCGTGGCTTTGGTTTTTTGGTAGTGTGGGTCTGGCCGTATTAATTCTTGCCTGTATCAATTTTATAAACTTGTCAACAGCCCAGGCTTTAACCAGGGCCAAAGAAGTAGGGGTACGTAAAACAATAGGTGCAGGACGAGGACAACTGATACGACAGTTTCTGCAGGAAGCACTGGTACTCGTAATTATTTCAGGCATTGCAGGAATCCTCTTTGCCAAATTGTTGCTGCCTTATGTGAGTGACCTGATCGAAGAACACATTGTTTTCAACCTCCTCCATTCACCGGCTGTTATAGGCTCGCTGATCATCGGCATTTTTTTTACCGCCTTAATGGCTGGTTTATACCCCGCCTGGCTAATCTCAAAATTTCAGCCGGCTGAAACACTCAAAGCCGGCTCAGCAAGTGTGAGTGTGCAATCGGTTTTTTTAAGAAAAGGTTTGGTGATTGTGCAATTCACGATCTCCATTTGCCTGCTGATTGGTTTATTACTTATTGGGAAGCAGATAAATTATATGCGCAGTAAAGACCTTGGTTTCCAAAAAGACAATATCGTATCAATTCCCCTGCCTGTCTATGATGCTAATGTTACTGATCCGATTGGGAAAAAGAACTTTCTTAGAACAGAATTATTAAAAATTCCGCAACTAAAGGACCTGTCTTTTTCCACCGCTTCGTTCAGTGACGGCAATTGGGGAACGATGATGAGCCTTACCGATGGAAAAGATCCGGCCAGCAAATCTGTTACACTCATGTTTGCTGATGAACATTTTTGTTCCATGTATGGTTTTAGATTGAAAGCCGGCCGGTTTTTAGCGCCGGCAGATACAAACAGTGTTTCTGAATCCCTGCTAAAAGAAAAGCGTTATGCAAAGTCGGTTGTCAACGAAAAACTGGTGAAGACCCTGGGTTTTGCCTCGCCTGAAGAAGCCCTCGGCAAGCAATTCTGGATAGGAGTCAATGATTGGAGAGCTGATATAGTTGGAGTGGTAGAAGATTTTCATGCCAGTTCTTTACACGAAGAGATACAGCCAACCCTGATTACACAATACGCCCCATTTGCAGATAAGGCAGAAATAAAAATTGCGGCAGGCGCAGACATTCCTGCAACCATGAGTACGATCAACAGCGCATTTAAGAAAGCATTTCCCGGCGGCATCTTCGAGTTTAAGTTCTTAGATGAGCAGCTTGATGCGCTTTATAAAACAGAAGCACGGCTATATACACTCCTTAAAATATTTTCTGTACTGGCCATGCTCATTTCCTGCTTTGGTCTTTGGGGGCTTGTCAATTTTGCAGCCCAGCGCCGTGTAAAAGAAATCGGTATCCGCAAGGTGCTTGGTGCGTCTGTACCGGGTATCGTATCACTGCTTACAAAAGATTTTCTTATACTGGTAGCACTTGCTATTGCTATTGCATGTCCTCTCGCCTATTGGGGTATTCATAAATGGCTGCAGGGTTTTGCTTTCAGGGCCCGTATTGATTGGCAGGCCTTTGCGGTGGCGGCCATCGCAGCCATACTTATTGCCCTGATAACCGTGAGCTTCCAGGCTATTAAGGCAGCCATGAGTAACCCTGTGAAGAATTTGAGAACAGAATAAAACTGAATATGAAAATTATACTCACATTTCTTTTATCCATTCTTTGTGTTTTTTGTTACG
>DAIQPL010000210.1:0-7503 GCA_036787395.1 Flavisolibacter sp. | reverse complement strand
CATGCTGTACTTTCTTCCGCCTTTCATCATGGTTTGTTTGATTACAGCTACAGACTGCCTTTGGGGATAAGCCATACTATCAAGAGCAGTGACACTTGAGTTTAATGCAGAAGTTAACAAACCGAAATCTTTTTGTGCTGCCGGCGAAGTGCGTAATTGAATAATATAGGGGTTATGAAGAGAACTATCGCCGTTCTTTTTTATATCAATAATGGCTGCTACTCTTCCCCTGAGCAGTTCATCATTTATATCTTTTTTTTTATCGTCCACAAAATGAAGAACAGGATTTTGCTTCAAGGAATAATAAATCATATTTGAGCTATCAATTCCTTTTTCAAAAGCAACATTAACCGATGGCGTTTTGTTACCTCCTAATGAACCAAATATCCATATCAGCACAATGGGAAAAAACAAGCTGAAAAATATGGATTGAGGGCTTCTGAAAGTGGCGTTCAGGCTGGCCCTGGTTATGGCCAGCATGGCCGTGATCTGGCTATAGTGTTCAGGCATCCTAATTTATTGCCCGCAAAAGTAGGGCTAATGAATCAGGTATTCAAAAGGCATCCTTGCTTGTATTGACTGCGTCATATCCCGAACCTTAATCAATTGCTGGTACACCCGGTAGTTTTCCTCTCCCAGTTGTTGTCTTATCATTGCTGTAGGTTCTGTTTTCTTTTTGTTCAAAAATTCATTGAGCCAGCTTTGTGATTCAGGATATTCTTTTAAGCCATAAGCATCCACTTTCGCAAGCCGCGCAGCGCAATTAATAGCATCCTGAAGATTACCAATCTTATCAACCAATCCAAGCGGTATAGCATCCTCTCCACTCCATACGCGGCCCTGTGCAATGCTGTCAATGTAATTGATGTCTTTTTTTCTGCCTTGTGCTACTCTTTGTTTGAACTGCATATAAATTCGGTCAACTCCAGCCTGTACTAACCTTTGTTCGGCTTCGGTCAATGGACGATATATAGCTCCTGCGTCTGCATACGGCGCCGTTTTCACACCGTCGAAAGTAATACCAAGTTTATTTTTGAAAAACGATTCCATATTAGGTACAATTCCAAACACACCAATGGAACCTGTAATTGTATTCGGACTTGCAAAAATGCTATCGGCACCACAGGCAATATAATACCCACCTGATGCGGCCACATCGCCAAAACTTACTACAACAGGTTTTCCATCCTGCCTGGCAACTTGTAACTCCCTCCAGATATTTTCACTTGCCAAAGCACTACCGCCGCCCGAATTTACACGCAGCACAATTGCTTTCACTGATTTGTCAAGTCTGGCCTTACGAATGATCTTTCGGAAATTATCGCCACCAATATTATCATCGGAGCCCATTCCTTCTACAATATCGCCCTGGGCATAAATCACAGCTATGCGGTTACTTCCTCCTTTTCTCAAATTAATGGCTTCATTGTATTTGTTTATCGAAATAAAATTCAGCTTATCGTATTTGTCAATGTTTAATTTTCTTTTGAGTTCTTCTTTTACTTCGTCGTCGTATTTCACACCATCAATTAATTTATTTGCTACAGCATCTTGTGGTGTTTGGATACTTGCCGTATTAGCCAATTGGTGCAAAGTAGCTGTATCTATTTTTCTTGCATTGGAAGATTGCACAAGAAAATAGTTATACATATCGCCCAACCACTCATTTGTCTGCAACCTGTTTTCAGGCGTCATGTGTTCTGTGCGAAATATTTCCGTAGCACTTTTAAACTTCCCTGCATAAAAAATCTGTGCTTTAATATCCAGCTTATCCAAAAGACCTTTTAAAAAAGGAAGAGTTACACTAAATCCATTCCACTCTATTATTCCACTCGGATTTACATACACCTTATCAGCTGTATTAGCAATAAAATAAGCCTGCTGTGACATCATATCTCCATGAGCAATGACAAACTTTTTTGACGTTTTGAAATTCAATAAAGCATTCCTTAACTCATTACTGGAAGCAAATCCGTTTCCATTCCCATTGGCCTGAAGATAAATCCCGGAAATATTATTATCCGATTTCGCATAATTGATTAAACGAACCACATCAAACAAACCCGGGTCATCTCCTTCCTCTGAAAAATTTGAAAATGGCGCTTCATGTTTGCGTTCATTAAAGTGCTTATCAAGGTTTAAAATCAAAACAGATTTTTCTGCTACATCTGGCTTGTCTTTGGTTGTCAGCCTACTTATGAGGGCGATTAAAAGAAAGAAAAGAATGAGGCAAAAGACAATGATGGAAAGTAAAGAGGCAAAGAACATTTTAAAAAAGCTTCTCATATTGATTTATTCAGTCTTCAAAAATAAAAGATATTTGAAGCTACTTGATTTAAACAAATATGAAGGAAGCTTATTTGCTTATAGGTGGAAACATGGGTGACCGGGTTGACTATTTATCCAAAGCAAAAGGGTGTATTGCAAAAGAAGGCGGAAACATTTTCAAACAATCTGCTGTTTATGAAACAGAAGCCTGGGGCTTTACAAACCAGGAAAAATTTTTAAACCAGGCATTAGCTATACAAACAAAGTTGTCGCCGGAAGGGCTTTTATCTTCTATACTTGACATAGAAGAAAAACTAGGCCGAAAGCGGGATGTAAAATATGGACCGCGGATTATTGATATCGATATTTTATTGTTTGAAAATGACATCATCAATATTCATAATTTAAAAATCCCGCATCCTGAAATGCAAAACCGGCGGTTTGCTCTTCAATGCCTGAACGATATTGCTGCTGATAAAATTCATCCTGTCTATAAAAAGAGTATCTCCCGTCTTTTAGCAGAATGCACTGACCCGTTGAGGGTGTATAAATTTACTTGACCACTTCGGATAACAATATTTACTTTGCCCACTTCCACCACTAACTGCTGATGAAGTACACGTTTATTACAATTGAAGGGAATATAGGAGCGGGCAAAACAACCTTAGCCCATTTGCTATCTAAACATTTTAATGCTCGCCTTGTACTGGAGCAATTTGCCGACAATCCCTTTCTTCCCAAGTTTTATGAAAATCCACAGCAATTTGCATTTCCGCTGGAGTTATTTTTTATGGCCGAACGCTTTAAACAATTAAAGGAACTGGTCCAGCAAAAAGACCTTTTTCAAAACTTAACAATCTCTGATTACCTGTTTACAAAATGCCTGCTATTTGCCAAGATCAATTTGTCCGAAGAAGAGTTTAGGCTTTATCAACGATTGTTCGACATTATGCACCAACAGCTGGTGCAACCCGAAATTTTAATTTACCTGCACGCCCCCGTAAATAAGCTGCAACAAAATATAAAAAAAAGAAACCGATCTTATGAACAAAAAATTCCTGATGACTATCTCTTCAGCATACAGGAAACCTATACTCGTTACATTAAACAGCATAACTTAAAAACAATTTTTGTGGATGTAACCGATGCTGATTTCCTTGGCAATGAAAAACACTTGCAAATCATTATAGAAGCGCTGGACAAAGAATATACTGAAGGACAGCATTATGTAAGCTTACCTTAAGTGGTTTATAGTTTAAAGTTTGTGGTTTACAGTTGAGCCTCAGTTCGAAAGATTCTTTAAAGCAAGGCAACAGAGATAGTAACTAATGCTATCATAAGGTAGTACCTACGCAAGTTATTCTTATCTGTCAGCAAAACTGCAAAAATTAAAAAATCTGGCACCCAAAGAACCAGAAACCATAAACTACAAACCTCAAACTTATCTCCCTCTATCTTTGCCATCGCATGGAATTTAAATCGCAGAGTCTATCTCCCCTAAATCATAAAGAGTTCAGGTTTTATGTCTTTGTCCGGTTTTTTTATATCATGGCTTTACGTATGGTAGCTACTGTGGTTGCCTACAAATTATTTCATTTAACAGGAAGCTCTTTTTCAATTGGCATCGTGGGACTTGCTGAGTTTATTCCGGTTTTTTCACTGGCACTTTATGCTGGGCATGTCATTGACCGTTCAGATAAAAGAACATTGTTACTGAAGGGAATTCTTTCTTATTCGTTATGTGTCCTGGGATTAATAATTATCACAATGCCTTCAATTGAAAATAATCTTTCCGTAAAAAATTTATCCTGGCTTTTTTACGGTATTGTTTTTCTTACAGGTATTATTCGCTCCTTTGCAGGCCCTACTTCCAATGCTATTATTGCACAACTGGTTCCCAGGAATATTTTACAGTTTGCTGCCAGCATTAGTTCCACCTCGTGGTTGGCTGCTTCCATTTTCGGCCATGCTTCCGCCGGATTCCTGATTGCGTTCATTGGCGTGCATGCTACATTTTATATTATTTTGTTTTATGTGTTGTTAGCGGCAATTGTCTTATCAAGGATTGAAAAAAAACCTATCCTTCATACTAATCTAGCCATAAAGGCATGGGATAGTGTGAAAGAAGGACTGCGCTTTGTTTTCAACCACAAAACATTATTAGGGGCTATATCGCTTGATCTTTTTGCTGTTCTATTTGGCGGTGCAGTGGCATTAATACCGGAGTTTGCTGACCGCATTTTAAAAGTAGGCCCTATTGGTTTTGGCTGGTTGAACGCAGCCATTGATATCGGTTCCATTATCATGATTATTATCATCACATTTAGTCCTCTAAGACGACACCAAGGCAGAATATTAATGTACGTTGTAGCAGGTTTTGGTTTATGCATCATCCTATTCGGACTATCAAGATTTTACTGGCTTTCTTTTGCTGTTCTTCTCATTGCCGGCATGTTGGATGGCACCAGCGTTGTAATACGTGGCACTATTTTACAACTTACCACCCCTGATGAGATGCGGGGAAGAGTGAGTTCTGTAAACTCCATGTTCATCAATTCGTCAAATGAATTAGGTCAATTTGAAAGCGGCTTTACGGCGAGAATTATGGGTGCGGCGCCTGCTGTTATTTTTGGAGGAAGCATGACACTTTTAGTTGTGATACTTTCCTGGTTTAAAGCACCCAGCTTACGGAAATTTGAATATTAAAAGCACTGCTATTTAAAGTTTTAAATCAGCCAAGGCTTTTAATCAGAGCAATAATTATTGTCAAAACTGGTGGATCATTTCAACTGCTGCTCTAATTTTTCCAATACATAAAAAGTAATAGGACAAAAACTTGCATTTTTCAACGTAAGTTTTTGCCTTTTAAAAAGCACATCTTCATCTGTGTACGGAAAACGGGCGCAGTCAGAAGGACGTACTTCATAAACAGAACAGAAATTATCTGTTCCCAAAAAAGGACAGGGAGAGGTTTTTACTACAAAATCACCTTCTTCGTCAACCCTTAAATAAGTTTCTATAAAAGTGCTTTCCTTCAAACCCAGGTGCTTGCTGATACGCTTTACATCAGGAGTCTTGAACCGCGGAGAATAATTTTTACAACAGGCAGCGCATTGCAGGCAATCCACTTTTCCAAAAGCTTCTTCGTGCAGTTGAGGTAATTGTTTTAGTACCTTGTTCTTATCCGCCCGTTGCAAAAAGCTCTTGTATTGTTTTTGTTTTTCCTTGCCCTTTTTTTGCCAGTTATGTAAAATGTCGGAAGACATGGTGCAAAGAACCGAAAACAAACGTTAACCCCGATTAAAGATTATGGACCCGGCTTCCTTGCTACTATAAAACTCATGTTGCGTCGCACTCTTCAGGGTTCTATTATCCTATTCGGCAAGTTTAGAGTTCCAAAACAAACCCTGCACTTTTGGGTTTTTCGACCGGCCGCCGTGCACAAAAAGCACTTAATCTATAGCACCTTGTTAATTGCCGCATTCAAGGTGCAAACTGTAAAACACAAACATCAAACTACCTTACCTTTGCGGCCTTAATAAGGAGTTTTGTAATTATGAGCCTTTTTGAAGCCCAATCCAAAGAATTTCAGACACGCCATATTGGCCCCAATGAAAACCAAACCCGGGAAATGCTGAAGACCATTGGTGTCAATAGCCTTGATGAACTGGTAGACAGGACCGTTCCACCCTCTATCCGCATGCAGCATGAGCTTAATCTTCCTACTGCTATGAGTGAAGCAGAATATTTGAATCACATCAAGGATGTTTCTTTTAAGAACAAAATTTTTAAAAATTATATTGGCCAGGGATATTACGATACCATAACACCAAGTGTTATTCTTCGCAATGTTTTTGAAAACCCCGCCTGGTACACCCAGTATACACCTTACCAGGCAGAAATCTCACAGGGCCGGCTGGAAAGTTTGCTCAACTTTCAAACCGTAGTAAGTGATCTTACTGCACTTCCGCTTGCTAATGCCTCTTTGTTAGATGAGGCAACTGCAGCTGCAGAAGCTATGACTATGTTCTTCAATACATTAAACCGGGACATTAATCATATCGCTCGTCCAAAATTCTTTGTTGACGAGGACGTGTTCCCTCAAACGAAAGATGTGGTCATAACCAGGGCCATTCCGGTTGGCATAGAAGTGGTTTTTGGCGATTACAAAAAAGCTCAGATCGATAAAACATATTTTGGCGCTTTGGTGCAGTATCCAAACGATAAAGGCTCAGTTGAAGACTACAGAAGTTTTATTGACAAAGTACACGCCATTGACGGCTTTGTGGCCATGGCAACAGACCTTTTAGCCTTAACTCTTTTAACGCCTCCCGGCGAATTGGGCGCAGACGTAGCACTAGGTTCTTCGCAACGTTTTGGTGTTCCCTTGGGTTATGGCGGACCGCATGCAGCTTTTTTTGCTGCAAAAGATGAATTTAAACGCAGCATGCCGGGGCGAATCATTGGCGTTAGTGTAGATGCACAAGGTAACCGTGCCTTGCGCATGGCCTTGCAGACAAGAGAGCAGCATATAAAACGTGAAAAAGCTACTTCAAATATTTGCACAGCACAGGCTTTGTTGGCCAACATGGCTGCCATGTACGCTGTTTTCCATGGACCAAATGGCTTACGTAATATTGCTAAACGTGTAGCCTTGTTAACCCAAACCTTAGCCATTGCATTGGAGGAACGTGGTTATGAATTGGTAAGTGAATATTTTTTTGACACCGTTGTTGTTCGTGTGAATGATGTAACACCTTTCAGGGAAAAAGCAGAACGTCAGCAGCTTAACTTCCGCTACTATAGCAATAACCTTATTGGTATTTCATTGGATGAAACCACTACTCCTTCCGACCTGTTTGACGTGATCAACTCTTTTGTGAATGCTGTAGACCCGGTAGCATATGAATTAGAACACGAAGGCCAATTAGATATTATTCCAACTTCCTTAACACGTACATCCGACTTTTTAACGCACCCCGTTTTCAATACACATCACAGCGAAACAATGATGATGCGTTATGTAAGGTCACTGGAGGGCAAAGATTTTTCTTTGGTGCACGGTATGATTCCTCTTGGAAGCTGTACAATGAAGTTGAATGCGGCCAGCGAAATGATCCCTTTGAGCTGGGCACACTGGAGCAAGATCCATCCCTTTGCTCCTGCCAACCAGGTGGAAGGCTATAGCTTTATGGTTCGCGAACTAAGTAAGTATTTGTGCGAGATTACGGCTTT
>DAIQPL010000209.1:0-7504 GCA_036787395.1 Flavisolibacter sp. | reverse complement strand
TCCAGCCAGTGGACCGGGCGGGTCATCTAAAATTCGGATACGTGGGCAATCATCTTTTGGAGCTAATAATTCACCGTTAATTATAGTAAATGGCGTGCCTATAAATAACTCATCCATTTCTGGAGCTAATTCAAATGCCAACGGCACGGGCAACCCCACTGGGGGCTCTTCAGATCAGGGCGATGGTTTACAAAGTATCAACCCTGATGACATTGAGTCAATGACCGTATTAAAAGGTGCACCGGCAGCAGCATTGTACGGTTCAAGGGCGAAGGATGGGGCTATTATAATAACTACAAAAACCGGCCGTGGAAACAAGGGGATTGGCGTAGAAATAACTTCAAACGTTCAGATGGAGGAGGCTTTAGATTATACAGATTTTCAATACGAATATGGTGAGGGTGAAAACGGAAAGCGTCCTGCTAATTTAGCTGATGCGCAGAGCATGAGCGTACATAGTTTCGGTACCAAACTCGATGGTTCACCACAAATAATATTTGATGGCTCTACTCAACCCTATCTTGCTCACAAGGACAGAATTAAAAAATTTTATCGTACTGGCAATAACGTAACTACTGGTGTGGCATTATCGGGTGCAAACGAAAACGGCAGTTTCCGTCTTGGTTTTTCAAACACGAATGCTACTGCGATCGTTCCCAATTCGGATTATCATAAGAAAATAGCTAACCTCGGGTTAAGCTATAACCTTACACCAAAGTTTTCCGTTCAATTAAATGCTAATTATTCAAACGAGTACAACCACAATCCTCCGCAAATTGGTATTCAGGATATGAACACTAACACTACCATCTATACTCTTGCAACCAGTCTCGATGTAGACTGGTTAAATAATTACAAGGACGTTAACGGAAATGAAATGCCCCTTTCCCGGTTTACAAACCGCAACAATCCGTATTGGATTGCTTATGAGCGCTTTGAAAATGTTCATCGAGACAGAATTTTCGGCAACGCTTCTTTGAGATACCAACTTACAAAATGGCTATATGCACAGGGAAGATTTGGACAGGACTATTATACGCGGCCTTATGATTACAATCGCCCAACGGGCACGCGTTCCATACCATCTGCAAGCGTAGGGTTTAATGGAGTGTATTACCAGGATGTAACCACTTTCAGAGAACGTAACATGGATTTTTTATTTGGGGCTAATCATGCTTTCGGAAAATTTGGAATTGATGTCACCGCGGGTGGCAATCAAATGAAACAGATATATACTAATATGTCTACTTCAATTACCAACTTTTATGTCCGTGACCTTTATACCATAGGAAATGGGCAAACAAAAAGCCCTAATTACACCTATTCAGAACGACGCGTTAATTCGCTTTACGGTTCAGCCGAATTCTCTTTTGATAATTATTTGTTCTTAAATCTGACTGCCCGCAATGATTGGTTTTCAACTTTGAATCCGCAGTCTAATAACTATTTATACCCTTCGGCTAACGTTAGTTTTATTTTAAGCCAGGCGCTTTCTTTACCAGGATGGATAAACTATGCCAAGATAAGAGGTGGATATGCTGAAGTTGGAGGAGATACCGATCCCTATTCCAGCAATTTGTACTATTCTATTAACTCTAATCCCTTAAATGGTGTTGCACTTGGAGGTATTGCAACAAACACCAGCCCTAATGCAAACTTAAAACCATTAAAGGTTAAAGAAGCAGAAGTAGGTTTCGAGTTACGATTGTTTGATAGTCGGGCAACTCTGGATTTTGCAGCCTATAAGAAAAATACAGAAGATGAAATTTTAAACGTCGATATCTCGAATGCTTCTGGATATAGCCAAACCAAAGTGAACCTTGGAAAATTGCGCAACAAAGGCTACGAGATGTTATTGATTGTAATGCCTGTAAAAGCAAAGAATTTTACCTGGGAAACTGGTATAAACGGAAGCATTAATAACAGTGAAGTTATTTCGCTTGCAAATAATCAGGCAAGACTCGACGTAGGTAGTGGAGAATTCTTTGGGACGGTGTCACATGAAGTTGGAATGCCTCTTGCTTCCTTACGTGGTATTGATTACCAACGCGACGATAAAGGCAATATTAAAACCTCCGGAGGTAAACCTCTTGGAACAGCGGTTCCGGTAACATTTGGGAGTGCAATTCCCACGTATACAGGTGCATGGCAAAATACATTTACATATAAAGAGTTAAAAGTTTTTGCACAAATAGATTTTAAGGGCGGCAATAAAATTATGTCCAATTCGAACTTAAATTTCCTTCGCCACGGTTTATCGAAACCTTCTTTGGTTGGACGGGAAGGAGGGGTTTTATTTGAAGGTTATGAAAACGGAGCACCAAATACTACCAAAGTAGAAGCTGAAGATTTTTATGCTACCTACCGCAGCACCAACATTGCTACTCCATTTATTTATAAAGGTGATTTTATTAGATGGAGATCTTTAACCATTAGTTATGATCTATCAAAATTGATCAAAGCAGGATTTATCAAAGGAATTAATCTTTCCCTAACTGGCTACAATTTGCTAATGATAAAAAAATATATTGATAACCTGGACCCCGAAGCAAGTTTGTCTGCTCAGGATTTTTTACAGGGAATTGAATCACACACGTTACCCACTACCCGCAGTTACGGATTTTATGTTAATATCAAATTATAACGTCAACAAAATTGTCATGAAAAAAATTCTTCTATCATTTGCATTGGCTGTTATACTATCAGGTATTAGCAGCTGCGATAAAGATTTCGAAAAAGTAAATCAGAATCCAATTCTTGCGACAAATCTCGATCCTGGATACCTTTTCTCAAATGCTCAATTTACTACCTCATATCAGCACCTGCTTTATCCTGACGCTATTGTTCAACAAATAATCAATCCCTTTGATGGCGTTATCGAAGGTGGTAACCACAATGCTTATTACGACCCTAATTCAAGTGCTACTTTTAATAATTTGTATAACAATAATAACAACGGCACCAATGGACCAGTTAAGCTTTTAACAGATGTCATTAATAAAACAAAGACAGATGCCGCTCGTAGCAATCTATATAATATGGCCCGTATTTGGAAGGCATTTGTTTTTCAGATATTGGTCGATACATATGGTGATGTACCTTATTTTGATGCTGGAACGGCTTTTATAGGTCAAACTTATCTTCCAAAATATGATGATCAAAAACTTATTTATGATGATTTGCTGAAAGAGTTAACAGAAGCTGTTAAAGCACTTGATGCCAGTAAAAAAACAGAGCCTGGTGACTTATTCTACGGAGCCTCGGCAAGTACACAGATTGCACAATGGAAAAGGCTTGGAAATTCCATTTTATTGAGAGTTGCTATGCGGCTTACCAAAGTTGATGCAGTTAAGGCAAAACAATATGTTCTTATTGCTGTCGATCCTGCAAATGGTGGTACCATGCAATCAAATGCAGACAATGCTTTTATCCAGTATAATTCTGCATTCACACACCCAAATTCCAATGCTTTTACAGGAACAGAAAGAGCGAATTATTATTTAGCCAAGGCATTTGTTGATACGCTAAAAAATAACAACGATCCGCGATTAGCAGTAATTGCCGTTAAATATGCAACCCCGGCAAGTTCTTTACCCGCAGCACTTCCTGCTGATGTAAATCCTGCCAACCAGGAAGGATTACCATATGGATATAATCAAAATACTATCGTTAATGCGCCTAATTATCCGGGAAAAATAGGGGCCGCTTTTAAGTATTCACAATTAAACCGCCAGACTGTTGCCAAAAATGAAGCTCCTGATTTTTTTATCACCTATGCACAAACACAATTATTATTAGCTGAAGCTGCGCAACGAACCTGGATTGCCGGAAGTGCGGCCACGTTTTATAATGCTGGAGTAAGGGCACATATGGACCAAATGAAAACCTTTGACGTTTCAGCAACGATAGCTACGTCGGCGCAAGATGCTTACCTATCTGCCCATCCATTTGATCCAAATAGGGCCTTAGAGCAAATCAATACTCAATATTGGATTGCTTCATTTTTAAACGGGACAGAAGCCTGGTCGAATTTCCGTAGAAGTGGATATCCGGCGTTAGCGGCAAATCCATACCCTCAGGCGGATCCTGCTGTAAAAAATAGTTTTATCAGAAGACAGATCTATCCATTAAGAGAAAAGTCAGCAAATACAGTTAATTATCAAGAGGCTGTTACACGTCAGGGCGCAGATAATATGGCGACACGGCTGTTTTGGGATAAGTAAATTGATTTAGCAGGCCCTTTTTTTTCTGGAGTTGGTCCTTCAATTGGTTTTTCAACTTCTACAAGCATGCTATAATCCCTTTAAGAAATTATGTTGGGCAACTTTCGAGCTGATAAACTTTTCTGTGTATGGTGTATTATTTAGGTATTGATGTGGGCACAACTTCTGCAAAGGCAATAGCTTTGTCTGAGGATGGCAGGGCACTTGCGTCATATTCCTGCACTTATAAAATGTACCATCCACAACCGGGCTGGAGTGAGCAGAACCCGGAGGAAGTTTTTCAGGCTGTGCTAATAGCGGCCAATAAGGTAATAACATCGTTACCTGGTTGCACTCCGTTATTGGTGGCATTTAGTGCAGCCATGCATAGCTTGTTAGTAATAGATAAAACCGGGCAGCCACTCACCAATTGTATCATATGGGCTGACAACCGGGCGGGTGAAATAGCAGAAGACTTAAAAAATACCGAATGGGGCAGAAAAATTTATCATAACACGGGAGTGCCAATTCATGCCATGTCACCTCTATGCAAACTCATATGGTTAAAGGAAAATGAACCTGATACTTTTATTCAGGCAGATAAGTTTATTGGCATTAAAGAATACATTTTCTTTAAATTTTTCAAAGAATTTGTAGTGGACACATCAATTGCCTCTGCTACCGGGCTACTTAACTTAAAAAGCCTGGTGTGGGACGACAAAATTTTAAATTTTCTTGGCATTACAACATCATCTTTATCCAATGTTGTTTCTACAAAATCTAAATATATATATACTGGAACCGGCGTAACGTATAATGGACTTCAATGTCTTATTCCTCTGGGGACATCATTTATCATAGGTGGAAGCGACGGCGCCATGGCGAACCTAGGAACCGGCGCCATTGATGATCATTCAATGGCTATTTCAATTGGGACAAGCGGTGCAGCAAGAGTAGTAGTTGAATCGGTAGAAACGGATATATATATGCGTACATTTTGCTATCATGTTAAGGATCGCCAATACATAATTGGAGGTCCCAGCAATAATGGGGCGGTTGTATTAGAATGGTTGAAAGATAATTTATTAGAAACGACAGAATCTTTTGACGATTTATTTCAAAGAGCCGGGAGTGTAAAGGCTGGTAGTGAAGACCTGATTTTTGTTCCTTATATTCTTGGAGAAAGAGCACCGGTTTGGAATTCAAAAGCGAAGGGCATTTACTTTGGTTTAAGCATTCGTCATACAAAAGCCCATTTAATAAGGGCCTGTATGGAGGGAGTGATTTATTCAATGTATAGCATAGCAAAAGTTTTGTTGGAAAAAAAGGCAATCACGGAAATACATGCCACGGGAGGATTTGTCCATAGCAGTTTATGGTTGCAAATGCTTGCCGATATGTGTAATATAAAAGTGTTGGTTTCCGGGGCTGTTGAAAGTTCGGCTTTAGGAGCTGTCATGGTTGGTATTGAAGCAATGGAATTACAGCCTTTCCCAGCGAAAAAAATTGCAGCATCTTATGAGCCAAACCTATTACACCATGAAATTTATATAAAAAGTTTTGAAAGATTTGAACGCATTTATGAATTATTGAAGGATGAAATAACTAATGAAATCGCAGTGTTTCAAGAACAACTAAAATAGTAAATTAAACTTCCAAATAAAATATGCTTTATGAATAGAAGATCAGTTTTCCTTCTCTTTTTTGTATTTAATTTTTTTGCTTTGGCAGCGCAACAAGTCACATTAAGCGTCGATCAAATTAAAGCTTTAACTCCCGAGTGGACTGGCGAACGATCTCCGGATGGCAGACCAAAAGTCTCTGATAAATTTTTAAACCGTCTTAAAAATGTTTCTATGGAAGAAGCATGGGGCTACCTGCGAAACAAAGGATACCAGAACCAGTATGAAAATGACTGGATGGTTATCCGGCCTGATTCGGTAATGGTCGGACGCGCAGTGACTGCTCAATACATGCCTATGAGGCCGGATGTTGATAAATTAATCAAAGAAAAAGGAAAAGCGGAAGGGCGTCTTGGCGGTACCAACTCATGGCCCATTGATGTATTAAAGGATGGAGATGTGTATATAGCAGACAGCTATGGAAAAATTGTTGATGGCACCTTGATAGGTGATAACCTCGGAAATGCTATTTATGCTAAATCACACAGAGGAGTAATTTTTTATGGTTCCGTAAGAGATATCGAAGGCCTTGAAGCTATAAAAGGATTTAATGGTTGGATTAAAGGTTCCGATCCTTCCTACATTCAACAAATGATGCTTGCCGGTATTAACGTTCCCATCCGCATTGGCAGGGCAACGGTTTTACCAGGGGATGCCGTACTGGCGAAAAAAACAGGTACCATATTTATTCCAGCTGCACTCGTTGAAGATCTTGTTCTTAGTTCTGAATTTGTTCAACTGAGAGATGCCTTTGGACATCAGCGATTAAGAGAAGGAAAATATACGCCCGGACAGATTGACCAGCAATGGACTGACGAAATAAAAAAGGATTTTTTGAAGTGGCTGGACGAACAAAAAAACCTTCCCATGACAAGAAAAGAATTAGATGAATACATGAAAAGCAGGACCTGGTAATTCCAATCTCAATTTGTTCAAGATTATATACTGCCTAAACTTAAAATTTACATCATGACTCCTTCACAGAAAATTTTGAAAAAAATGGGCCTGAAAGATCAGGACACCACTGAAGAAATAAATAACGCCAGTACCCAGGAACAACAGGAAAATCCCCGTAGAACGTTTTTAAAAAAATCTGCGCTGGGCGGAATTGCCTTAGGAGGCGCCTTTATGTTTTCGCCTATTGAAGAAATAATTGCTCAAAGCACACAAAAAGTAAATCGCTTTTCTGCGCCATCTGATTTAAAAATAACCGATTTACGTTATGCAACCACAACGGTGTTAGGGCGCACTTCTATTATTCGCATTGATACCAACCAGGGAATTTATGGCTTGGGGGAAGTAAGGGACGGAGCCGATGAACGCTATGCTCTAATGTTGAAAAGCCGCTTGCTGGGACAAAACCCTTGTAACGTAGAACAAATATTTAAATCCATAAGACAGTTTGGTGGTCAAAGTCGCCAGGCCGGCGGTGTGTGCGGCGTAGAAATGGCGCTTTGGGATATATGTGGTAAAGCTTATAATGTGCCTGCATGGCAATTGTTGGGCGGCAGGTATCGTGATAAAATAAGATTGTATGCCGATACTCCTGAAGCGGGGTCTCCTGAAGAACAGAAAAAATTAATGAATTATCGTATCAACGACCAGGGATATACCTGGTTG